>NZ_JBEPNO010000023.1:0-95098 GCF_040546275.1 Nakamurella sp. UYEF19 | reverse complement strand
TCCCGCTGATCACCCGCTCGACCCTGCATCCACCCATCGTCCCAAACCCGCGAATCAGGTGGGCGGACCGACACAGTTATTCAGGAGTCTCCTAGCAGGTCTGAAACGGGGACCGCGAGAAGCTGCCCGAAGGCTGCGTTGGTATCGACCAAGAGGCCGTTCTCGTCTGCGAGCGCCATCGCCACCGGACTGTCGTCGAAGACCGCACGGAACCGGTGTTCGGAGGCGCGGAGAGCTTCCTCGGCCGCCGCCCTCGTGCTGATGTCGCGCAGTTCGACCTGGATGGCCGACGCGCCACGGTAGGTGACCGCCACGGCGTTGACCTCGACGGTCAGCACACTGCCGGATGCTTGGCGGAGCTGCCGGCGATGACTGCGCAGTGGCGGGCCGCCGGCGAGCACCTCATCGAAGACTCGCCTGATGTCGGGTAGATCGCCCGGCGGGGCGAACAGGCCTGCCGGCCGGCCCTCGATGTCCTCGCGTTCGTGCACCCCGTAGAGCACCAGCGCCTCGGGATTGGCATAGACGAAATTGCCATCGGCGGCGATCACCGCCACCGCCACCGGCGAATGCTCGACGAGCGCGCGCCAGCGTTCCTGCGATTCCTTCAGCTCCGAGCGGGCGGCGGCCAGTTCGGTCACATCGGTGGACACGCCGGCCACCGCGTACACCTCGCCGTCCTCGCCGCGCAGCGGGAACTTGGTCGATCGATACACCCGGAGGCCGCCGTCGGCGTGGTTGAGTTCCTCGGTGAACGACTCGGGGCGCCCGCTGGTGGCAATCAGGGCATCGTTGCGACGGAACGTGCCTGCGTCCTCGGGCGTGAACAGGTCGTAGTCGCTCTGCCCGAGCAGCTCTCCCTCCACCGGCCCGATCATGTCGCGCAGCGCCGGGTTCGCCAGGACGAACCTGCCCGTCAGGTCCTTGGCGTAGATCAGCACGTCGGTGTTGCCCAGTACCTCGTCCAGCAGGTGTTGGTTGCGGGCCCTTTCCTCCTGGGCGACCATCCGGGCTACGACCTCACTCGCGAGCCGACCCGCCTGCTCGCGCAGTTCGAGCAACCGCACGACCTGGCGTGACAACAGCGCGAGGTCCTCGACCTGCTGGGCGTCCCCCGCGCGCGGCACCGTATCGAGCACGCAGAGTGTCCCCAGCCGATGACCGTCCGAGGTGACCAGCGGCGCTCCGGCGTAGAAGCGGATCCCGGCCCCCCCGACCACCTGCGGATTGTCCCAGAATCGGGGATCCCGGTCAGCGTCCTCGACGACCAGGACATCGTCGCTGTCAAGGGCGTGGGCGCAGAACGATTCGCTGCGCGGGGTCTGCGGCGGCTCGAACCCCACCCTCGCCTTGAACCACTGGCGGTCACGGTCGACCAGGCTGACGAGTGCCATCGGGGCCCCGCAGAGTCGTGCCGCCAGCTCCGCGATCTCGTCGAACGCATCCTCGGCCGGCGTGTCGAGTACCCCGAACCGACGGAGGGCCTGGAGCCTCAGCTCTTCCAGATCGACGGCGAGGTTGGTGTCTGCGGGTAGGGGCAGCGTCAGCGCACGGGGAATCAGAGATGTCATCGCCCTCGCCCCATCAGACCTACCCGCGACACTGCTCCCGAGGGAGACCCCCGCCCTTCGCGATGTTATCCGGGCAGGCATCGGCGTTGTCGGCCCTGACGGTGGATGTCATCGACCCAAAGACGGAAAGAAAACTACGGAGGGTGAGCTGGCTACATCTTCGCTGCGCCCTGCCTGATCGCCTCCCGGATACGCGGGTAGGTGCCGCAGCGGCAGATGTTCCGGATGCCGTCGAGGTCGGCCTCGGTGATCGGGGCGCCGTTCTTGGACTTGACCAGCGCGACGGCCGCCATGATCTGTCCAGGCTGGCAGTATCCGCACTGCGCGACGTCCTGGTCCAGCCAGGCCTGCTGCATCGGGTGCAGGTCCGCACCGACCGTGGCCGGCAGGCCCTCGATGGTGGTGATCTGGTCCGTCGGCTTGATGTCGGCCACCCGCACCGAGCACGGGTTGAACGACTTCCCGTTGATGTGGCTGGTGCAGGCCTTGCAGACATCCAGGCCGCAGCCGTACTTCGGTCCGTGGATGCCGAGCAGGTCGCGGAGCACCCACAGCAGTCGGACGTCGTCATCGGTCTCGACGGTGACCTTCTGGCCGTTGACGTTGAACGTGTGCATGGACATGGGTTTCCTCAATTTCCGGACGTGAGGCCGTTGGTGGGCTCGAGGGGCAGCGGCGGTTCGAGCGGGAGCGGAGTGAAACCGAGCGGTGAATTGTGGTTGATCGGGAAACTGGTCGGCATGGTGCCGGTGGCCCGGCCGTAGGCGGTGGCGACGGCGGCCATGGAGGCGGCCACGCCGAATTCCCCGGCGCCGCCAGGGTTACCGGTCGTCGTCGGCATGACGATGACCTGGATCGTCGGCGGGACGTTCCACTGACGCGTGTAGTAGTAGTTGTCCCAGCTGCCCTCGAGCGGGATGCCGTTCTTGAAATGCAGGCTCGAGGTGAGCGTCTGGGCGATGCCGTCCATGATCCCGCCGAGCATCTGCGCCTCGATCCCCTTCGGATTGAGCGCGAATCCGACGTCGACCGCGAAGACGACCTTGGTCACCCGAGGGCCGGTGAACGCATCTCTGATCTTGCGATTGACAGTAGCTGGGGTGCAGTCGATCTCGACCAGACAGGCTGACACGCCCTTGTACTCGGAGTGGAAGGCGATGCCCTGGGCCGTTCCGGCCGGCATCGTGCGACCCCAGTTGCCGACCTGGGCGACCTTGTCCAGCACCGCAATCGACCGCGCATCCTTGAGGAAGGCGCGACGGAACTGGTACGGATCCTGGCCGGCTGTCTTCGCGATCTTGTCGACCATCAGCTCGGTGGAGGTGCAGACGTCGGGCGAGTAGATGTTGCGCGTGCTGCCCGTGTGAAAACCCATGTCGACCTCGCTGAGCAGCTGCGTGGTCACCCCGAAGTTGTAGGGCACGTTCGCGGTGAGCTCGAAGACCGTCTCGGAGAACGAGAGATTGCCGGCGACGGGCAGCTGTGCGGCGACCGAGGTGATCGCTTCACCGAGTCCGTGGGAGAAGTCGGTCGACACACTGGTGTGACGCTGTTCGAAGGTCACCACGTTGCCGGCCAGGTAGGTCGCCCTGATGCGCGAGGTGGCCAGCGGATGCGTCCGTCCATGACGGAAGTCGTCCGTCCGGTGCCACATCAGCTTGACCGGCTTCTTCAGCTTCTGCGAGATCTCGGCCGCCTCGATCGCCGCGTCCCAGAACAGGTGTCGTCCGAAGGAGCCGCCGCCCGTCGTGACGTGGCACTTCACCGAGGTCTGCGGAAGACCGAGCTTCTGGGCGATCGCCGCTTGTGCGGAGATGGGGCTCTTCAGACTCGACCAGATCTCCGCGCTGGTCGCCCTGACATCCGCGATGGCGCAGTTGGTCTCGAGCGGGCTGTTGCTGCGGAAGTAGAAGGTGAAGTCACCGTCGACGGTCTTGGCCAGCAGGTTGAGCGGCGGGACGACGAGCGGGATCTGTGCGGCTCTGATCTCCGCGAGCACGGTGGCGTCGGACTGGGCGTCCTCGCTGCCGGCACCCCAGGTCACCTCTAGCGCATCGACGGCGTCGATGCACTGTCCGAAGGTCGCAGCGCGCACGGCTACCCCGGTCGAAACGATGACGACATCGGTGACGCCCGGCATCAGCTCCACGGCGGCGATGTTCGCCACCGACTTCACCGTTCCGTTGATGCTCGGCGGGCGACACACCATGGTGGGCAGGGCGTTCGGCACCACCAGGTCCATGGTGAAGACCTTCTTGCCGGTCACCGCCGCCAAGGCGTCGACGCGATTCTGGGAGGTGCCGACCAGGGTGAACCGCGACTGCGGCTTGAGCTGCACCGGCAGGGTGATCACCACCGACGACGAGGCCGCGACCGCCAGCGAACCATAGGTGGCGGTCCGTCCGTCAGCCGTGGTGATGACGCCGCCACTGACCTTCAACGTGGACACGTCGACCCCGAACTTCGCCGCGGCAGTGGCCACCAGACGCGCGCGGGCCGTTGCTGCAGCCACCCGGACGGGCGTGTACATCGACCGGATGGAGTTGGACCCGCCGGTGAGCTGGTTGAGGAGCAGTTCCGGGCGGGCATCGGCCAGCGTGACGATCACCTTGTTCAGCGGGAGGTCCATCTCCTCGGCGATCAGCATGCCGATCGAGGTGGTGATGCCCTGGCCCACCTCGGCGCGCGGCAGGGCGAACGAAGCGGTCCCGTCGGCATTGACCTGGATGGAGATCAGGCCGGAGGTCGGTGCGGCGGCGAGGTTCTGCAGATCACCCAGATCGAATAGATCCGATGGACCGGGCGCAGACGGGATGGCGGCGTCGGCCTGGTTGCTCCTGGTACTCGACAGGCTGAGCTCGGCCGCGACGACCAGAGTCGGAGCGGCGAGCAGGTAACCGAGAAACCGCCGACGGCTGAAGCCGTCACGAGCGGCCTCGCCATTGTCCGGAATGTCCCCGTGATCGTGCGGGCGATTGTCGGTGCCGGGCGCCATTGCGGGCCCGGCGGGGTGCTTGCGGGACTGCTGTGAACGTGTCGCCATTGACTGTCCTTTCGAAGGCCTGACCCATTCGCAGAGCGGCCGGTGAACTCGACTTCCCGCCACCTTCCCCTTTGCGACGCGAAGAGTCAACACTGACCGGAAGAAAGGTGAAATGGTGTATTTGTCCCCTGCGAAAGTCCATGTTCGGAACCGGAGGGCACGCGGATGGGTGCGATGCGCAAAATCCTCTGACAGCACTCCACCGTGCTGAGTTTGCGCGAAACGCCTACCGGGACAGCAGCTCCCGAGCCATCTTCACCCAGTACACCAGGTGCGGGTCGGCCGCCGGCACGCGGTTGCGGAAGGTGTAAGCGAGAGCAACTCCGCGCATGCTGGACAAGAGGATCTCCCGGACCTGTTGGTAGCTCGATCGGGTGGAGAAGACCGGACCGAACAGGGCGTCGACCGTGCCGTAGATGCTCTGGTAGAGCACCCGCTCGCTCGGACCGAGCGCTGCGCGGAGTTCCTCGCTGTGCCGGGCCGCGATCCAGAGTTCCATCTCGGCCCAGAAGTAGGGCTGGTGGAAGTCGAGCCAGACCCGGGCGACGGCCTGGTCGATCCGCGCCGGATCGTCCTGCGCCACCCTGATGATGGTGGTGGCCTCGTTGCCCAGTTCGATCACCCGACCCGCCGCAAGATGGTGGACGGCGCCGATCAGCAGGAGATCACGGGACGCGAAGTGGTAGAGGAGACGACCGCGGGAGACCCCGGCGAGCTCCTGGATCTTGAGCGTCGAGGCGCCCGCGTATCCGAACTCGACCAGGCACCTGACGGCCGCGTCCAGGATCTTCTCGCGGCTGACCTGAGTGCGGCGCTGCTGGGTGGTCGGGGGCTGCAACCGGTCCACGCTCACCTGCTCATGTTATCGGCTCCGTAAATCCGGAACGAATGAGAAGTTGTCACCGACGAATACGGGCGAGTCCGGACCCCTCGTCGCGCCGGACCACCTGCTCGCCCTCCGAGACCCACCCGATATCGAGACCCACCCGACGACCACCCGCTGACAATCTCAGCGGAGGCGGTCCCGCCGGCTGTTGGCTCAACCGGCGGGACCTGAGAGATGAAACGCCTGCAGTACGTTTCTCGCCTAGTGCCCCAACATGCCCTGTTCGTGGCCCCCAAAACCGAATGTGCCCCAAGGTAAACCGTCCACGGCCCGCCTTACACCCCAATGCCCCTCCGAACCAGCGAAAACCGGCCTCAGGGTCGGTTCGGGTCGGGGTGCACGCTCAGGAAAACCGACCACGCCGGGGCCGCGGGATCATCCGGGCGGCTGGCGAAGTCGTCGAGGAGGTGCTGCAGCTGCGCCCGGAACTCCTCCATGTCCGCCGGCGGCAGCCGCAGCCCCAGACGAGCCGTGTTCACGTCGGCTTCCGGCACCAGGGCGATCTCCTCCAGGAAGGTGTCCAGCATCAGCTGATCCTGCGGAGGCGTGCTGAGCCGCCAGGACTTCCTGGTGGCCAGATACGGGATCTCGCGTGCGCCCCTGGCGCCCCGCCGTTCGGCCTGTGCCTCGAGAAACCCGGCGCGGACCAGGGTTCTGACGTGATGCAGCGTGTTTCCCGGTTCCAGGTGCAGGATCTGGGCGATCTCGGAGTTGGTGTGGCTCTCCCCCAGGCAGATTCGCAGCATACGGAGCCGCAGCGACGACGCCAGCGCCTTGGCCTCCTGGTCGGTGGCCGCCCTCCGCTGATTCGATCCAGGGCTGCCAGGCTGACTCGTTGCAGGACCGCCAGGCTCCGTCATGCCAAGAACTGTAGTCGAAAGTGATTGACAAACCTCTATCACTGGTTCCATGCTGGCCGGCGTGACCACAACAGACCCCACCACGACGCCTCATCGACGGGGTGGGCTCTGGCACCACCGCGACTTCCGGCGGCTGTGGATCGGCGAGACCGTCAGCCAGTTCGGCTCGACCGTCAGCCAACTCGCGCTGCCGCTGGTGGCCATCCTGGCCGTCCATGCGAGCACCTTCGAGGTGGGGTTGCTGACGACGGCCGAGACGGCTGCCTTCCTGCTGGTCGGGCTGCCGGCCGGCGCCTGGGTCGATCGCATGCGCCGACGCTCGGTCCTGATCATCAACGACATCCTGCGTGCGATCGCCCTCGGGTCCATCCCGGTCGCGCAGTGGGCGGGCATGCTGACCATCGGGCAGCTCTACGTCGTCGCTCTGGTCGTCGGGGTCTGCACCGTCTTCTTCGACGTCGCCTATCAGTCGTATCTGCCAGAGCTCGTCGGCCGGAAGGGCCTGGTCGAGGGAAATGCGAAACTCCAGGCCAGTGAATCGGTCTCGCAGATCGCCGGGCCCAGCGTGGGCGGTCTGCTGATCCAGGTGCTCACGGCGCCTTTCGCCGTGGTGGTCGATGCGCTGAGCTTTCTGTGGTCGGCGTCGTGGCTGGCCGCCATCAAGGCCCGCCCGGCCAAACCGCCCCGGCAACCGGATCGACAGCTGCGGCGGGAAATCGGCGAAGGGCTGCGTTTCGTACTCGGCAACCGCCTCCTGCGGGCGATCGCGTTGTGCACCGGTACGTCGAACCTGTTCAGCGTCATGACCTTCGCGGTCTTCTACGTGCTCCTCGCGCGAGATCTGGGCCTGTCGCCCGGCTGGATCGGCCTGATCAGTTCGACCGGCGCGGTAGGCGGCCTGACCGGCGCATTCCTGGCCCGACGCTTTGCAGACCGGGTGGGGCAGGGACCGGCGATCTGGCTCTCGGTCCTCGTCATCGCCCCGTGCGGGTTTGTGGTGCCGTTCGTGCAGCGGGACTGGACGCTCGCCCTGCTGGCGGTCGCCCAGATCATCACCTCGATGGGAGTGGTGATCTACAACATCACCCAGGTCAGTTTCCGCCAGGGTCTCTGCCCACCGGCACTTCTCGGCCGGATGAACGCCACCATGCGGTTCCTCGTCTGGGGGACGATGCCGCTCGGCGCCTTCCTGGGCGGCGTGCTCGGATCGACCATCGGCGTCCGGAGCGCCCTTCTGGTCGCCGCCTGCGGTGGTGCACTCGCGTTCCTGCCGGTCTTCCTGTCGCCTCTGCGTCGGATGCGGGAGCTACCGGTGTACCAGGATCCACCGATCATGGAGGACCCCACGCACCCCGCGTGAGGCTGGGTGACGCCGATCACTATGTTGGGCGGGCAACGCCCGTCCTGGCCGCGTCGGGCGGCCCGGACCATCGACCCGACGAAGTGGAGATTCCATGAGAGTTCAACTCTGGCAAACCCGATCACATGCGCACGCAGCACCGGGGCGGGCACGCTCGAGCTGGCGCCGGGCCACGATGCCGATCACCGTAGCCGCCACGGTCGCCGTGGTCGCGCTGGCCCTGCCGGCGGTCGCTCCGCACACGGTGGCCGGCACGGCGTCGGTGGCCACTCCCGTCGGCACCCCCGACAACCACGGCCAGGACGGCCGGAACCGGCCGGTCAAGGACGTCATCGCCAACCTGTTCGAGTGGAACTGGCCCTCGGTGGCCAAGGAGTGCACGACGGTGCTCGGGCCGGCCGGCTACGGCGCCGTCCAGGTGGCACCGCCGCAGGATTCGGTCAAGCGACAGGCGCTCGGCAATGGCAGCAATGTGGTCCTGCACCCGTGGTGGGAGGTCTACCAACCGGTCGACTACCACCTGAGCAGCCGGATGGGCACCGAGAGCCAGTTCGAGGCGATGGTCAGCACCTGTCGGCGCGCCGGGGTGAAGGTCATCGTCGATGCCGTCATCAACCACATGACCGGCCAGGGCAACCTGTCCTACGGCAACGTCGCCTTCACCAAGTACAGCTACGCCGGCCTGTACTCGCCGGCCGACTTCCACAGCTACCCGAAGGACTGCCCGATCGCGCCGAACGCGGGCAGCACCGACCAGAACGGCTCGATCGCCGACTTCAACAGCTACACGCAGGTTTTCAACTGCGAACTCGTCGGACTGTCGGACCTGAAGACCAGTTCGGACAGGGTCCGCAACACCATCGCGGCCTATCTGAACAAGCTGATCGGCTACGGCGTCTCCGGTTTCCGGGTCGACGCGGCCAAGCACATCGGGCAGACCGATCTGACGGCGATCGAGTCGCGCCTGCACAAGACGGTGGACGGCACCCGTCCGTACATCGCCCTCGAGGTCGGAGCCGGTAGCCCCGGCCGTATCTCGGCCACCGCGTTCCAGCAGCAGGGCAGCCTGCTCGGTTTCGACTTCGCCTCGCAGATCCAGTCGGCGTTCCGCAGCTACACCACCACACCGGGCGGAAACATCGGTGACCTCAGGGTGTTCGGCGAGGCGTCGGGCCTGCTGCCGAGTTCGAAGTCGCTGGCCTTCGTGGAGAACCACGACACCGAGCGGAACGGCTCGAGCCTGAACTACAAGAGCGACTCCAACACCATCGCGACGCAGTTCATGCTGGCCTACGGATACGGAACACCCGCCGTCTACGCGAGTTTCGCGTGGACCCTTCCTGACGACTCGCCGCCGTCGGATGCGAACGGGTTCGTGACGAACACCGATTGCAGCAACGGCTGGGTCTGCGTCGACCGGTACACCGGCGTGGCCAACATGGTCGGCTGGCACAACGACGCGGGCAGGGCCGCCGTGACGAACTGGTATGACGACGGCGACAACCTGGCCGCCTTCTCGCGGGGCGACCGCGCCTTCATCGCCGTCAACAACGAGACCGCTGCGAAGAAGGTCACCGTGCAGACCGGACTGGCCGCCGGCACCTACTGCGACATCATCCACGGGTCCAAGGCCCAGCACGGATGCTCCGGGCCGACCGTTCGCGTCGACTACCGCGGCCAGACGACGATCACCGTCCCGGCAAAGGATTCGGTGGCGATCTACCGCCTCGCCAAGATCTGACGCTCGGTGGGACAAGGCACCGCACATACAACCCAGGGGTTGCATGTGCGGTGCCTTGGTGTCATAGTGACTGCAATCGCGCAGTTGCACACGAGCCGACTGCGTCCCGAACGGAAGGCTCTGCCGACATGACCGACCAGATCGAACGAAACATCCTGGTGCAGGCCCCATTGCCTCGCGTCTGGGACATGGTGACCGAACCCGGTTGGTGGGTTCCGAGCGAGGTCCCCGCCCCCGCCTACCGCAGCATCGGAGCGGTGACCGTCCGGAGCTCGGACAAGTGGGGACGTTTCCCGGTCGAGGTGATCGCCATCGACCCGATGACGTACGTAGCCTTCCGGTGGGCGAGTCAGTTCCCGGGTCGGGACCTGACGAACGGCATCAGCACCCTGATCGAATTCCATCTCGAGGAGGCGCCGGACGGGGTCAGGGTCAGCGTGGTCGAATCCGGCTTCGATGCCCTCGATTCGCCGGAAGACGTGCGTCAGGCCGGTTTCTCGGACAACTCCGAGGGCTGGGAGTCGGAACTGCGGAGCCTTGCCGGACGAGCGGCAATCGCTCCCGAAAGGGTCTCGGCACGGTGACGGTGACCGTCCCGCCCGAGCGGGTCTTCACCGCGTTGGCCGACGGCACCCGGCGGGACCTGCTCGTCCTGGTCGCCGATCGTCCGTCCAGTAGTGCCAGCGCCCTGGCCCGCGCACTGCCCGTCTCGCGTCAGGCCATCGTCAAGCACCTCACCGTGCTGTCGGACGCGGGCCTGGTCTCCAGCGAGAAGACCGGCCGTGAAATGTGTTTCCGTGTCAGGCCGGAGCAGTTGACCGCCACTGCGGCCTGGATGAACTCCTTGGCCGCAGCCTGGGACGCCCGCCTGCAGGAACTCAAGGCCAGAGCGGAGCATCCCGAGTAGTCGAGGCCGGCCACGGGATCGTCGGGGATGGCGATGGACTACCGTCCTCGACCATGAGCTTGCGTGAGTCCTCCGCCCTGCGGCAGTCGAGCGTGGTGGTCGCCGCCGGGCGTCCGGCCCCGGAGCCCGGCGCACCGCTGAACTCCGGCATCCCGCTGTCCGCCACGTTCCACGCCGGGACCGATGCGAACTACCTCCGGCAGGGCGGAAGCGAGATCACCCGCGCCTTCGAAACCGCTCTCGGTGAGCTGGAAGGCGGTCTGGCACTTGGCTTCTCGTCCGGCATGGCGGCCATCGCCGCCGTCATCGAGGGGCTGCCGACCGGTAGTGTCATCGTGGCACCGCGGTCGGTGTACTCCGGGAGCAGCATGCTGCTCGACGAGCAGGTACGGCTCGGGCGGGCACTTGTCCGGCGCGTCGACATCAGCGACACTGCAGCAGTTCTCAAGGCTCTCCGGCTGGTACCGGCACCGGCCCTGCTGTGGGTCGAGACGCCGACCAACCCGATGTTCGAGGTCGCCGACCTGCCCGTCCTGACCGAGGCGGCCCATGCCGTCGGCGCGCTGGTCGCCGTCGACTCCACCTGGAACTCGCCGGTGGTGCTGAGGCCTCTCGAACACGGGGCGGACATCGTCATGCACTCGGCCACCAAATACCTGGCCGGGCACTCCGACGTCCTGATGGGCGCACTGGTCGCCAAGGACAGCAAGGTCTGGGCCGGGCTCAAGCTGCGACGTGACCTCGGTGGCGCATCTCCGGGCGCGCTGGAAACCTTCCTGACCCTCCGGGGCATGCGCACCCTGGCCGTCCGGATGGACCGGGCCCAGGCCAACGCCGCGGACCTCGCGCGGCGGCTCGACGCGCACCCGGGCGTCGAGCGGGTGCTGTACCCCGGTCTGCCTGCGGATCCAGGCCACGAACGCGTCACCCGACTGCACCAGGGCTACGGCGCGATGATCTCCTTCCTGGTCACCGGAGGCGCGGCGGAGGCCGAGGCCGTCTGCGACCGGGTCGCCCTGATCACCCATGCCACCAGCCTGGGCGGGGTCGAGTCGCTGATCGAACGCCGGGCCCGTTACGCGGTCGACGCGGCCAACGGCGCCCCCGAGAACCTGTTGCGGTTCTCCGTCGGCATCGAGCACGTCGAGGACCTGTGGGACGACCTGGTACAGGCCCTGGCAGGCTGAGGAAGGCCGACCAAGGGACTGCTGTCACGACCCGGATCTGGTTCGCCCAGTAGCGCTGTGTTGTTGCCCGGATCACAGCGCGCGACATCGTCCCAGGTCAGGGGTTCGCTCGACGGGCCGCGCCGAGACAGCCCTACCCTGGGAGCGTCTGTTGGCCCTGCCCTGCAGAAGATGGTCGGCCCGCCATGCGAGAGGTGGCCGTCCCTGCCATGCGAAATGGTGTCCGGACCCGCCGTGCGAAAGGTAACCGAGCGATGTTGACCGATGCGGAAGAAGTGACCCCGATCGAGCAGTCCGTTCTTGTCATCGTGCCTGCGTTCGGGGCGTCGAACCTGACCGACACGGTGGTCGGTGATCTCCTGGACTGCGACGTGGCGCTGGTGCCGAACTACCGGATCGTCGTGGTCGACAACCGGGGCGATTACGAATCCCCCTACCAGGACGAACGGGTGTCGGTACACCGCCCTGGTAGCAACACGCGCTGGATCGGCGCCACGAACTGGGGCCTCGAGCACGCGATGGCGCAGGGCGACGACGTGTGCATGGTGGTCAACAACGACACCCGGCTCTCCCCGAATTTCGTCTACTGGCTGGCACTGTCGGTGATCGAGAACGACGACGTGGCCATCGCGGCCGCCTGCTACAACGACTTCTGGCTACACCAACGAGTGTGGACGGTGCAGGGGAGCGCCGCTTCGTTCGAACCACGCCGCGCCTACCGCGAGGTGCCGTTCTGCGACGGCACCGCGTTGGCCTTCAACATCGACCTGGTGCGGGTCGTCGGCATCCTCAACGTCGAGGCCTTCCCCCGTCACGGGTACGGGGCCGACGTCGACTACGCGCTGCGGGCCAGGGCCGACGGACTGCGCTGCCTGGTCACCGAGACCGCCTACGTGGACCACGCGGGTCGCGGAACCATGAACCAACTGCCTGCCGAGACCCACGACGTAGCAAGGGCCGAGATCACCACCGGACTGAACAACCTGTGGGGAGATCAATGGCGCAAGATCGCCGGTCTCACCGAGCGGGCCTTCGAGCCGAACAACACCGGATCAACGCGAGCCTGGTACGTCGGCTGGTGAATCCGGCGTTGCCGCATCCGGCGGCATCGGCAGAATTGCAAAGAAAACCCAAAGAAATGGGCCACCCCACCGAGGTCACGATCTGACCGACGGTCACCGGAGCCATGATGCCGGCCCGGCGGCTCCCTGCCCTTTTGCCCGGGAGAGCGACATCTGAAAGCTTTCCGGCTGATCGATTCGGGGCTCTGGGCGAAACGGCTATCGTCTGATCTGACCATTTCATCCGGTGCGAACAGGATGACCGCGGGCCGGGCGTCATTCGATCAGAAAGGGGCAACTCCATGACGAAGAAGAATGGGATCATCGCCACCGGTCTGAGCTTTCTGCTGCTCTGCACCGCTGCCTGTGGATCCTCCTCGACCGCCACCGCCGGACCCTCGACATCTGCCGCGGCCACCACTTCGGCAGCGTCCCCCGCCGCGATGACCCCGCCCCCGGAGATGTCGTCGGCCCCCGAGATGTCGTCAGGCCCAGCGATGTCGTCGGCCCCCGAGATGTCGTCGGGCCCCGAGATGTCGTCTGGCCCAGCGATGTCGTCAGGCCCCGAGATGTCCCCGCCCCCGGCGGCGTCCGGCGCGCCCGCGGTGACCCAGACCGTCGGCGATCCCTCCAGCACGCTGGACGATGCCACGACCGCCTGGTTCACCGCGGTCTGCGCCGGATTGGCGCCACTGAAGGCCGAAGCGGCCAAGATGGGTACCGCCGGCGGAGCGACGGACGCCGACAAGCTGAAGGCGTTGAGCCCGGTGCTGGCCGACATCGGCACCATCTACTCGACCACGTCCAGCAGCGTGGCCACCCTGCCGCCTCCCGGGTTCAGCGGTGGAAGTGACTATGCGACCAAGGCCGTGGCCGCTTTCAAGGAACTCGGGGACCTGTTCCAGGCGGGTGCCACCTCCGCCGCCAACGGTGACAACAGCAAGGTGGCCACCCTGACCGCCGATGCGAACAGCGGCCCGGCTGCGGTGGCGATGGCCGCCGTGACGCTCACGCCGGAGACCAAGGCGGCGATCAACACCAAGATCCCGCCCTGCGCGGGCATCATCAACTGACCCCACGCGGCCGCCCCGACCGACCGGGTCGGGTTGGTCCGCCTACACCGGCCTCACGGCTCTGACCGTCCGGATAGCCCTGTTACTCAGACGTTACGGCGGCTGAGTCGGATGAGGTCATGACTCCACCTCGTCTCACCGCCGGCCTCCTGATCGCGGCCACCGCGCTCTGCCTCGTTGCCTGCTCCTCGACCTCAGCTCCGACCACCGGGCTCGGGGCTCCGTCGCTGCCCGCGGTGGTCGTGTCGGCGATCGCCGCCCAGTCCGCCGCGGGTCCCGCATCCGAAGCGGACACCTCGACCGCGCCGGACACCGGTCCGGCCAGACCTGCCATCGACCCCTGCCGGGCGTTGACCAAGGCCGACCTGCAGCCGTTCTTCACCGTGCCGGTCGCCACCTCTCTGCCCTCGCCGATCAAGTCCGACTCCACGCTCGGTTGCGAGTGGGCGGCGGCCGACGGCGGCGGGCTGTCCACCAGCATGGACATGCTGGTGGTGGTCGGTCAGGACGGTCAGGACCGGTGGAATCTGGCCACCGAGACCGGTCACCCCGAGCTGATCTCCGGCATCGGGGACCACGCCGGGCACCTCGCCGGGAACCCCGACATGTTCGCCATCAAAGGGACGGGGGCCCATGCCGTCTGGTGCGGGGTCACGAGCCTCGGCTGGAAGGAGTTGGCCGGCAAGAAGGACCTGCCGGACGTGCAGAACATCCCGGACTCCGCCGCTTCGGCCATCGCCGCCCAGTACGGCCTGCTCTGCAACCGGATCTTCGGCAGCGGCAACACCTCACCTACCATGACGGCGCCGCTCCCCACCGGATCGGCCGCTGTGGTGACGGCGTCCGGACCGACGGTGGCGCCGGCCGCCGTGGGCGGGGTGATGCCGGGCACCGACGTACCGCTGCCCCGGGGCGCCGACTGCAGCGGGTCCCACACTGCGAAGGACACCGTGGGCAACCTGGTGTGCACGACCACCGATACCGAACCCGACGCGGCCTACAACTTCTTCCTGCTGGCGCTGCCCAAGGCCGGCTACGCCGTCAACCACCAGAGCTACGAGAAAGGAGCGGACGGAAAGGCTCTCGCGGGTCTCGGGTTCTCCGGCGGCAAGTTCAGCGGGTTCGATTTCGTCAACATTCGCGGCATCAACCTCTCCGTCACCGTCGCCCTGGGCTGAGCCCCGCACCCGCCCCGGCACCCCCACACCCCACCCCCCCACCGCTATCCGCCATCCCCCACCCGCCACCCGCCACCCGCCATCCCGCCACCCGCCACCCGCCACCCACCCAGAGTTGCGGGGAGCATAATTCCGACATTCCGGACACAAATGGGACTTTTGCTCCCCGCTCGATCCGCCGCAGCCGCAGCCGCAGCCGCAGCCGCAGCCGCAGCCGCCGCCGCAGCCGCAGCCGCCGCCGCTGCCGCGAACGCAGCCGCAGCCGCAGCCGCCGAGAACGCCTGACCGGATCGGGCGCCGCCGCCGAACGGAGAGGCCCGAATCGGTGGACCGTCTCGGGGTGGATGTCGATCTGGGGTGGGTCCCGGCTCCGTGCGGCCGGATCAGCTGGCGGTCTGGGCCGAATGACCAGTGCCCGCTGCACGCGGGGGACTCGCCGGGGCTTCGACGATCACCAGGGCACCGGAACGCTTGGACTCGTACTGGGCGCTGTCGGCTCGGGCGAGCAGCGCGGCCACGGACTCGTCGATGTGGGGGCGTTGGGCGACTGCGATGCCGCACGACGCGCCGTCGCCCAGCTCGAGATCGGCGATGCTGGCCACCGCCGCCTCGGCAGCTGCCGCCACGATCTCGGTGCTGTGGCTGGGCACCAGCACGACGAACTCGTCGCCACCGACCCGGGCGGTGAGACTGCCCGGCAGTCGGTTGAACTGGTTCTGGATGGCGGCGGCCGCGCTGGTGATGAGGCGGTCGCCTTCGGCGTGGCCGACGGTGTCGTTGACGTTCTTCAGACCGTTCAGGTCGATGGCCACCACGCTGACCCGCAGCATGTTCTTCCCGGCCAGCAGCCCGTAGGCCGACTCGGCCGCTTCGTCCAGCGCGCGGCGGTTCGCCAGCCCGGTCAGGGGATCACGGAAGGCCAGCCGCTCCAGGACGCGGATCTGCAGGACCTTGGTGATTGCGCTCTCGAGAACCGCCACGCAGACCTCGACGTAGGCCTTGTCGCCGGCGCCGAACAAATCCGCCTCGGCGTAGGTGACGTAGAGCTCGCCCCACAGGGTGTCGTCGACGATGAGCGGCGCCCCCATCGCGGTCTTCTTGCCCAGTTCTTCGAGCAGTCTCACCTCCGACGGCTCGGCCTCCGGATCGCCGATCGTCATCGTCCACATCTGCAGGTTGCTGACGATGCCCTGCAGGTTCAGGAAATTCTGCAACGTGTAGACCTCGTCCTTGGGCCAACGTTGTTCGCTGGGGCCCAGATCCCCGACGTTGATCAGAGTGCGCAACATGCCGGCACCGGGCTCCAACCGGGAGATCGAGACGGTCGAACAGTCGAGGCCGGCACGGATCTCCTCACCGGCCACCTCGAGCAACTGCTCCAGGGTCGTGACCTGGCTGAGGGATCTGGCCAGCGCAGACAAGTTGTGCAATTGGCCCAGCAGGGTGCTGCCCCTGGCGAGGGAGGGCTCATCAGCGTGATTGACGCACCCGCAATCGCAGTGCCTCACCACCCTGTGCTCCCGCACGGCACCACGGCCACCTCTGGAAGTGCTCGTCGTCCACGCCCCCGAACGCGCGGATCCGATCGACTGACGCAAAAGGTAGCACGGCCACCGATCCGGCACACGGCTTCACTTGATCTGCTGCCCACGTCCCTGACCAGCCAGAACCGGCACCTCACCTGGCGGAGGACACCTCGGCGGCGGTAGCGAGAATCGCGGGCGCAAGGGCCGCCGCGATCAATCCATACCCGGCACTCGAGGGATGGAACCGGTCGGCACTGAACAGGTCGAGGTCGGCGGCGAAGGCCGCAGAGGTGGCGCCGTCCAGATCAGCGACCCTGGCGCCCTCGGTCTGGGCGGCCCTGGTCTGGGCCCGGCGGAGCTGATCACTGGCCGAACTGACCAGGATGCGCATCTGCGGCGGCACCCACGGCACCACGCTCAGATCCGGGGCGGGGCTGACCACCACCCTGACGCCGGCGGCCCGGAGCGCGCGGACCGCGGCGCCGAGGGCGGCTGCGGCCTGGCCCGTCGGGACGAAGTGCGTCAGGTCATTGGCGCCGATGACGACGAGGGCGAGGTCGGCGCCCCAGTCCGTGGCCTGTCGGACCTGACCTGACAGGGCGTCACTGCATGCGCGCGGAACCGCGAAGACCCGCAGTTCCGTCGGTCTGCCGGAGGCGATCAATTCAGCCGTGAGGCGGGCGCCGACGGTGTCGGCCGGACGACTGGAGCCCTGGCCGTACGCGATGGAATCGCCGAGGACGGCGAAGGAAAGTGTCATGACCCCGGTACAACGTGCGGACCGCCGAACAGTTCCCGCCGCTCAGGGGTGCACGTCGCCCACCTGCAGAGCGACGGCCTCCAGCTGTTCGCGGTAGCGCTGCCACCATAGTTCGTCGCCGGACGGGAGGTTGCTGTTGTCCGCGCGCAACCCGGCAGCGCCGTCCGCGAGCTCCCGCACGATGTCGGCGTGGCCGGCATGCCGGTTGGTCTCGGCGATGACGTGCAGCAACAACAGATGCAGGGTCACGTCGCCGTGCTCTCCCCACCACGGCACCCGTCCGACGGCGTCCAGCGGATTCGAGGTGATGGTCTGGTCCGAGTGGACCCAGACCCGTCGGTAGAGGCCGATGATGTCCTCGCGGGATTCGTCGGCGGTCGCCCACATGTCGGAGTTGTCCGGGGCCTGCTCGTCCAACCACGGCAGGGATTCCCCGAACGGACGGCCGAAGGAGCCGCCGAAATAGCCGATCTCGACGCCGGCGGCGTGCTTGACCAGCCCGAGGAGGTTGGTGCCGGTCGGCGTCATCGGCCGCCGGATCCCGTACTCGGACAGGCCGTCGAGCTTGAACACGAGCGCCTCCCGGGCGATGCGCAGATAGCGCTGGAAGTCATCCCTTGGTTCGGTGATCGGCATGAGGGACAGAATGCCACCGCACAACGAGGGCTGCGGCTACCCGGTTTCCTGGCGCGAAAAAAGTGCTGCTGCAATGCGCGCTGCAGCGCCGGTTTCGTCTTCTGCACCGCCACCGGACGGCGAGCAGCAGCCGCCTACCGGGCGCCTGCCACGACTGGGCCAGCGCCCAGGCCGCGACCGGTGCCTCATCAGGGAATGTTTCGGGGCTGTCGCGGCAGGGGAAGTGGATCACCGGTCCCGACGTCCGTCAGTCGAGAGCTGCTCGCCTGAAACGCTTGTCGTCGTACATGGCGACGTCGGCCCGCTTCCAGGCACCCGCGAGACCATCCGTGACGGTGATGGCGGCAGCGCCGAACGAACCGGCGATGCCGGCCGAATCCAGCGAGTGCCGCATCCGGAGCAGAACCCGGTCGATCGCGTCGGCGGCGGCACCGACCGCGACGACCCAGAATTCGTCACCACCGAGCCGGGCGAGCACATCTCCCGACCGGACGGCAGCACGCAGAGCAGCTGCCGTCCGGCGGAGGTGGGCGTCGCCGGCGTCATGGCCGCGGGTGTCGTTGATGACCTTGAGACCGTCCAGATCCATCACCACCACGCTGGCCTGATCGCCGAATCTGCGGAAGGTGCCCTCCTCGCGTTCCAGGTGCCGGTCCCACCCCCGCCGGTTGAGAAGCCCTGTCAGCGCGTCGGTGTCGGCCTCGACCTGCACCGCCTCGAGGCTCCGGCGCGCCGTGGTCGCGGCGTGATCCGCCTCCAGTACCGACGAGAGCAGCCCGGACAGCAGGGCCAGCAGTGGTTCGTGCGCCTTCAGCGTCTCGGGCAGCGGATCCTGGTTGAAACCGCAGACCGTGCCGAACAGCTGGCCTTCCGGGGACACGATCGGCGTGCCGATGTACGCGCCCAGCCGAACCTGCGACGCGACGCCAGTGTCCCGGTACTCCGGAATCGCCATGGCGTTCGGCGCAATCTGCGGCGCCGCACCGGAGACCATGGCGTGACAGGGTGAATAGGAGAACGGAACCTCCGCGCCCGGCCCGAAACCGTAGTCGCGATCGTTGGCGACGAGCAGGATCTGCCGACCGTCGACCACCCTGGTGACCGCCCACAGACCCATCGGGACGACCTCAGTCAGGTAGTCGACGACCTGGGCGCTGGCGACGTCGAAGGTGCGCGGCGGCTGCAGGGATCCGGCGACATCGACGACATCGGTCGACGTGACCATCGAACCAGCCTAGCGGCGCCGGCAGGTTGCGGGCGGACTCCGATGGGTACCCTCGAAGGGGCTGCCCACCGGCCGGGGCGGGTGATCCGGCCCACCCGGCGATGGAGGAGATGCACAGATGCGGGAACTGGCCTACCTGGCGGTCCTGCTGGCCTGCGTGCTCGGCACCCTCCCGCTGGAATTCGTGTTGCACGCCAAGGTCTATCGACGGTGGCAGCGGGCTGTCGTCGCCATCCTCCCGGTCGCCGCGGTGTTCCTCACCTGGGACTACCTGGCCACCAGGGCGGGCTGGTGGCATTTCGACCGCTCGTACCTCACGGGCGTCTTCGCCGGACCGCTGCCCCTCGAGGAACTGCTGTTCTTCCTCGTGATCCCGGTGTGCGGTCTCCTGACGTTCGAAGCAGTGCGGCACCTGCGGCCGGAGTGGGCAAGGGGATCTGTGCTGGCGGCCCGTCGCGCTCCGCCGTCCGTCTCGTCTCCCCGGGCGACCGGTGACGGCTCGTGATCGACTACGGCTACACCGGGGGGTCGCTGCTCGCGATCCTCGTCGCCGTCGCCGTCGACCTCTGGGTGCTCCGGACCCGGCTGCTGCGCACCAGGCTGTTCTGGGCCACCTACGCCATCGTCGTCTTCTTCCAACTGATCGTGAACGGTGTGCTGACCGGGCTCGGCATCGTCCAGTACGACCCGCGGGTGATGCTCGGGATCCGCCTCGCCTACGCGCCGATCGAGGACCTGGGCTTCGGCTTCGGGCTCGTCACGTTGACCCTCGTGCTCTGGGCCTGGCTGGAGACCCGCCGCGGGCCGGGCGGCGCCGCAGCGGCCACGGGCGCCACGACCACGGAGGCCGCCCCGTCGAAGGGAAATACCACGGAACCCATGACGCACCAAGGACAGGACCGCCGGACATGAGCTCGACCTGGAAACCGGGGCGCGACCGACGCGCCGTTCGTCACATCGCCCGTACCGGCACGGCGACACCGGTCGGACCGGCAAGGAGGGTGGTGGTCGCCGGCGGTGGCATCGCCGGTCTGGCGGCCGCGGCCGGGCTGGCCGAACGCGGTGTCGAGGTCATCCTGGTGGAGAAGCACCGGCAGCTCGGTGGTCGCGTCCGGTCGTGGCCGGTCGCGGACGGCCCGGACAGCCAGGACGCCCAGGACGCACTCACCATGAGTCGGGGGTTCCACGCCTTCTTCCGCCAGTACTACAACCTGCGGAGTCTGCTGCGGCGCGTCGATCCGGCCCTCGACCGGCTCACCGCGGTGCCCGACTACCCACTGGTCCTGGCCGGCGGGCACGCCGATTCCTTCGCCAAGATCCCGCGGACCCCGCCGGTCAATCTCGCGGCGTTCGTGGCCCGCAGCCCCAGCTTCCCGCTGCGTGACCTGACCAGGGTGGACATCGGAGCGGCGCTCGAACTGCTGGACGTCGACTTCCCGGCCACCTTCTCCCGGTATGACGGCGAGAGCGCGTCCCAGTTCCTCGACCGGCTTCGTTTTCCTGACGGAGCAAGGCATCTCGCCCTCGAGGTCTTCGCCCGGAGCTTCTTCGCCCACCCGGCCGAATTCTCGGCCGGGGAGCTCGTCGGGATGTTCCACACCTACTTCGTCGGATCGTCAGAGGGACTGCTGTTCGACGTCCCCACCGACGACTACGACACCGCCCTCTGGGCACCGCTCGGCGAGTACCTGCGGGGGCTCGGAGTGCAGGTCCTCACCGAACGGACGGTCGAGGCCATCGATCTGTCGACGCCCGGCGTCGTCACCGTCACGCTGGCCGACGGTGGGATCCGGGCCGACGCCATCGTCCTGGCCACCGACCCTGCCACCACCCGGCGACTGGTCGGCACCGCACCCGGGTTGGGCGACCCGACCTGGCGCGCACGGATCGCCACCACCCGCAATGCACCACGCTTTGCGGTGTGGCGGATGTGGTTCGACCGTCCGGTCGCGGCGGAGCGTCCGGCGTTCCTGGGCACCAGTGGCTACGGATTGCTCGACAACGTGACGGTGCTGGAACGTTTTGAGGCGGGTGCCGCGCGCTGGGCGGCCGGGCATGGCGGATCGGTGGTCGAGCTGCACGCCTACGCGCTGCCCGACGACGGGGATGACCTCGACCTGCAGCGCCAACTCCGCGACCAGCTGTCGCTCGTCTACCCGGAAACTACTGCGGCGCAGGTCGTGTCCAGCCAGTGGCTGGTCAGCGACGACTGCCCGCTGGTCGACGCCAGCCCCTGGATCGATCGGCCGGAGGTCACCACCCCCGACCCACGGGTGGTGATGGCGGGCGACGGTCTGCGCTGCGACCTGCCGGTGGCTCTGATGGAACGGGCCGCGACCACCGGTTGGATCGCGGCCAATACCCTGCTGAGCGGATGGGGTGTCGCCGGTCACGACCTCTGGACGGTCCCGATGAGAGGTCGGATCAAGGCCATGGCCCGGCTCAGAAAGCTACTGGCGTGACGAATCCCGCCTGCTGACGGCGCGGGACGCGGCCGGACGACGCAATCAGGGTACGACGGCGAGGAACAGGAAGCCGCCGAAGATCGCTAGGTGCGCGGTGCCCTGGAGCACGGTGGCCCGACCGGGTACCACCGTCAGGACGCCGACCGCGATGGTCAGCCCGAGCAGGACCATCTCGGTGGCACCGAGGCCGAGCGTCAGGGGCCCGGTCGGCCAGATCGAGGCGATGGCAATGGCGGGAATCGTCAGACCGATGCTGGCCATCGCCGATCCCAGCGCGAGGTTCAGACTCGTCTGCACCCGGTCGCGGCGGACCGCACGCACGGCCGCCAACGTCTCCGGCAGCAGCACCAGGAGGGCGATGATGACGCCGACGAGACTGGCCGGTAGGCCGGCGGCCTTCACCCCTTGCTCGATGATCGGCGAATCGACCTTCGCCAGACCCACCACCGCGACCAGTGCTGCGAGCAGCCACCCGAGGCTGGTCAGCGCCTCGCGGTTCGACGGAGGCGAGGCGTGATCGTCCTCGGTGATGATCCTGCCGGACTGCGTCACGGGCAGGAAGTAGTCGCGGTGCCGGACGGTCTGGGTCAGCACGAACACGCCGTACAGCACGAGGGATGCCGCCGCGGCGAACGCGAGCTGCGAGCCGGAGAACTCAGGGCCGGACCGGCTCCGGGTGAAGGTCGGCAGGACGAGGCTGAGGGTGGCCAGGGTGGCAACGGCGGCCAGCGCCCCACCGGTGCCCTCGGGGTTGAAGACGGCTACCTTCTTCCTGATCGCCCCGATCAGCAGGGAAAGGCCGAGGATGCCGTTGCAGGTGACCATCACTGCGGAGAACACAGTCGTCGCACCACGGGCAGCAGTCCGGCCATCGATGGCGAACCATCGTTGGCCCAGATGATCTTCCGGTTGATCCTCTCCTCCGCTCCGTCGTCGATCGACTTCCGCAGTGGCCGACTGTTTCGTCGACGCCAGTCCTGCTGCGAACCTGTCCCCCGTCTCGAGATCGGGCCGCCGGTATTTCCATCGGGTCCAGCACCCATCTCTCCGGCGTTCCGGTTGGGCTCCGTGTCCGCGCCGGTTGGGCGCTGCGCCGACCGGCTGGGCCACGGTATGCACCAGTGGCCATCACCATCGGCCGGATCGGACGACGATCGTCACGGAATGGAATGGTAAAGCTCTGGTCATTCGGGGCAACGGTCCTGATGCTCTCGCCGGCCACGGTGTCGGCGCCGATCTCGCTGACCGAGGCAGCGGTCCTGGCCGCCGGCTCGCGCCTGATGCTCGCGGCGAACGCCAGGTCTTTGCGCGCCACGCGCCGCGGATCTGTTGCTCAGCCGGGGAACTCGCCCCGGCGGCGGAGGTCGTAGCGTCTTTCGGCGTAGACCAGGTCGTCGACCCACAGCCGCCGGGCGGTACTGCGCATGGCCGGCCGGATCATCGGGGCGGCCCAGCGCGCCACCTTGAAACCCTTGCGCGGCGAGTAGGCGATGGTCGCTTCGGTGATGATCGTGATCGGGCGGCCCTGCTCGTCGACACCCACTGGGGTGGCGTGGGTCTCGACCACACTGCGGGCACCCTCGCCCTCGACGATCAACATCACGATCGAGCGGGTGTCGGGGCAGAAGAACTCGGCCCGCACCGGCACTCCCCAGGTCCGGCCCAGCCGGAAGGTGACGTCGACGGCGAGCGTCCGGTCGTCACTGGCACCGTCGTCGACCTTCAGGTGGCTGAAGGAGTACGGGTGGAACCAGGCGCCGTGCCAGGGATCCAGCCGGTTCGCGATGACATCCTGCGGCTCGCAGATCCCGCGCACGCTGACCACGGCGGCGACCGACGCGTCCAGTGGTGGGCGCGGCGGCAACGACGGTCGATCGGTCGGCGACTCGCCGGCGACCGGCAGGCCCACCCAGATGAGCACCCCGTCGTCGTACGCACGGAAGGGACTCCAGGTCCGGTCCCCGACGGGTTTCAGTGGATACCCGTGCCAGCGGCAGAGCAGCGTGCCGTCCACCACGTTGCACTTGTCCAGCAGCGCGCCGAGGTGCGGGCAGGCGCCCGGCCCGGCCACCAGGGCGCCGTCGGTGTCACGCCAGAAGACGATCTCCCGGCCGGCGATGGTGCGGGTGATCGACGTCGTCGCCGGCACATCGGCACTGACCCCCGCGACGAACCAGCCGCCGGAGTTCTGTTCCTGCGACACTGCGAGAGAGGCCGCGATCCGGCCCGGCTTGGCCTGACGCCAGGTGGGGGACATCGCGCCCTGCGTCGGCTGGGGCAGCCGGGACAGCGGGATCCGCGACCTGACCTCGCGCTGGACCCGTTCCACCGCAGCGGATCTGCGGGCCTCAAGCGACATGTCCTACTCTCCGTTTCGAGCCTCGGGCGGTCGCCGGCCCGGTGATCAGGATGCGGCCGGCGATGCCGGCCTTGCGCCAGGTCGGCACCCGGACCCGGCGGGTGAACACGTCGTAGTCGACATCCTCGATCAGTTCGAGGATCTGCGAGTACAGCACTCGAGCCGCTGACACACATCTCGCAGACCGGGGCGGGAGCATCGGAATACCCACGTCCGCCCGGCGATAGAGGTCACGGTTGCGGGCCAACTGGAACGCCATCATCGCCCGCCACTCCTTCGTCACCGTGCGCGCCTCGACGTCCACCCCAAACCGGCGCAGGTCCTCCTGCGGGAGATAGACCCGTCCCAGGTTCAGGTCCTCGTCGACGTCCCGCAGGAAGTTGGTCAGCTGGAAAGCTTTTCCGAGATCCCGGGCAGGTTCGCGGGCCATCGGATCCATCGGCTGCAGGACCGGCAGCATCATCTCGCCGATGACGGCGGCCGAGCCCTCCATGTACCCGCAGAGGTCGTCCCAGCTCTCGTAGGACGTGGTGGTCAGGTCCATCGCCATGGCACCGAAGAACCGGTCGAAGCACTCGGGGTCGATGTGGGTTCTCGTCACGGTGTCGACCACGGCGGCCAGCACCGGGTCGTCACTGCCACCGGCGGCGAGCGCGGTCCGGAATCTGGCAGCGAAAGCGGCCAGGGCAGCGGTGATCTCGTCGATCGAACGGCCGGCGTTGACCTCCTGGTCGTCGACGATGTCGTCAGCAAGACGACACAGGGCGTAGACGGCGTGCACGTGTCGACGCCGCGGCCGGGCGAGCAGCGCTGCCCCCCAGAAGTAGGTGGTTCCATACTCTTTCGTGAGGTAGGCGCAGCGCCGATACCCTTCCGTCAGAACCGGATCCGCCGGGTTGTCCAACATTCTCACCGTTCTCGCTGGTTTCACTGTCGTCCGGGGAGGTAGGAGTCGACCCGCTGGGCGGCGAGCTTGCCGGAGACCAGAACCATCGGCACCCCGACGCCGGGAACCGTTCCGGAACCGGCGAAAAACATTCCCGGTACCTGCTTCTCGGTGTTCGCCGGCCGGAACGGGCCCGTCTGGGCGAAGGTGTGGGCCAGCGAGAACGGGGTGCCCTGCTGCATACCCTGGGCCTGCCAGTCGAGCGGTGTGACGATCTCCTCGGTCACGATCTCGCTGGGGTAGCCTTCCCGGTCCAGGAAGGCGTGCAGGCGATCACGCATCGGCGAGGTCTCCTTGCGCCAGTCGATGTCGGCGCTGAGGTTGGGCACCGGTTCGAGGACGAACAGGGTGCTGCAGCCGGCCGGAGCGGCGGTCGGGTCGTCCAGGGACGGGATGGTGACGAGCCGCGACGGGTCGGGCATGAGCTGCTTGCGGTCCAGCAGTGCGTCGAACGCTCCGGCCCACTCATGTCCGAAATGGATGTTGTGGTGGGCGACCTCGGGCTTCGGGACGCCCTTGACGCCGACGTGCCAGACCACCGCCGACGGCGAGTACTTGCCGCGCTTCACCTTTGCCGGCGTCTTCAGATCCGGGAGCAGCCGCTCGTAGGCCACCGGCAGATCGAGGGTGCAGACGACCGCATCGGCGGTGACGGTCTCGCCGCCGGCCAGCCGGACACCGGCCACCCCACCGTTGTCGGACCGGCGCAGGATCTCGGTGACCGTCTCGGAATACCGGAAGTCGGCGCCTGCCTTCTCGCAGGCGGCGGCCAGAGCCGAAGGAATGGCGTGCATCCCGCCCTCCGGGAACCAGACGCCCTCGATGCTGTCCATGTAGGTGATGACGGCGTAGAGGGCCAGCGCCGACTCCGGGGACAGCCCCGCATACAGGGCCTGGAAGCTGAACAGCCGGTGCAGCCGCGGATCCCGGAACCGTTTCCGGATCGCCGGACCCAGCCGGCCGAAACCGCCGAGCTTCACCATCTGCGCGGCGGCCTTCGGCGAGCTCAGCAGGCCGAGCGGAGAGTCGAAGTTCTTGTCGATGAAGTGCGGCATCTCGACCAGGTACAGACGCCGGACCCACTCCACGAAATCGTCGAAGGCCGCGGCGTCGACACTGCCGCAGGTTCGGTTGATCTCGTCGCGCATCGCCTCCCGCCCGTACCGGACGTAGATGGTGCTGCCGTCGGCGAAGTTCGCCCGGTAGGCCGGGTCGAGCCGGTGCATCGGCAGGACCTCGTCCATCCGGGTCCCGACCGCTGCGAATGCGTTGGAGATCAGGTCGCGCATCGTCAGGACGGACGGGCCGGTGTCGAAGGTGAAGCCGTCCTGCTGCAGCCGGCCCGAGCGACCGCCTGGGATGTCCTCCCGCTCGAGGACCGTCACGTGGTGACCAAGACCGGTCAGATGGCAGGCGGCGGAAAGTCCAGCCAAACCCGCCCCGATGACGATGACGTTGTTCACCGATCCCTCCAGGCGATCTGGTGGGCCATCCGGGTCAGCGCGACCACCCCGTCGGGATCCAGCACACCACCAGCCGGAGCATTTCCCTCCAGCGCTGCCAGAGCGATCTCGACGTGGTCGGAGATCCGCTTCTCGACGGCCGCAGCGATGCCCTCTTCCTCCAGTTGGCGCATCAGGGTCGTCAGGTCGGCGTGACTGAAGTCGGCCGAGCCGACCCGCTGCAGGGCGGAGCGGGCCGACGAGGATCGCAACCGCTGTTGGGCCAGCGCCAGGATGACCGTGGGTTTGCCGGAGATGAGGTCGTCCCCGGCAGGCTTCCCCGTCAGGAGCGGGTCACCCCAGATGCCAAGGAGATCGTCGCGCAGGGCGAACGCCTCGCCGACGGCGCGACCGTAGGAAGCCAATGCGGCATTGACTGCGGCGCCGGCCTCCGCCGCGGTGGCGCCGAGCTCGAGGGGCCGCTCCACCGTGTACCGCCCGGACTTCATCCGCGCCACGCTGCGGGCGAAGGACAGGTCACGGCGGCCGGCCGCACTGCCGGCGATGTCGCGGCGCTGGCCGGCGACCAGTTCCGCGACCATCAACCGCCACAGCCGGCGCATCGGTCCGGGCAACTCGCAGACCAGGTTGCCGGCCTCGGCGTGGGCGAGATCGCCCACCAGGATGGCGATGCTCTCGCCGAACCGCCGGCCGTCGCCGGTCGCTGCAGCGGCCTGGTGCAGGCGCCCGGCCTGGACGTGCACCGTCGGCCGGCCGCGGCGGGACATCGACTCGTCCATCACGTCGTCGTGCACCAGGGCGAAGACGTGGAGCAACTCGAGCGCGGCACCGACCCGGACCACCTGGGCGCGACCGGTGGAAGCGCTACGGCCACCAGCGGCGAGCCATCCCAGGTAGGACATCACCGGGCGGAGTCGCTTCCCGCCCCCGCCCACCAGGTCGCGCATCAGCGCGGGCAGATCGCAGTCGGCGAGGATGTCCACCGGGCCGTTGTCGGGTAGTTCTGCCCAGAGCTGCTCCAGATCGGACATGGTGTGGTCCAACAGTGCATCGACCTCGGCGAGGTGGTCACGCAAATCCGTTTCGTGCACCTCCGCCGGGACCGCCTCGTCGGCCCCCGCCGGGATCGGCTCGACGGAGCGAGGGCGGAGCACCTGCACCACACCCCGACCGCTACTTCTCCGGAGGGCCACCTCCGCCTCGCCCTGCTCGACCGAGAACGCCCGGTCGGCGGAGATCTGCGCTCTGCTCATGTCGATGTTGCCTCCGGCTCCCGGTGGAAAAGGGCACTCTGATCAGGCAGCTTCGCGAGCTGACCGATCTGGTCGACGGCCCAGGGACTGAAAGCGAACGGGGCGGCCGCCGTCGCCGCCACCACATCGCTCCACTCCGTCCAGGACCACTCCATCACTTCCCCCCGGTTCGGTCGGATCTGCGCCGACGGATGCACTGTGGCGAAGAACACGGGGCAGATCTCGTTCTCCCAGATTCCACTCGCATCGCGCGCCCGATAGGCGAAATCCGGTAGAGCGCAACGGATCCCTTCGATCTGCAGGCCGAGTTCGGAGTCCACCCGACGTGCGATCGCGTCCTGCATCGACTCGTCGGGGCCGGGGTGGCCGCAGCACGAGTTGGTCCAGACCCCCGGCCAGGTCACCTTGGTCAGCGCTCGCCTCGTCATCAGGAGCCGGCCGGACTCGTCGACGAGGTAGGCGGAGAACGCCAGGTGCAGCGGGGTGTCGGCGTGGTGCACGAACGCCTTGGGCAGTTCACCCACCGGCTGCCGGTCCTGGCTCATCAGGACGACGAGTTCGGTCGTCGAGGTCGTTGCCGAGGTCACGGTTGTATCCACCGGCCAGAGCGCGTGTCGTCCATCTCTCCTTAGTACCCGATCCGGAGCGGGTGTACCTGCCCGGAGGAGGTCCGTCATCCGGTGACCGGCCGGTGCGGCCCGAAGCACCCGTTTGCCTGGTTGCCTGCCCAGGGCGTCGGTCTCCCTTCTGCGGCTCGTGGCCGATCCCTTGCGCATCCCGCTGATCAGGGCCCGTGGCAGTATTCCAGCGTGGAGGAACCCAGCGCGCCGGCCGGGCAACGGCCCGGCGGCGCATTCGGCCTGGAGGCGTTCACCCAGGACGACCGGCTGCGCCTGTTCTCGTTCACCAATGCGGAGAAGGCCACTGCCTACCTGTGGACGCTCCGGGCGCTCGACCGTGCCAGAGCCAATTACGTGGTGTTGCTGCACGCCGGTGACGTCGCGGCCTCGCTCGGGGAGCTGCGCGAGGACTACCTCGGGCAGGCCGACGTCCCGAGCCTCACCGGCGAGGAGCTGACACCGCTGCTGGACCAGCTCTACCTGTGGCAACTGCTGGACCGCAGCTACGACGGCGCCAGGGCAGCCTCGCTGGCCGAGTACCGCAATCGGCACTACGTCTACCAGTTCACCCAGGCCGGCTACCGGGCCTACCGGGCCGTCGAGGACGTGCTCGGCGCCCGGATGGACGACGCGACCCTGTCCAGGCTCGTGCTGCCCGAGTTGCTCGCCGATCTGGAGGAGCTCGCGGCGGCCAACATCGAGGGCGACTCGGAGATGGTCTACCGCAAGCTGAACCGACTGGATTCCACCCTCGGTGAGATGGCCGACCGGGCCGCGCGGTTCTACCTGATGCTCTCGGATCTGGCCCGCACCAACGAAACCAGCGCGGAGGTCTTCCTGACGCACAAGGACGCCCTGCTGGCGCACATGCGTGAGTTCTCCTCCGAACTGGCCCGGTACGCGCCCCGGCTGGCGGCCGGTGTGCGCGCCGTCGAAGCCACTGGCCTCGAGCAACTGATCGAACTGGCGGCAGAGGCCGACGACAGACTCTTCCGCACTCCCGCCGAGCGGCTGGCCGATTGGCGCCAGCGCTGGTCCGGCCTGGTGCACTGGTTCACCGCCGCACCGGAGGATGCCCGGCGGAGCGAGGCGGACCGGCTGCAGGACGGCACCGTCACCGCGATCGCCGGGGTGCTCTCCCTGCTACGCCGGGTCACCGAGGCGAGGCGGGGTGGCGTCAGCCGGGAAAGTCAGTTGCGTCACCTGGCCGCGTGGTTCGTGGCAACGGCCGATCTCCGGGGCGCCCATGCTCTGTTCGACGTGACGTTCGGGCTCGGACGTCCGCGTCACGTCAGCCTCGTCCACCCCGATCCGGAGCTGATCCCGACCCGACGGACGTGGTGGGACGCCCCGCCCGTCGAGGTGTCCAGGACCCTGGTGGAGACCGGCCGGACCGCTTCGCCGGGCGCACCGGGCAGGATCGACCGGAACGACGCGGGTCGGCGCCGGCTGCACGATGCCCAGCTCGCGCGGCAGCGTGAGCGTTCGGCCGCGGCCCGGTCCCTCGCCGACGAAGGCCTGGTGGGGCGCACGCTGACCGAGGCGGAGACCACCCTGCTGCTCAGCCTGCTCGACATCGCGCTGGCCGCGAGGGTTCCGGTATCCGGGAAGGCGACCGCGACCGGGTCCTCGGACGGGGTGCGGCTGACCCTGGCCCCGGCCGCGACCTCGAGCACCATTGCGACGGTCCGTGGTGTGCTGCACCTGGACCAACTGTCGCTGACCGTCTCGGGAAGTCGCTGATGGCTGCGGATTCCGAGCGCGTCCCCGGTTTCGAGCGCAACGCCTACCAGAAGGCCGCCCGCACCATCTTGATGTTCCCGCTGATCACCGAGGTCTTCCCGAACGCCGAGGCGTTGTCGTTGGTCCGTCGCTGGGCGACTCCGTTGGCCGAAGATCTGTCCGACCTCTTCGGCTACCGACTGGAACTGACCCCCAGCACCGCCCGCCTGATGCGCGTCAAGGACCACCTCGACGGCGGACACCCGGCCCAGACGGCCGGGGCGACCCCCCGTCCCTTCGACCGTCGGCGCTACGCCTACCTGACCCTTGCCGTTGCGGTGCTCGGCCGATCCGGTCAGCAGCTGGCCCTCTCGGAGCTGGCCGAGCGGGTGGCCGGTGAGACCGGGCGCATCGACGGTCTGGAACTGTCACCCGAAAAGGCCTCCGACCGAGCGGCTTTCGTTGACTCGGTGGCCTGGTTGGAGATCCGTGGTGCGGTCAGGCTTGCGGATGGGAACGCCAAACGCTGGGCGGACGATCCCTCGGCCGGCGAGGCGCTGTACGACATCGACCGTGACGTTGTCCGGGCGCTCTACCGCCCCACCAGGGTGCTGCAGCACATCGACAGCGTGACCGCCCTGCTGACCAGGGACGAAGCCGTCAGCCGGGACACCGTCCGCCGGGAGGCGGCGCAGCGCGTGCGCAGGGCGCTGGTCGAACATCCGGTCGTCTACTACGACGTGCTCGCCCCATCGGACCGGGGTCTGCTTCGCAACCCCTCGGCGGCAGCCGATGTCGCCGACCTGGTCGGTCTGGCGGTCGAGAGGCGGGCCGAAGGCGTTGCGCTGCTGGACACCTCGGGGTCGTTCTCGGACCGCCGGTTTCCTGGGCCCGGCACCGTGCCGCAGGTGGCCCTCCTGCTCGCGAACGTCATCGCCGACCGGGTGCTGGACCTGGACGCGCCTGATCTGGTGCACCTGAGCGCCCCGGACCCGCCCGGCACGGTGCTGGCGGTCCAGCTCGACCTGGCCCTGCCGAGATCCGGCCTGACCGACGGCGCTCCGGAGACCGCGCCGCGCCCGTCCGGGGATCGTCCCCCGCCGACGGCCGCCGACTCTGCGGAGGACGGTGCGGTCGAGGATGCGGGGGATTCCGCAGCACCGGACGACGCGTCCACGCCGCCGGCTCGCTACCCGTTGCTGCAGCAGGGTTGGCTGCGCACCGCGACCGTGGATCTCGTTGCCGAATACGGCACCACCTTCGCGGCCGCGTGGACCGCCGATCCCGATCGGCTGCTGGCGGCCGCGCTGGAACTGTTGGAGGAATTGTCACTGGTCGTTGCGGTTCCTGGTGGGGTGCTCGCGCTCCCCTTGTTGGCCCGCTACCGCAACGCCCGGATCGAGGTGAATCGCCGGGCCGGCCGTGCCGAGGTCAGCCTGTTCGATCTGTAGGAGCGCGCCTCCTCCGCACCGCCCGTCGGGTCTGCCGGGGACCTCTCGCAAGGCCGGCCGCGCTGGGACCGGAGCGGTGGCGCTCCCGATCGACCCGCCGCGGCGTTCCACTACGCTGATGACCCGTGGCGCGTAGGCAGGTGGTGGAGACGAGCCCGGGGACGGATCCGGGGACGACCTCCGAAGCGCCGCTCCGGGAGCAGATCGCCGGCGACCGGTTCCGGCCGACCCGCTGCGGCATCATCAATCTCTGGGACTACCGCGACGAGGAATTCGTCTTCGCCGACGGTCGCATGGTGCTGCGGGGGCCGAACGGATCGGGCAAGACCAAGGCCCTGGAAGTCCTGTTCCCCTTCGTGTTCGACGGCCGGGTCGAACCCCGCCGGCTCAACCCGTTCGCGGGTGAGGAGCGCACGATGAAGTCCAATCTGCTCTACCGCGGGCAGGATTCGGCGTACGCCTACGTGTGGATGGAGTTCCGGCGGGAGGCAGGCGCCGAGGCTGCCGGCAAGGCGACCGCTGAGGTCGTGACGGTCGGCGTCGGGCTGCGGGCCCAGCGCCAGAACGACAGGGTGACCCGCTGGTACTTCGTCGTCGATGGCCAGGTCGGCCGCGACTTCTCGCTGCTGGGTCCGGACGACCGTCCGCTGACCCGTCGGCAGCTGGCCGAGCAGATCGGTGCCGATGTCGTCACCGATCGGCCGGTGGAGCATCGACAGGCCATCGACGCCAGGCTGTTCGGGCTGGGCGCGCAGCGCTACGAGCAACTGCTGACCCTGATCCTCACCCTGCGACGGCCGCAACTGGCGAAGAACCTCGACCCGAAGAGCCTGTCGCAGGCCCTGTCGGACGGGTTGCGTCCGCTCGACGACTCGCTGATCACCGAAGCGGCACACTCCTTCGGCGACATGGAGAGCGTGCAGCGAACCCTCGCCGGGCTTGTACTCGCGGACATGGCCGCCGGCAGCTTCCTTGCCGGATATACGACCTACCTCCGCACCCACGCCAGGGCTGCGGCCGACATCCTGACGGCAAGACTCGACCAGGTGGAGACGTCGCGGGTCCGCCTGGTCGGGTCGCTGTCCGAGCAGCGCACGTCGGCGCGGGCCCAGCTCGCGGCACGCGCTCGTCAGGAGGAGATCGCCGCGGAGCGAACCACTCTCGGTGCCCGACTCGATTCTCTCAAGGCCTCGTCGGCCTACCGAAGCCGCGAGGCGCTCGGGCGGCTCGCGGAGCTGACGCAGGATCTGCAGGCAGCGGCGGGTCGGGACCACACGGCAGCGGAACGGGCCACCGCAGAACTGACGAAGCGCCTGGACGCCGTCCGCCGGGCGGAGGATGCCCATCAGCTGGCGGTATCGGCCGTGTCCCGCGCGGCTGGTGATCTGCTGGAGTCTGCGCAGGAGGCGGGTATCGCCTGGCAACCGGTGGACCAGGCCGAGGACGGGTCGCTGGCCGTCCGCGCCGCTGCGCGCACCGCTGCCCGGGACGACGACGTGGCCGTGGTCCGTGCCCGGCTGACGCAGGTCGAGGAGGCGAGGCGGGTGCGGGATCGGGCGAACCAGGTACTGGAGCGTGCCCAGCTCCGATTGACCGGGGCGCAGCGGGATCTGGATGCTGCGGAGGCCGCGCTGATCGACGCACGGGCCGCGCTGCTCGAAGCGCTGCAGGCGTGGGGTCTACGCCAGGTCGCCGTGCTGGACGAACTGCCCGATCAGCTGATCCCGGATCTCCACGCGGCCGTCGAACTGCTCGGCACACCGGATGAGACGACCCTGACATCGGTGTTCGACCGAGGTAGCGCTGAAGCGGTGCAGCAGGCCCGCGACGACCTGGCCCGCCAACAGGACTCGTTGGCTCGTCAGCGATCCGAGATCGACCTGCGCCGCACGGAGCGCGCCGCGATCGCGGCCGAGCAGGACGAGGCGCCCCCGCCTTTCGCCGCCCGGACCGACTCGCGGGAGGGTCGTACCGGTGCACCGTTCTGGGCCGCGGTGGCCTTCGCCGAAGGCGTCGGCGATGCGGAGGCGGCAGCCGTGGAGGCCGCTCTGGAGGCCGCCAACCTGTTGGACGGCTGGGTATCCGACGACTGGGAATCGCTGGACCCGGCGTCCGACGCCGTCCTGCGGCCGCTGCCGGTGGGACTGCGGCCCGCCGGAGCAACCTTGGCCGGCCTGCTCGTGCCGGAGCCCGGCGGTCCGGTGGCCGAGTCGGTGGTCGCCTCGTTGCTGGGTTCCATCGCACTGTCGACTCCCGGCCTGTCGGGCGAACCCGCTGCAGCCCCGTCGATCTCGACCGACGGCCGATTCGCGCAGGGCGTCCAGGTAGGTGCGCACGTCAAGCCGCAGGCCGAATACATCGGGGCGACGGCCCGCGCCCGTCGCCGAGCTACCCGACTGGCCGACTTGGACCTGGTGATCCGCGCGGCTGAGCGGGAAGCAGCCGAAACCGGTTCCACCGTCGACGATCTCGAGACCTCTTTGGCCTCGATCCGAAATGCCCGAGGTTCGCTGCCCGCTACGGGGGCGGTCCTGGACGCCGGTCGCGGCATCGTCGGGGCGGCCGCTGCGCTGCGGGCCGTCAACGGCGAACTGGACAACGCCCGCAGCGATTCCGACCGGGCCATCGCCGAGGTCGGGGGGCTCGACAGGGCCCTGACTGCAACGGCCGTGTCCCGGTCGATGCCCACCGCGCGCGCGGAGGTCGACCTGATCGCGGCTGCCGTGGTGGCGTTCACCAGGGCCGCGGGCGCGCTGGACGCGCTGCGGCTGACCGCAGCGGCTCGGGCGGAGCAGTCGACCCTCGCGCAGGAGGAGGCAGCGGCCGCGCGGGAGAGCCAGCGCGAGGCGATCGATGCGGCGGCCGAGTCCGGTTCGAACCATCTGGCCAGGGCCGAGGAACTCCGCACACTCCGCTCCGCGGTGGGCGCCGAGGCCGCGCAGGTGGAACGCGACGTCACCGACACCAATCGGGCGCTCGAGAAGACCGTCAAGGCACTGCTTGCGGCGCAGAGGGAACTCGAGGCGGCCATCGAGGCCGCCGGTCAGGCCCGGGGACGGGCGGAGGGGGCGTCGGCGGCGCTGGCCAGTTCGGTCGTCGAGGCCCAGCACGATTCCCGTCGGCTGGCACCGTATGCACGGCCGGACATCCGTGACGTGCTCAGGTTGCCGGTGAGCGTGTCGGCCTGGCCGACGGCACTCGAGCAGTGGGCGGATCCGGAGGCCTTGATGGCCGAGGCGTTGCTCGGACTGCAGGACGATCCTGACGCACCCGTGACCAGCGTTCCCGAGACGGTGGCCGCGATGCACGCGGCCGTGCTGGCCGCCACCGCGGAGCTGCGCCCGACCGAATCGTCGCTGAAGTCCAGCCGCACCAGGGTGTCCGGGTCGTTGGCCGAGTTGCAGAGCCAGCTCTCGGCAGCCGGACACGACTACCGCCCGGAATGGGAGGCGGACGACGAGGTGATCGTCGTGAAGGTCGCCGACGAGCAGGGGTTCTCCTCCATCGGCGAGTTCGCGTCGAGGATAGCGACGGCCCGCAAGGACCAGGAGGTGCTGCTCACCGAGTCCGAGCGACGTGTCCTGGAGGATGCACTGCTGGGTCGGCTCGCACAGCAGATCCACGAGCGGACCACCGATGCGCGCGACCTGATCGGCGCGATGAATCGCGAGATGCGCAGCCGCCGGATGTCGTCCGGTGCCACCGTCGGGATCGGCTGGGAGCTGGCGGACAGCCTGGATGACGAGCAGAAGGTGGTCTCCCGGCTACTCGATCGGGAGGCGGCCAGGCTGTCGACCGAGGAGCTGACGCGGATGCGGGCGCACTTCGCCTCGCAGATCAAGAACCTCCGTGCGGCCCGCCCTGACCGCCCCTACGCCGAGATCCTCGCCGACGCTCTGGACTACCGCCGATGGCGGACGTTCGCCCTGACGCTGGTGGCGCCCGATGGCAAGGAAGACCGTCTCACCCAGGCCAGGCACAGCACGCTGTCCGGCGGTGAACAGTCCGTGTCCCTGCACCTTCCGCTGTTCGCGGCCGCGCACGTCATGCTCTCCTCGGCCGCGCCGCACGCTCCGCGACTGCTGGCCCTTGACGAGGCGTTCGCCGGCATCGACGATCCAGGTCGGAGCGAACTACTCGGCCTGACGGCGCAGTTCGACCTCGACCTGTTCATGACGGGTTACGACCTGTGGGCCACCTACGCCACGGTTCCCGGCTGCGCCCACCACGATCTGTCGCACTCCGCCGTCGAGCACACCGTCAGCGCGCTGTTGCTGGTCTGGGATGGCGCCAAGATCCTGACGGACGGCCAGACCGCCGGTGGCAGCGGGGATCTCGCGGCAGATCTCGGCTCCCCGGGGACCCGGCGGGTCAGCGCGCCTCCGGTCGGGATGGACGACCTGAGATGAGCCTGGAGTCCCTGCAGACGCCGGCGTGGTCGCGGTTGCTCGCCCTTGCGCGACGACGCCTCGAACGCACCGGCGGCGAGCTCTCCGGGTCGATCACGCTGTCGAATTCCACCGACGAGGAGCGGAGGTTGATCATCGGAATCACCGGCGTGCACCGTCCTGTCGGGGTGAAGTCGATGAAGGTCGATCTGGCAGACCTGGATGATTCCGTGCATCAGGAGCACGAGATGTCCTTGGTGGCAGCACTTGCCCTTCTCCACGGGCCGGTGCGCAATCGTCCGGTCGAGAGTTCGGAGGAGGATCAGGCCAAGTCGGAGGCGATCCGGGACGTCCGCCGGCGTGCCGGAGCGCATGCCGGTGAACAGTGGTTCCGGACGTTCCTGGATCAGTTGACCCTGGACGGCACCATCACCCGCCTGGTGCGGCGGGGCGACGCAGACCAGCTGGGCTGGGCCGGCGAGGTGTTGGCACTGCTGCCGGCCGCACAGCCGATCTCCATACCGGTGCTGGCCGAGCGGGCCACCGGGAACACCAAGGCGTTGTCCGGAACGCCGATCGCCACGCTCGTGCTGCGGGCCCTGGCGGCGCGTGCGGGGGTGGTCCCGCCGGCCAACTCGGAGCAGCGGCGGGACTGCTGGGAATCGGCCGGCGTCGTGATGGACGACCTGTCCAGCCAGGTGCTGGTGGTGGGATTGCGCCCCAGAGGGGACCATGTGGTCGCCGATTGGCTGCGGGATGCCGCCGATTTCGGCATCCCGTTCCGGCTGACCCTGCACCAGCTGACGGGCGATGTGACAACCCTGACGCAGCCGGACATCTGGGTCTGCGAGAATCCGGCAGTGCTGCGCGCCGCGGCGGCCGAGCTCGAGGACCGATGCGCGCCGCTGATCTGCACGGAGGGCCAGCCGTCGGCGGCCTGCCATCGGCTGTTGGCCAGGGCCACCGGTACCGTTCACTGGCGCGGTGATTTCGACTGGACCGGCCTGCGCACGACGGCAGCGGCGATGACCCGGTACGGCGCAGTGCCGTGGCGGATGTCGAGTTCGGACTACCTGGCGGCGCTGGATGCTCCACTGACCGAAACCGAACCACTGAAAGGTCCGGCGGCCGAGTCGCCCTGGGAGCCCGAGCTGGCCGGGTTGATGGCCGAGCGGGGACGCGCCGTCATGGAGGAGCGCATCATCCCGGAACTGATAGCCGACCTCTCCTCGGGCAAGCGCCATCCGACTTCACCACGGGCAGGCCGAAGCAGATGAGCAGCCAGATCGACCAGCCGCACCCCGGTGCCGCAGCCCCGGCCCTGGCCTGCATCCTGCTCACCCACCGGGATCCGGCCCACGTCCACCGCCTCATCGACGCGCTCGACCCGTTCCCGGTCTTCCTGCACTGCGATCGACGCACCGCAGACCCGGTGTTCGAGCAGATGACCGCCGGCCTCCCGGACCGTGTCACCGTGCTGCCGCGGATCGCCACGCCGTGGGCGGGGTGGATGGCGGTGGAGGCAGAGATCGCCGGCTACCGGGCGGCGCTGGCCCAGTCCAGCGCGACCCACATCGCCACGCTGAGCGGGAGTGACTACCCGCTCGTGTCCACCGAGCGGATCGCCGCGTACCTCGACGATCACGACGGCCGGTCGATCGTCGGGTTCGATCCACTGCCGCGGGCACCCTGGGGCCGCGACGGCGGTCTGGCGCGACTGCGCTACCGGCACCGGCCCTGGCGCCAGCACATGATCCGCATCCCCCTCCCCCGTCGGATCCCGTCCGATGTCGCGCCGGCCGGCGGGTCGGTGCACAAGGTCCTGGCCCGCCACCACGCGCAGCAGCTCGTCGACGCCTTCGACAGCCGGCCCGACCTGAGAGCCTTCTGGCGCCACAGCTGGGCGCCGGACGAAACCTTCATCCCGACCATCCTCAATTCGCCGCTCTTCGCCCCGGACTGGGCCGAATCCCACGCCTTCTCCGAGGACCTGTGGTTCATCGACTGGGCCGGCGGCGGGGGCAAGAGCCCCGAGTGGATGCGTATCGACCACCTGCCGAAGCTGACGGAACGCGCTGCGGCCGGCTCGACCCTCTTCGCCCGCAAGTTCTCCAGCGACAGAGCGCCAGGCCTGCTCGACGCGATCGACGCCGGCCCACGCAGCACCGCCCGCGCCTGACCTCGGGCGTGGGCAACGGTATTCGCAGCCCCAGAGTTTCACGGGGGTGAACAGCTGACGGCGAATAGATTTCAGCTCCGGTCCGGCCGGCCGAGTTTCATGATCCATTGAGCACGGAGGGTGATGGTTGCCCCGGGTTGCCCACCGATATCGTGGGCCAGGCCACTCATTGGAATGAACCAGAGCGCACCGAGCGTGATAATCTGGGCCGGCTTCCACCAGCCACCCTTCCTGTGACGCAGTGCGGCCGGCCCAGCGGCAAGGTATCGGTATTGCGAGCCCGGATTCGAAGAATTCGGACAAAGCAGCCGAGAAGATTCACCTGCGTCCCCAACGGTGCGGCTCGCAACCCGAAGAGTCCGTCGAACGCGGCTCTCCGTACCGGTCAGCACCAATCGACTAGTGGGGTCAAGATGCGTCTCAGCCGTCCTGTCAACACCTGTCCGACTCGCCGGAAGACCGCAGCGTGACAGCATCCGCCCTCACCCCGGACCAGGCCGTCACCGAACTCGCGCGGGTCGTCCCACCCGGCCGCACCAATCTGACCGCTGCGGAACAGGCCGCCCTGGCTGCGGCGACCACCCGCTTGCTGAGCACCAACTCCGCCGCCGCGCGCGCGGAGTTCTCGAGATTCCAGGACACCGCATCTCGCGGTATCGACGTCCACACCGAAGGACTGCGACAACTACACGCCGGCGCAACGGTCCTGGTCACGGGTGGGACGGGCTGTATCGGCAGCGCCGTCGTGCGGGAGCTCATCTCCCTCGGACCCTTGCGCGTCGTCAGTATCAGTCGGGGTCTGGAGACACGCTGGCCGCGCTTCGACGGCGTGGAATACCTCGAGGTCGACATCCGCGACGCCGATGCGGTGGCCGGGTTGATCAGCACACTGCAGCCCGATCTCGTCTATCACCTTGCCGCCCAGCACGATCCCGGCCGCGCCGAGTTCGAGGTCCACCGCACCCTATCCACCAATGTCACCGGGACGGCGAACATCCTGGCCGCCTGCGCCGGCCGACCCGGCATGCGCGTGGCCTGTGCCTCGACCGGGAAGGCGTTGCGCCCGTTCAGCCGCGACGTCTATTCCTCGTCCAAGAAGATGACCGAGTGGCTGCTGGAGCGCGCCGCGGTCGATACCTCGATCACGGTGTCGGCGGTCCGTTTCACCCACGTCGTCGACAATTCGATCATTCTTCGCCGGCTCGAGGAATGGTCGTCGACCAATTCGCCCATTCGTCTCCACAGCCTCGAAACCATGTTCTACATCCAATCCGCGCGGGAAGCGGCACAACTGTTGATGTCGGCCGCATTGGATGCCTCGCCGAATACTTTCACCCTCGCCGCCATCCGGGACCTCGGATGGCCGATCGGTTTGATGGATCTGGCGCTGGGCGTCGTGGACAGCCGGGGCAGTGCTTCGCCGCTCTACCTGTGCGGTACGGAGGCGGGCTACGAAAAGGCCCCCTACCCGGCCCTGTACGACCCGATCGTGTCGGGCGGTCTCAGTCCCCTGTTCAATGCCCTCGAAGCGTTCTCCGTCGAGGAGTCCGGCACCTGCACCGATCTCGACGTCCACCGGCCGGTCAGCAGCAGCGCGCCGGAGGTGACGGAGCTCATCGTCGGGCTCTGCCGCAGTGCGGCGTCCGGGGCGCCGGCGGGCGATCTGCGGGCGCTGATCGAGCAGGTCGGATGGTCGATGTGGCGGCACCGGGTCGCGTCCACGTCACCCGACATCGTCCGGCGCCATCTCGCTCTCGCACAGAGCAAACCGACCTCCGGCTTCTCCCCCGACGACCTGACGGTCCGCTCGATCGTGGAGTGTGCGGTGCTCGGTCTTCCCGAGCGCCGGATCCCGGGTCAGCGGGCACCGATCGGTCCGCACCGCCCGGCGGGTTCCTACGCGTTCGCCGCCGGCCCGCCGGTGTCATGAACGGACGCGCTGACACGGGTGACGAAAGTCTTGCCACCCCGGCTCCCGACGTGTCGGCGAGCGAACCGATCACCCGGAGATTCCAGGCTGCCAACGCGGGCGCGGAGTGGCTCGCCCGCACGACACGATGGGTGTGGTCGCCATGCGTTCTGGTGCTGCTGATCGTCGCCCTCGACCTGGCGCAGAACGCCCGGCGTTGGTCGGTGCCGATCAGCGGACTGCTGGACGAGCCCGCCCACCTCTCCACGTCCGCGCTGGTGCTGCTGGCCATCGCGGGACCGCGATGGCTGCAACGCAATCCGTTCGCGACCTTCTCGGCGTTGATCGCCTCGATGGCCGTCGACATCGACCACATCCCGCTGTACGCGGGCCTTCCGCACATCGCCGACGGCGGTCGCCCCTACAGCCACTCGCTCTTCACCGTTGGCGTGCTCGCGGTGATCGCTCTCCTGGTCCGCGGACGACGGGCGCTGGTCGGTGGTCTGGCGATCGGGGTGCTGCTGCACTTCGTCCGGGACATCAGTACCGGCCCCGGCCTCATCCTGCTGTGGCCCTTCGATTTCGAGACCGTGCGGCTCCCCTACGAGCTGTACCTGTGGGTACTCGTCTTCGCTGCAGCGGTCGCCACCACCCGCATCCTCATGCACGCGCTTCCGGCACGTCCGGGCCGGTGACCTGGAGCCGGACCAGCTGGACCAGCTAGCCGCGTGCACCGGCCATCGCCGGAACGTGGGCCTGCTCCGTCTCCGCATGGTGCTCCGGGCATTCTTCCGTTGGCGCCAGACTCAGGATCGCCGGCGAGCGGACGAGCAGGGCGACGCCTCCGCAGATGACGACCGCAGCGGCAGCGATCAGGACGAGGGCAGACGTCCCGGACGGCAACTTCTCGTGCAGCAACAGGCCACCGGCCAGCACCGCGACGAGTGGGTTGAGCACGGTGGTGGCGGCGATGGACGCAGCAAAGTGCCCGGCACGATAAGCCCCCTGCAGCAGCAGATATCCGTACGGTCCGAGCAGCGCGATGGCAATGGAGACGGCGACGACCACCGGAGCCGATCCTGGCTCCCTGCTGGCCAGGAGGAGCGTCCGCACCAGCACTGCCGTCATTCCGAAGGCGGTGCCTGCCGCTGCGGCTAGCAGCAGGGCACGAGGTCGTCCCGGAGCGAAGTGGGCGCCCAGCGTCAGCGCGGAGACCAGGCCGAGCACGGCAGCCACCATCCAGATGACCGACAAGGCGGACGGCAGCGCCGTCGTGGGATTCGACGGCAGGGTCTTCAGGAGGGTGATCAGACCCGCGACCACTGCCAGCGCGGCCACGATGTCCAGCCGACGGATTCGCTGCCTGCGTAGCAGTGCCGCGAGCGGTATGGCGAACACCAGCCCCGTGACACCGAGCGGCTGGACCAGAGCCAGCGTGCCGAGCGAGAGCGCAAAGATGTGCAGGGTCATGGAGCCCAGATCCGCGACGGTGCCGGCCAGCCACCAGGGACGCCGGCACAGCTTCCACAGCAGCCGCACGTCGGCCACATGGGCCGACGGGACGACCAGAGCCTCCCGATGCTGCAGCGCGGCCCCGAGCGCAAAACAGAAAGCGCTGGTCAGGGCAGCGATCACGGCGATGACCACGCCTATTTCCTCCGAACCGCCGAGACTGCAACGCATGCGCGTGCAGACACCTCAGCCTCTTCTTCTGCAAGCTAGCAGGGCCAGATCAGCAGAACTTGAGAACTGCCGGGCTCGGCCCCGGCGGTAGGGGTCGACCGGCGGGCTGGAACATCACAATGGCTGGACTCCGGACCCGCGGACGGAGGATCGTGACTGGCATGACCGCACCCAGGGCCCGGCACTCCATCCGGTGGGCACGCTGGAAGTGCGGGGGAAAGCGATACCGGCGGGGCGCCACCTCCGCGCTGCTGGCCCTCTCGCTCGCGTCCTGCGCCGCACCGTCCGTCGGGTCCCCGTCTGCGGCATCGGTGTCCCCGCCGGCTGTCGTTGTCACGGTGGCGACCACCGCCACCTCCAGCGCGATGTCGACGACCGCCGCCACCTCCAGCGCGATGTCGACGACCGCCGCCACCTCCAGCGCGATGTCGACGACCACCGCCACCTCCAGCGCGATGTCGACGGCCACCGCCACTTCGCGCGCGATGTCAACGGCATCGGCACCACCGCGCCTGACAGCGTCGTCCGCGACCAGGTATCACGATCTCGCAAGAGCGGCGTACCCGGGCCGGAGCGCCGCGCAGTTGGCGGCCACCGGTCAGGCCGTCTGCGCCGCGCTGAAGATCGATCCGTCGGTGCACGACGCCGTCGGCACCCTCGCCGGCCAGATCCAGGGCCAGGGCTCGGCCGACCAACTCGTCCGCGCCGCCGTCGCCGCCTACTGTCCGGACCTCACCACCCGGTAAGCCCACCGCCCGCGACCGGCGGCTCCGACCCTTCGGTGCGCACCGCAAGCAGCAGGGCCGGTGCCCTGCTCAAGCGGCGGAGCGCAAAGGCGAGGGCGCGTTCGCTCGGCTGATCCAGGTCGGCGAGAGCGCTGCAGGGGAGCCGCCGTTCGGACTCGGTCGGGGCCGCGGACAGCACCACCGAGCCGGCCGCTTCCGGCTCGGCCCCGAGCACCTGCCAGACAGACGTTTTCCCGATTCCGGCCGGTCCTTCGAGCAGGACACCGCCGGCAGTCGCCAGGACGCGCCGGGCCTGGTCGAGCACCGTTTCACGGCCGACCAGCCTGGAGTCCACGCGGGTGAAGGTGACATCAAGGGGAGCCGCGCAGATCAAACTGCCCGATTTGACCCTCGCGAGGACATTTTTGGGCATTCCTGTCTGCGCCGGGCAGAACTGTATGCGCAGTGAACGGTCACCCGACCAGCGGGCACCGCTATCTTGCTAGGCATGAGCGAGGTACGAGCGACGAGCGGGGAGCGCCTTCTGATCGACCTCAACGCAGATCTGGGTGAGGGGTTCGGCGCGTGGCGGATGACGGATGACGCGGCGCTGCTGGACGTGGTGACGTCGGCCAACGTCGCGTGCGGCTTCCACGCCGGCGATCCGCGGACGATGCGGCGGGTCTGCGAGCTGGCCGCCGCCCGCGACGTCCGGATCGGCGCGCACGTCGGGTACCGCGACCTGGCCGGTTTCGGGCGCCGCGATCTGGACGTCGACCGGGACGAGCTGCGTGACGAGGTCACCTATCAGATCGGCGCCCTGGCGGGGATCGCCCGGTCCTGCGGCACTCGGGTCAGTTACGTGAAAGCCCATGGGGCGCTGTACAACCGGGCAGCTCGGGACGAAGTGCACGGCAGTGCGCTGATCGACGGCATCCTGGCCTTCGCCAAGGAACTGCCGGTGCTGTCGCTGCCCGGCTCGGTCGTGTTGCAGCTCGCCGCCGAGGCGGGTCTGCCCACCGTGACCGAGGCTTTCCCCGACCGTGGCTATACCGCCGACGGCGCGTTGGCGCCGCGTTCGGTCCCCGGCAGCGTGCTGCACGACGTCGCGGAGGTGTCCGCCCGCGCGGTCCGGATGGCACGCGACGGGGAGGTCGTCGCGGTGACCGGTGAAGTCGTCCGGCTGGCCGCCCGCTCGCTGTGCCTGCACGGCGACACCCCCGGCGCGGTCGCGCTCGCCATCGGGACCCGCGAGGCCCTGCGGGGTGCGGGCGCTGCCCTGGAGGCGTTTGCGTGATCGAGTTCGTCCGGGTCGGTCGTACCGGTGCTCTGCTGGAGCTCCGCCCGGATGGGCCCGACGTTGCGCTCATGGCGCTGACCGTCCGGCGGGTGGCGTCGGACCTCGGGATCCAGGTGCGCGAGGTGGTGCCGGGCGCCCGGACCGTGCTGATCCAGGCCTCGGACGCCCAGGCTCTGGTTGTTCTGTTGGCTGCCCTCCCCGATCAGCCGGACCTGGCCCCGACCGAAGCGCAGCTGCCCGTCGTGGAGCTGCCCGTTCGCTACGACGGCCCCGATCTGTCCATCGTCGCCGCAGCCACCGGATTCGCCGTCGCGGAGATCGTCCGGCGTCATCAGGGCGCGACCTACCGGGCCGCCTTCACCGGGTTCGCCCCCGGCTTCGCCTACCTGACCGGACTCGACCCGGCCCTGCGCCTGCCGCGTCTCGACACCCCACGTCCGGCTGTGCCCGCCGGGTCGGTGGCCATCGCGGACGACTACTGCGCCGTCTACCCACGCCGGAGCCCCGGTGGGTGGCACCTGCTGGGCACGACGACGACCATGATGTTCGACGTCGACCGGGATCCGGCCGCGCTCGTCAGCCCCGGCCAGACGGTGCGTTTCGTGGACGCCGATCGATGACGTCTTCCGACATGCAGGCGCTCGAGGTCCTGACGCCCGGTCCGCTGACCACGGTGCAGGATCACGGCCGACCCGGGATGGCCCACCTCGGTGTTCCGCCCTCCGGTGCCCTGGATCGACCCGGTGCCGACCTCGCCAATCAACTCGTCGGCAACCCACCCGGGTTCGCCGTGCTGGAAACCACTCTCACCGGCCCCCGACTACGAGTGCTCGGACTCTCCGGCAGCAGCGTCGTGCTGGCCGTCACGGGCGCACCGGCGCCCATCACGGTGGACGGCCATCCGGCATCGATGGGCCGAGTGCTGCAGGTACCGGCCGGCGCAGTCGTGCAGCTCGGAACCTGCTCGGCGGGGGTGCGCAGCTATCTCGCCGTCCGCGGTGGCATCGCGGTGGCGGAGGTGCTCGGCAGTCGATCGCACGACCTGCTCAGCGGTCTGGGTCCACCGGCGTTGCAGCGGGGCCAACGACTACCGATCGGGGCCATGCTCGATGCTGGGATCACCGCCACCACCGCGTGGCCCGACACGATCGACCCGCCGCCCGTGCTGCCGATCGTGCTCGGTCCCCGCGACCACTGGTTTGCCCCCGAAGCGCTGGAGCTGTTGACCGGCACTGCCTGGCAGGTCAGCCCGGCGAGCAACCGCATCGGCCTCCGGCTCACCGGCCCGGCACTGCCGCGGAGACGTCCGGAGCAGTTGCCGTCGGAAGGGGTGGTGACCGGCAGCATCCAGATCCCGCAGGACGGGCAACCCGTGCTGTTCCTCGCCGACCACCCGACCACCGGCGGCTACCCGGTGATCGCCGTGGTCGACGAGTCCGCTCTGCACCACGCCGCCCAGGCCCGCCCCGGTACCACCCTGCGCTTCGTCCTCGGACGATGACGACACACACTCACCGCAGGTCGGACACGTCCTTGTCGGCGCGCAGCCCACGCCAGACCGGATGGCGGAGGTGCTGGTCCGGCGTCCACTCGGAGTAGCCGACCTCGCCTACCAGCACCGGCCGGACCCAGGTCACCCCCACGGTTTCCGCTCGCGGCATCGGGCTGGTCACCGGGGAGGTGGCCCTGGTGAGCGGCGTCAGCGTCTCGAGCAGATCGTCCAGCACGGCATCGCTGAACCCGGTACCGACCCGGCCGACGAACCGGAACCCGTCCCCATCGGGCAGCGCCATCAGCAGCGCACCGATCCCGCCCGCCCGGCGGCCGTTCCCGAGACGCCAACCCACCACCACGATCTCCTGGTCGGCCACGTTCTTGATCTTGATCCAGGTGCGGGCCCGCTTGCCCGGTAGATAGACGGAATCACCACGCTTGGCGATGATCCCCTCCCAGTTGCGCTCCCTGGTCGCCGCCAGCGCCTCCTCTGCCGGTCCGGGCAGCGGTTCCGGGACGGAGAAGGTCGCTCCGGACGGACCGAGCGCTGCCAGTACTCGGCGGCGGTCGTCATAGGTCTTGCGCAGCAACGAGATCCCGTCCAGGTGCAGGACGTCGAAGATCAGCAGTCGGACCGGCACCTGCTCGGCGACCCTGGCGATCTCGGCCGGCTTGGTCAGCTTCATCCGTCGCTGCAAGAGCCCGAAGTCCGAGCGCCCCTTGCCGTCCAGCGCGACGATCTCCCCGTCCAGCACCGCCATGTGCCCGCGCAACACCTCGCCGACCTCGCGGAGCTCCGGATAGGCGGCGGTGACATCGTTCCCGTTGCGGCTCAGCAGCTTGAAGTGTCCATCGCCGACCTCCACGACGGCCCGGACACCGTCCCACTTGCCCTCGAAACGCCAGTCGTCGCCGGTGATCTCGGACAGCGTGCCGGCGGTGGCGAGCATCGGCAGCAGATCAGCCGGTGGGGTGCGGTGCACGATCTTGCGGTCCGCGCCGAACTTCCCGCTCTCCCGTGGCACCACCTCCTCGAGATCGGGCTGGTCCTTCGTCCGTCGCATCAACCACTGATTGCCCTTGGCCGAGGCCTGCTCCCCCGCACCGCGTTTGGTGCGGATCAAGGCGAACCGGCCGTGGGCACGGGCACCGTCGAGGGTGACGATCACCTCGCCGTCGCGCCATTTCTCGAGGCTGTAGGTACCGGAATCCCAGATGGTGACGTCGCCCCCGCCGTACTCACCGTGGCCGATGGTCCCCGCGAAGTCGGCGTATTCCATCGGATGGTCCTCGGTCTGCACCGCGAGCCGATTGTGCGCCGAGGTGGTCGGAATGCCTTTGGGCACCGCCCAGGACACCAGCACGCCGTCGTGTTCCAGGCGGAAGTCCCAGTGCAGCGCGGTCGCGTGGTGCTCCTGGATGACAAACGTGTTGTCGTCACCCGACGGGGCAGGATCAGCTGCCGCCGGCACCGGTTCCGGAGTGCGGTCCGCCGACCGCTTCGACCGATAGACAGCGAGTTTGTCCGCCACCGATCCACCTGCCTGGCCGGCGGCCGATCCAGCAGGCGATCCGGCAGTCGATCCAGTGGCCGGTCCAGCAGTCGATCCAGCAGGAGCCGGGAACGGGGAGATCCCGTTCTCCAATCGTGCCAGCACTTCTCGGTAGTCGAGGTGCCGGAATCCTGATTCCTCCAGCTCTGCCCACTCGCGGGGCGCGGCCACCGTTGGTTGGTCGCGGCCACGCAGTGAATAGGGGGCGATGGTCGTCTTGTTCCCGTTGTTCTGCGACCAGTCGATGAAAACCTTGCCCGGCCGCAGGGCTTTCGACATCTTCGACACCACCAGCGCCGGCAGGTCCCGCTCGATGGTCTCGGCCAGCAGTCTCGCGAAGGACGACACCTCGTCCGACGTCTGGTCTCCGGGCAGCGGGACGTAGAGGTGCAGGCCCTTTGAACCGCTCGTGACCGGGTAGGCGGTCAGTGCGAGGTCGTCCAACCGTCGGCGGATGGCCAGCGCCACCTCGGCGCAGTCGGCGAGATCCGCGCCGGGCCCCGGATCGAGGTCGAAGACCGCCCGGTCGGGCCGGCCGGGGTCCCCGCCGGCACCGAATCTCCATTGCGGCACATGGAGTTCCAACGCGGCGTTCTGTCCCAGCCAGGCGAGCGTCGCCGGCGAGTCGACCAGCGGGTAGGTGATCGTCCGGTCCTTGTGGGTGATCTCCCGTCGCGCGATCCACGAGGGCGTGCCCTTGTCGATGTTCTTGTGGAAGAACGGAGTCGTCTCCACCCCGTTCGGCCACCGTTTGCGCGTGACGGGACGGCCCTGCACCAGCGGGATCATCACCGACGCGACCTTGGCGAGATACCCGATCACGTCGGCCTTGGTGGTGCCCGCGTCCGGGTACAGCACCTTGGAGAGGTTGGTCAGGCCGAAGCGATGCCCGTCCATCTCCACGTGCGCACTGTCACCGGCCATCGTGTGATGGTAGGTCGCCCGGACGTTAACCTGGCTTGTGACCGTCGACTTGCACCCCGCCGCCGTTGGTTTCGATCCCCAGGACCCGCAGTTCCTGGCCGACCCCTACCCGGTCTACTCCCGGATGCGGGCGCTCGGCCCTGTCCTCTACTACCCGGCCCGGGATGTCTTCCTGCTCACCGGTTTCGCGGACGTGAACGCCGCGCTGCGGGATCGCCGCCTCGGCCGGGCGTACCGGCACCGCTACACCGACGAGGAGTTCGGGCAGAGCGGACCGGACCCTCGGTGGGAGCACTTCAACAGCTCTGAACGCTGGTCGCTGCTCAACATCGAACCGCCGGACCACACCCGGCTGCGGCGCCTCGTCACCAAGGTGTTCACCGCCCGATCGATCGCGGCCCTCCGCCCGCAGATCAATTCCTTCGCAGCCCATCAGCTCGCCCTGGCAACCAAGGATGACGGCCCCTTCGACCTGATTTCCGGCTACGCGCAACCGTTCTCGATCGCGGTGATCTGCACGCTGCTGGGGGTACCGCAGCAGGACGGTCCGCGATTGCTCGACTGGTCGCACGCGATCGTCAAGATGTACGAGTTCTCCACCAGCGACGTCGAACGGGGAAACGCCGACCGCGCCGCGCAGGACTTCATCCGCTACGTCCACGACCTGATCGCGCAGCGTCGCCAGGACCCCCAGGACGACCTGATCTCCGAGCTGGTCAACGTCGCCGACCAGGGCGACAAGCTCAGCCTGGACGAGATCGTCTGCACCGTCATCGTGCTGTTGAACGCCGGACACGAGGCCACCGTCAACACGCTGGGCAACGGGATGCGAGCGCTGCTCGGCCATCCCGACGAATGGGACAGGGTGACCTCCGGTGAGGTCGAGCCGGCCGTGGCCGTCGAGGAGATGCTGCGCTGGGACCCGCCGCTGCAGCTGTTCGAGCGGTGGGTGCTGGAGGACGATGTGGTGATCGGCGGCCGGACCTTCACCGTCGGCGAGCGCATCGCGATGATGTTCGGCAGCGCGAACCGGGACCCGGAGCGGTTCGCCGATCCCGACCGATTCGACGCCGGCCGCGGCGATTCCACCCACATCGGGTTCGGCGGCGGCCTGCACTTCTGCATCGGGGCGCCGCTGGCCCGCTTGGAGCTGGAGGCGTCGCTGGCGCTGTTGCGCAAGCAGCCGAGCCTCCGCCTGGCCAGTCCCCCGGTCTACCAGCCCTACTTCGTCATCCGCGGGTTGGAGAACCTGATGCTGACCACCGACGGCTGATCCTGTCAGCGGCGGTCTTCGGAGGTTCGGCGGTCTTCGGAGATTCTCAGCGTTCGTCGGGCGTGACGAGACCGGATTCGTAGGCAAGGACGACCACCTGGATGCGGTCGCGCAGTTCGAGTTTGGACAGGATGTGCCCGACGTGGATCTTGACGGTGCTCTCCGACAGATAGAGATGCGCAGCGATCTCGCGGTTGGATCTGGCCGCGGCGATGAGGAGGAAGACCTCCTGCTCCCGCTCGGTGAGTTTGCTCAGGACGCCGTGGCGTCGATCGATCCCGTCGGGGGTGGGGAGCAGCGGCATGAATTGATCGATCAATCGTCGAGTGGTGGTGGGGGCCAGCACGGCGTCGCCGGCGGCGACGGTGCGAATCGCGGTGAGCAGTTCGCCCGGGGGTGCGTCCTTGAGGAGGAACCCGCTGGCTCCGGCCCGGAGGCCCGCGTAGACGTAGTGGTCGAGGTCGAAGGTGGTCAGGATCAACACCTTTGATCCGCTGCCGGCGGCCATGATCTGCCCGGTGGCGGCGATGCCGTCCACGCCGGGCATGCGGATGTCCATCAGCACGACGTCCGGTTGGAGCGCTGCCGTCATCCGGACGGCGGCTGCCCCGTCGCCGGCTTCGCCCACGACGGTCAGATCGGGTTCGGCGTCCAGGATCATCCGGAACCCAAGGCGCAGGAGTGCCTGGTCGTCGACCAGCAGGATGCTGGTCACGGGCGGCTCTGCCCGTCCAGGCGCAGGTTGGCCGACACTCGCCACCCATTCAGGGTTTTCGGTCCGGACGCGATGGTTCCGCCGTAGGCACTGACTCGTTCCCGCATCCCCGCCAGACCACGACCGGGGCTGGCCGGGGCCGCGGCGGCAGCACCTGCGCCGTCGTCCTCGACGTCCAGGAGCAATTCGCCGGGCAGGTAGCGGACCTTGACGCTGGCCCGCACTCCGGGGCCGGCGTGTTTCAGCGTGTTGGTCAGGGTTTCCTGCACCAGCCGGTAGAGGGTGAGTTGCAGACCCGGCGCCATCGGGGTCGGGGTTCCCTGGATCTCGTAGCTGACCGGAAGTCCAGCTGCCCGGACCCCGTCGAGCAGGGTGTTGACATCGTTCAGATCAGGCAGCGGAGCCCGGCCGTCCTCGCCCTCCACATGCAGGACCCCGAGCAGTCTGCGCGTGTCGGCCAGTGCTTGCCGGCCGGTGCTGGACACGGTCCGCATCACCTCTTGCGCCTGCGCCGGGTTGCGCGTGACGGCGGCCGCGGCGCCGTCGCTCAGCGCGACCATGACGGTGAGGTGATGGGCGACGATGTCGTGCATCTCGCGGGTGATCCGGGCCCGTTCCGCGAGGGCAGCCAACTCGTCGAACTGCTCCTTCTCCCGCTCCAACCGTTCGGCGCGGTCCCGCAGTTCCTGCAGGTAGGCGCGCCGGGTGGAGCGGTACAGGCCCAACCCAACAGCGCCGATGATGAGCGCGGTCAGCATGGCGATCGCGTACCACCGGTTCGCACCGGCCAGCGGGACGAGGGCGATCGCACCGGTGATCTCCAGCACGACGGCGGCGACGATCGCGGTGCGGCGAGGTCCCCAGGCAGCGACGGAGTACAGGGCGACCATGACGGCGACCCCGGTGGACAGATTGTGATCCCACCACCCCGTAGCGGTGGTGAGCACGAACAGCCAGATCAGCACCGCGGTGGGCCAGACCCGGCGCAGCACGAGTGGCGCCGTGGTGAGGACCATGGCCGTCACTGCCAACCAGAGCGGTGACGCGTCGGCCTCGAACCACCACGGGAGGGAGGTGATCGCGACCAGCAGCGTCACGGAGGCGTCGAACGCCCACCAGCGCACGGATCGCACGGGAAGGCGTTCGAGAGGCTTCATCACAGCAGTATGTCCAGCCCGATCAGGCGTCGCGGGTTTTGAGGCGCCAGGCGGCGGTTCCGACGAGGACTGCGGTGAATGCGGCGAGCACCAGGAACCCGTTGAGCGGGGTCAGGACGTTGGTGATGCCGTCGGTCCCGCTGAACATCGCGGCGCCGGCGTTGGATGGTAGGTACTGGATCAGGTGGTCGCCGATGGTGGCGGGAAGGGCTTGGGCGACGAGCGGCACGACCATGAACACACCGACGTAGGTGGAGATGCCGGCGGCGGTGTTCCGCAGCAGCGACCCCACGGCGACGCCGATCATTCCGGCCAGGGTGACGTAGAGGGCGGCGCCGAGGATTTTGCCCGGCGTGCCGGGGGCGGACAGCGCGACGTCCAGGTTGTCGCTGCTCAGCAGGGCCTGACCGAGCAGGAACGCGACGAGCGCGGCGGTCAGGGTGAGCACGAACGTGACAATGGCGAAGACGACCAGTTTGGCCCACAGCATGGGCAGGCGTCGGGGGATGACGGTGAGGGTGGAGCGGATCATGCCGGTGCTGTACTCGGCGGAGACGAACAGCACCCCGAGGATGCCCAGGGCCAGTTGGGCGAACACGACCCCGGACAGGCTGGTGTCGGTGGCGTCGAAGGCGGCCAGGTCGGCGGCGCTCATGCTGTCCAACTGGCCGGGGATGGTCGCGGCGATCAGCGCGCCGACGCCGACGGTCAGGATCACCGCGATGAGCAGCGTCCAGGTGGTGGACCGCACGGTGTGGAACTTCGTCCACTCGGAGGCGATGACCCGTCGTGGGGTGACCTTCAGGCCGTCCTGCGGCAGTGTCTCGCTGGCAGTTTGGATGGTGGTGTTCATGCCGACACCCGGGCGGTGTCGGTGGGGCGGTACTCGACGGATTCGTCGGTGATTTCCATGAATGCTTCTTCCAGGGACGCTTGTTGGGCGGTGAGTTCGAACAGGGGGAGGTTGGCTCTCCAGGCGATGGTGCCGATCTGTTCGGCGGTCAGACCCTGGACGTGCAGCAGGTTCCGTTCGGTGCTGCTCACGGTGATGTCGGGGCCGAGCAGTTGGGCGCGGAGTTGGGTGGCCTCGGGGCTGCGGACGGTGACGGAATTGCGGGCCGCGCGGGCCACGAACTCCTGCACGCTGGTGTCGGCGATCAGCCGGCCCCGGCCGATGACGACCAGACGCGTTGCGGTCAGGGCCATCTCGCTCATCAGGTGGGAGGAGACGAAGACGGTGCGGCCGTCGGCGGCGAGGGATTTGAGCATGTTCCGGATCCACAGCACCCCCTCGGGGTCCAATCCGTTGACCGGTTCGTCCAGCACCACGACTTTCGGATCGCCCAGCAGCGCGGCGGCGACGCCGAGTCGCTGACCCATGCCCAGGGAGAACCCGCCGACCCGTTTGCCGGCGACGCCGCCCAGACCGACGAGGTCGATGACCTGGTCGACGCGGGCGCGGCTGATGCCGTTGGTCCGGGCCAGCGCCAGGAGGTGATTGCGGGCCGACCGTCCGGTGTGGACGGCTTTGGCCTCCAACAGGATCCCCAGCTCGGCCATCGGCGCCTTCGCCGCCCGGTAGTCGCCGCCGTTGACCCGGATGGTCCCGGCGGTCGGCTGGTCCAGGCCGGCGATCATCCGCATCGTGGTGGACTTCCCGGACCCGTTCGGGCCCAGGAAACCGGTCACGATCCCGCGGTGCACCGTGAACGACAGACCGTCCACGGCCAATTTGTCGCCGTACTGCTTCCGCAAATTCTCGACTTCGATCATCAACTACCCCTTGCTGTTTCGTCTCTTGCCATTCGTGGAGATCCCGGTTCTGCGGGATACCACTGACGGTAGGCAGGGCACGACGGGGCCGCATCGGTCGAGACGGCCACACAATCCGCGCTCGCGTAGGCCCTGCGACCTATACGACGGTCGATGTCCCAGCGGCGAGTGGGTCGCGTGGGGACCACATCCACCACGACGTGTCCCGCCGGCGTCGATGGTCCAGGATGGGGGGATGGGCGCTGTGCGTGGTGTCGATGCTGTCGATGCTGTCGATGCTGTCGATGCTGTCGATGCTGTCGATGCTGTCGATGCTGTGGATTCCTACCGGGAGTGGCGCTCCCGGCTGCCCGGCGCCGTGCTGTGGACACGGACCGATCCCCGCGTTGTTTCGGGTACGAAGCACCGGATTCTGCCCGACGGATGCATCGACCTGCTGCTGCTGGACGGCCGACTGCAGGTTGCCGGACCGGACAGTACCGCCGCCCTGGTCGCCGCCATCGGCGGCCGCCGATACACCGCGATCCGCTTCCCGGCCGGCCTCGGCAGCCAGGTCCTGGGCGTCAACGCAGCTGAGATCCGTGACGGAAGACCATTTCTCGATCAACTCTGGCACGCGCGGCAGGTCATCGACTGGGAGCAGCGGCTTGCCGCAGCCGACGACAAGGCGGCCACCCTGGAAGACCTGGTGCTGAACAGGTCCGGCTCGATCACCATCGATCGCGGGCCGGCGGCTATCGCCGCACTGCTCGCCGGTGGCGCCGAGATCAACGCGGTGGCCACCGCACTGGGGTGGAGCCAGCGGCGCCTGCACCGCCGGTCGCTCGGAGCCTTCGGCTACCCGCCCAGCGTGCTGCGCCGGATCCTGCGCTTCCAGCGGGCACTGACAGCGGCCCGGTCCGGACCGCGCCCGGCCCAGGTGGCCGCCGACTGCGGCTACACCGACCAGGCGCACCTCGCCCGGGACGTGAAGGCCTTGGCCGGCGTACCGATGAGCCGGCTGCTCTGACCGATCAGCCCGGCAGGATCGGCCCGGCTTCTCCGACCGATCGGCCGGCAGGATCGCCCCGGCAGGATCAGCTCGGCAGCGGGCAGAACAGGTCGACAGTGGTGCCGTCCGGGTCGTGCAACACTGCATAACGCTGACCCCACACCGCATCCCACGGCGAAAGGTGACCCTTGTAACCGGCGGACACCATGTCGGCGAAGGTCGAATCGACCACGGCCGGTGAGCCGGCCAGGAAGCCGAGTGAGGCCCGGCCGGCCGGGACCTTCGCGAAGGACGGGTCGAACGAACCCATCACCTCCTCCGTATCCCAGCACAACCGGATCCCTCCGGGCAGGGTGTGCTCGACGTGCGGCTGCTGATCCGCTTCGGCGGGCAGAGCGAGCCCGAGACGACGGTAGAAGGCGAGGCTGGCCGGCATGTCGGAGACGACCAGCCCGATGACGTCAAGAGTGAGTTCCATGCCGGGAAGGTAGCTCCGCCCGCGACGCCCTGTCTTGTACGAATCGGACAGCGCACGAAATCCGCGTCCGCCCCGGTACTGCGGCCCCGCGCAACGACCCCGCGGCCCGGACGTCCTGGCAACATGCGTGAACTCTGGCGACTCTTCGGGACCGAGCTGACCTGGATCGCCCTGCCGGTGCTGCTGGTGGTGGTCTCCACCGCAATCCGGATGCGCTCGCAGGCCTTGGCTCTCAATCTCCGCACGGGCGCCCGTTCGTTGATCGCGGTGATCTCGCTCATCGCCGGCGCGATGCTCTTCAGTCCCGTGACCAGGACGACCCACGCCCGCTTCCTGGATCTGCAGCTGCTCAGCACCCTGCGCTCGTCGCTGACCAACCGCATCATGTTCACGCAGATGGTCGGCAACCTGCTGCTCCTGGTCTGGCTCGGTTTCCTGCTGCCCATCGCGTTCGAGAAGGTCCGGCCGTGGATGGCCGTCGTCATCAGCGGGCTGGTCTCCATCGCCATCGAGACGGTGCAGTACGTGATCGCCGTCGGCCGGGTCAGCTCGGTGTCCGATGTCGCGTTCAACACCGTCGGCGCGGCCGTCGGCGCGGGCCTGGTGAAGCTGATCCTGACGGCCAACGACAGCAGCCGACGCGTCGGGTCGGCGGCAGCTGCCTGAGCGACGGACCCCGGCCTTCGCCCGGGACCCCGACGTATGGGAACGTGCCGTGTGCACAGGACGATGCCGTGCACAGGAAGCTGGAGGAGCGCGCATGACGAGCACCACCCCACCCGAGCTACCCACCCAGATGCAGGTGAGCGTGCTGCGCGGGATCGGCGACGTGGCCGTGGAGACCCGGGCGGTCCCCCGCCCGGCCGCCGGCGAGGTCCTCATCAAGGTCGGCTCGGTCGGCATCTGCGGTTCCGACATCCACTACTTCCGCCACGGCCGGATCGCCGACTACGTGGTCCGCGAACCGATGATCCTGGGCCACGAGGCCGGCGGGCACATCGTCGCGGTCGGTGACGGTATCGATGCCGGCCGGATCGGCCAGGCCGTCGCGATGGAGCCGGGCGTGCCGTGCCGGGTCTGCCGAGAGTGCAAGGCCGGCCGCTACAACCTCTGCCCGGACGTCCGGTTCTTCGCCACCCCGCCGATCGACGGCGCGTTCGCGGAGTACGTGGTGCTGGCCGCCGACTTCGCCCATCCGGTGCCGGACTCGATGAGCGAGGACGCCGCCGGACTCATCGAACCACTCTCGGTCGGAGTCTGGGCGTGCGAGAAAGTCCAGGTCGGCGCGGGTAGCCGCGTGCTGATCGCGGGCGCCGGCCCGATCGGCGTGATGAACGTCCAGGTCGCCAAGGCGCTCGGGGCCAGCGAGATCATCGTCTCCGACATCTCTCCGAAGCGGTTGGAATCCGCGACCAGGTTCGGCGCCACCCGCGTACTCGACGCCCGCACCGAGAACGCCGCGGACCTCGGCATCGAGGTCGACGCCTTCATCGACTGCTCGGGCGCCGAGATCGCCGTGAAGCAGGGCATCCGCGCCGTGCGGCCTGCCGGCCACGTCGCTCTGGTCGGCATGGGCGCCGACGAGATCTCCCTGCCCGTCGGCCTCATCCAAGGTCGCGAGCTGACCATCACCGGCACCTTCCGTTACGCGAACGTCTACCCGACCGCCATCGCGCTCGCCGCGTCCGGCGTCATCGATCTGGACGGGATGGTGACGGGCCACTTCGGGCTGGAGGACGTCGAGGCGGCCCTCACCCAGGACGGCAACCCCGACACCATGAAGGTCATCGTCCGCCCGGGTGGTGTCGGCTGATGCCCATCCTCGACACCTTTGATCTGACCGACAGGGTCGCCGTCGTGACCGGCGGGAACCAGGGCCTCGGCCGGGCTTTCGCGCGTGGTCTGGGTGAGGCCGGGGCCAAGGTTGCCGTTCTCGGCCGCAACGCGGCGCGCAACGCGGACACCGTGGCCGAGCTCGTCCTCGACGGGATCCAGGCGGCGGCCTTCACCGCCGACGTCGTCGACAAGGCCAGCCTGGAAGCCGCTGCCGACGCCATCGAGGCGCAGCTCGGTCCGGTCGGCATCCTGATCAACAACGCCGGCGCCTGCATCCACCGGCCGGCCTTCGAGGTCACCGACGACGAGTTCGCCGAGGTGATGAACGTCAACGTCACCGGCGTCTGGAACGGCAGCCAGGTCTTCGGCAGGCGGATGGCGGCAGCGAAGAAGGGCGTGATCGTCAACATCGGCTCGATCTCCGCCCAGATCGTCAACCGTCCGCAGTGGCAGCCGGCGTACAACGCCTCCAAGGCGGCCGTCCACCAGCTGACGAAATCACTGGCTGCTGAGTGGGCACCGCTCGGCATCAGGGTCAACGCCGTCGCCCCCGGCTACGTCCGGACCGAGATGGCGCCGGTCGACCGGCCGGAGTTCCGCCGGCACTGGATCGAGGACGCGCCGCAGCAGCGCGCCGCCCTGCCGGAGGAGATCGCGCCGAGCGTGGTCTTCCTCGCCTCCGACGCGTCCGCCTTCATGACGGGATCGGTGCTGGTCATCGACGGTGGCTACACCCTCTACTGACGGCGGCCGGGATCTGCTGGAAGCGCTGAAAACTACTGAGACCGGGGATCTGCTCATGAGCGGGAGCGGCGCGTGAGCACCGTGCTGGTGACCGGCGGGACGGGCAACCTCGGGCGTCATGTGGTGTCGGCGTTGCAGGCCGCCGGCCACACCGCGAGGGTGGCCAGTCGCAGCCCGCGTCCGGCCGGGCGACTCGAGTCCGAGCCGGGGTGGAGCACCGTCGACTACCGCTCCCGATCCGGTCTCGACGACGCGCTTGCCGGTGTCGATGTGGTTGTCCACTGCGCGTCCGGTTCGGCCCGCGGCGAGGCCGAGACCATGGCCGGGTTGCTCTCCTCGGGCAAGCGCGCGGGTCTTCGCCACCTGGTCTACATCTCCATCGTCGGGATCGACCACCTCCCCACGAGTTACTACCGCGCGAAGCTGACGGCCGAGCGGGCGCTGATCGCGTCGGGCGTCGGCTGGACGATCCTGCGCGCCACGCAGTTCCACGATCTCGCGTTGACGCTGGTCAAGGGCATGTGCAAGTTGCCGATCGGGGTCGTCCCCCGCCGGGTGAACTGCCAGAGCGTGGCCGTCGAGGAGGTGGCGACCCGGCTCTCCGAACTGGCCGCCGGCGCGCCCGCCGGACGGGTGCCAGAGCTGGGTGGGCCGGAGATCAGGTCGATGCACGAGCTGGCCCGGCTGTATCTGGCCTCGACGGGTCACCGGAAGACGGTGCTCCCGGTACCGATGCCCGGACGCCTCGCCGGCGCCCTGCGCGCCGGCCACCAGCTGACCCCGGACCACGGCGATGGGATGCAGACGTTCGCCGAGTTCCTGCGCCTCGGGCCGGCCTACTAGAGGCGCCGGATTCCCAGGGTTGGTCGACGCGGTGGTCCGCGATCGTCAAGAGCGTGCGGATGAGTCCCCCATAGTCGGGGGACTCATCCGCACGTACTGGCCAGTAGCGCGATGACGCAGCCGGGCACCCCCGGAATGCGGCGGTCCGATCTACCCGGCGTCCTCGGTTCCGTGCCGCTGCGTCGATCTCAGCGCCGTAGGTCAGTCGTACGGGTCGGCGTAGCGGAGCATCGGAGTGCCCTCCTGCCGGCGAACCCGCCACGGCGAGAAGATCAGCGTGCCGAGGAAGCCGACCAACAGCGCGACCAGCACGCCGATGTTCGCGAACGCCCACGCGCCGGTCCGGTTGCCGAGGTTGAACGGTTCGAGCAGGTAGCCCTGCCAGGTCAGCCAGCCGGCAAGGGTGTTGGTGACCAGCCCCCAGCCCAGCGCGGTCCCGACGACGACGAGCGACAGCGGCACCCATTGCACATCGCCGTACCGGCCGCGAGGCTCGAACAGTTCGGGCTCGGCGTAGTCCTGACGACGCAGCAGGATGTCGGCGAGCATCACGCCCGCCCACGCCGCGACCGGCACCCCGAGGGTGATCAGGAAACCCTGGAACTGATTGACGAAGTTCTTCGCGAAGAAGACCACAGCGATCGACCCGGCGAGCATGATCGTGCCGTCGATCAGGGCGGCGACATATCGCTGGACCTTCAGCCCGAGGCTGAGCAGCGCCAGACCGGACGAATAGATGTCCAGCACCGCACCGCCGACCAGCCCAAGGACGGCCACGATCACGAACGGGATCAGGAACCAGGTGGGCAACAGCTCGGCCAGGGCCCCGATCGGGTCGGTCCCGATCTTGCCGCTCAGATCCTGCGACGACCCGGCCAGCAGCAGCCCGAAGATCACCAGGATCACCGGGGCGAGTGCGCCACCGAAGGTGGTCCACCAGACCACGCCCTTGCTGGACACCGCCCTCGGCAGGTAGCGGGAGTAGTCGGCGGCCGCATTCACCCAGCCCAGCCCGAAGGCGGTCGCCACCAGAACGAAAGCCCCGATGACAGCGGTGGCCGAGGCGGCCGGCGCGGACGTCACCACCGAGAAGTTGATGTGCTTGGCCACCAGCACCATGTAGACGATGGTGAACACCCCGGTGATGATGGTGATCCACTTCTGCATCTTCATGATGACGTCGAACCCGGCCACCCCGCCGAGGATGGTCAGGGCCGTCACCACGATCATCGCGATGACCTTGACCAGTACCCCGCCACCCCAGCCCAGCCGCTCGAAAACCGTTGCGGTGGCGAGGGTCGCGAGTACGACCAGCACCGTCTCCCACCCGACGGTCAGCACCCACGAGATCAGCGAGGGGACCTTGTTGCCGCGCACCCCGAAGGCCGCGCGGGACAGCACCATCGTCGGGGCAGAACCGCGCTTGCCGGCGATCGCCACGAACCCGCAGAGCAGGAAGGAGAGCGCAACGCCGATGACACCGGCGATCAGGCCCTGCCAGAACGACACCCCGAAGCCGAGCACGAAGGCCCCATAGCTCAGCCCGAGCACCGACACGTTCGCCCCGAACCACGGCCAGAACAGGTCACGGGGTTCGCCCTTGCGCTCGTCGTCGGCGATGACGTTGATGCCGTTCAGCTCGACGGCCGAGGTGCGTGTTTCGTACGTCTGGCTGGTCATGGGTGCAGTGTCGCACTGCGGAAGTTTCTTGTCCCGGTCACACCGACGACACACCGGACGCCCACGCTGGGAGCCATGGGAACACCGAGTCGCGTGGGGGGCCGACGATCTCCTGGTGTCCCGGATCGGGGCCCTGCCGGTACGACTCGCCGTTGGCCAAGTACGTGGCGGGGCGGCGCACGAACGTGCACTGCGTCGACGAGGACGACCGGGTGCTGTTCGACGACACGGTCAGCCTGCTGCGCGAGCCGGGGGGTCGGGCTGGTGCGGGTGATGGGCCGTCATTCCGGTTTCATCGCCTGCTATGCGGCACTGGCGAACCACGACGCCGATTTCGTGCTGATCCCCGAGGTGCCGTTCACCCTCGATGGCGACGGCGGACTGCCGGCCAGTCTGCGCCGGCGGGTCGCCGAGAAGGGCAGCGCGGTGGTCGTGGTTGCGGAGGGTGCCGGCCAGGAACTGTTGAGCGCCAGCGGTTCCAATGCCTCCGGCAACAGCACGGTGGCCGACATCGGGGTGTTCCTCGAGGACCTGATCACCGCTGACTTCAAGGCAGCCGGGACTCCGCTGACATTCGAGTACATCGACCCGGGCTACACCATCCGGTCGGTGCCGGCCCAGGCCTCCGACTCGGTCTACTGCGTCCGGCTCGCCCAGGCCGCGGTGCACGCGGCCATGGCCGGACGGAGCGACGTGGTGGTCGGACGCCGCCACAACCGATTCATCCCTGTGCCGATCGCGCTCGCGGTCTCGATGCGCAACCAGGTCGCCCCGGACGGAGACCTCTGGCTCTCGATCCTCGAATCCACCGCCCAACCCCTCCAGATGCGCTGACCGCCTTGGTGTGCGGCCGACGTCGTTGGCCAAGTCCGGAGCCACTCTCACCCAGCAGCACCAACAGGCAGTATGGATCCATGCTGCTCTTCCGGCTCGTCACCACCTCGGCGGACGTCGCCGCCACCCGCTCACGGCTGGCCAAGCGCAAGTTCCTGGCCGAGTGCATCCGGCAGAGCGCGGACCCGTCAGAACCGGCGGACTCGATCGAACTGGTCGTGACGTTCCTGTCCGGCACGTTGCGGCAGCGCCGGACGGGCGTCGGCTGGGCGTCGCTCTCGACCCTGCCGGCTCCGGCGGATGAGCCGACCCTGACCGTGCAGGACGTGGACAACACCTTCGAGACGATCGCGGCGATGGGCGGCTCGGGGTCCGCGGCACTGCGCACGGCCGGGGTGGAGGCACTCTTCGCCCGGGCCACTGCCGCCGAGCAGGTGTTCCTGCGCGGGCTGGTGTTCGAGGACCTGCGCCAGGGTGCGCTGGATTCACTGGTACAGGACGGCCTCGCGGCCGCGTTCGAGGCTCCGCTCGCCGTCGTCCAACGCGCGGCCATGTTGCTCGGGTCGACAGCCACCGCGGCTGTACTCCTGGCGCAGCAGGGGATCTCGGCCCTCGAAGCCGTCGGGCTACGGGTCGGGATCCCGGTCCGACCGATGCTCGCCGCGAGCGCCCCCCATCCGGAAGCCGCGGCGGCGAAGTCCGGCCTACCCGCCCTGGTCGATGCCAAACTCGACGGGATCCGGGTGCAGGTGCACCGCACCGGCGGCACCGTCCGGCTCTACACCCGGAGCCTGGACGACATCACCGACCGCCTGCCGGAGGTGGTGGAGGCGGTCTCCGCGCTGCCCTGGCACGACCTCGTCCTGGACGGCGAGGTGGTCGGCATCGGCGCTTCCGGGCGGCCACTCCCCTTCCAGGACATCGCCTCCCGTACCGGCAGCAGCCTGGACGTGGCTGCCGGGCGGACGAAGACCCCACTGTCGCTGTACGTCTTCGACCTGCTGCACGTGGACGGACGAGACCTGCTGGACGAGCCGCTGTCGGTGCGGGCCGCCGTCATGACGGAGGTGCTGCCGCCGTCGATGCTCGTCCCGCGCATCCAGGCCGAGACCGAGGAGGAGGTGACGGAGTTCTTCACGACGGTGGTCGGCGACGGCTTCGAGGGTGTCGTGGTCAAGAATCCGGCTGCGGCCTACGCGGCCGGACGCCGTGACGCGGGCTGGATCAAGCTCAAACCACGGCACACGTTCGACCTGGCCGTCATCGGAGCGGAATGGGGCTACGGCCGCCGCGAGGGCTGGCTGTCGAACCTGCACCTGGCGGCGCGCAACCCGGTCACCGGTGACCTGGTGATGCTGGGCAAGACCTTCAAGGGGCTGACCGACAAGACGCTCACCTGGCAGACGGAGCAGTTCCTGGCGCGCGAGGTCCGCCGGACGAAGTCGACCGTCTTCGTCGACCCACCGCTGATCGCCGAGATCGCCATCGACGGAGTGCAGCGGTCGACGCGCTATCCCGGCGGGGTGGCCCTGCGCTTCGCCCGCGTGCTGCGCTACCGCGACGACAAGAGCATCGACGAGGTGGACAGCCTGGATTCGGTGGTGGCGCTCGGTCCGGTGGTCGAGGCAGCAGCCGATACCGATTGACGCGCAAACGGGTCAATCAGCTTTACGGACACATTGCATAGGCCGATTCCCGCTGGGTCTGCATACCCTGTGGAATGTCCATCCGACGAAGTCTCCCCGTCCTGGCCCTGGTCGCCGCTGCGTTCGCCTCGGTGACCCTCGCGGCCCCGGCCTCCGCAGCCGTTGCGACCGGCCCAGCGCTCGATGCAGCAAGCTCCGCCTCGAGCCCGGCATCCAGCTACGGCAATGACCACGCGCCCACCACCATCGCCCTCCCCGACGGCATCCAACCCGAGGGCATCACGTCCTCGGGGTCGACGTACTACGTCGGATCGCTCAACGACGGCCGCATCGTCACCGGCAGCCTGGTCCGGGGCGGCGAGTCGAAGGTGCTGCTCACCGGCGCGACCGGGCGTCAGCTGCGTGGCCTCGAATACGACTTCCGGACCGGGTTGGTCTGGGCCGTCGGCAATGTCGGGACCGTTGCCCACGTCTGGGCCGTCGACTCCCGCTCCGGCCGCATCGCCTCCGACACCGTGGTCGCCGGCGGCGGGTTCCTCAACGACCTGATCATCACGCCGACCGCCGTCTGGGTCACCGACTCCCGCGTCGAGCGACTGACCAGGATCCCGCTGACCCTGTTCGGCAAGCCGACCGGAAAGGCTCCGACCTTCCTGACGCTCGGCGGTGCCTGGCCGGGAACCCAGGCCGGTGGCCTGAGCGCCAACGGCATCCGTCAGCTCGACCGCACCCACGTCGTGCTGGATCACAGCACGGCCGGTGGGTTGTGGTCGGTGGACCTGCGCACCGGCAAGGCCGTGCAGATTCCGGTGACCGGCGGCCCGGCCATCACCGGCGGCGACGGACTGGAGCGCCGCGGATCGACCCTGTTCGTCGTCCGCGGAACCACTCAGACTTCAGTGGCTCAGCTGACGCTCCAGCACACGCGATCGGGCTGGACGGCCAAGTGGCAGAAGCTGCTGACCGATCCGTCCCTTGACGTCCCGTCGACCGCGACGTACTCGGTCGGTGCATTGTTCGCCGTCAATGCCCGGTTCGGCACGGCGTCGCCGGCCACGGCGAAGTACTACATCACCCGCCTGCGCTGACCTGGACGCCGACAAGCTCGGCGAATCGTCGACGACAGCGGCCGCGCTGGTTGTCGACGTCAGGCAAGTCGTCTCTGGAGGTCGAGCACCCGGGCGAGAGCCTGCTCGAACTGACCCGGGTGGCATCGACGGGTGCGGAGCGCGGTGGCCAGAGCGGCCACCGTGCTCGTGCCCTGGTCGACGTCGCGCGCCGAACACAGCAGCAGATCCATCCCGGCCTCGGCCGCCTTGACGGCCAGTTCCGCCGGAGATCCGAAAGCCGTCAGCGACCCAGCCTCCAGGGCATCCGTGATGGTGACGCCCCGGAAACGCAGGCGGCGACGCAACTCTCCTTCGATCACGGCTCGCGACAGCCCCGCCGGCAGCCGGTGGTCGAGGGCCGGATAGATCGCCCAGGAGGCCATCACGAGATCGACGCCGGCGGCGATGGCCGAGGCGAAGGGTGGCTCGTCCACCGATCGCAACTGCGAGAGCGTCGCGTCCAGGGTCACCGGGACGAGATCGGTGTTCTGCTCCTTCGTCGCGAGGCCGAGTCCGGGGAAGTGCTTGGCGGTCGCGGCCACGCCGACCTTCTGCTGGCTTCTGACGAAGGCGGCGCCCAGCGATGCCGCCACCGCCGGATCCGAGCTGTACGACCGCCCGAATTCGTCGTCGAAGTTGCCCTCCTGCCGGTACACGTCGAGCACCGGCGCGAGGTTGAGGTTCATCCCGACCTGGCTGAGGATCTGGCCGGCGCCGGTGCCGGCGGCGGTCGCCTCCCCGACGGGATCGGCCGACGCCCCGATGGCCTTCTCGGACAGCACGGGCGCCTGGCCCTTCAGGCGGCGGACCACTCCGCCTTCCTGATCGGTCATCAGCAGCAGCGATGATTTCAGCGGACTCTGCGCCCGCGCCGAGCGGAGCTGGTCGACGACGGCGGTGATCTGCGGCAGGCTCGTGATGTTCTCGCCGAAGAAGATCACGCCGCCGACGAGCCCGGCGCTGATCTGCTGCAGCAGGGTCGCCGGTGGGGTCAGGCCCGGGTAGGAGAAGATCACCCGCTGGCCGGCCTGTTGCGCGGGCGAGAGTTTCGGGTGTCTGGACTGCCCACCATCTCCGGGTTCACCCGCCTGCGCCGTCCCGGCGAAGCCGAGGCCGCCCATCACGGCGGCGGTCCCGGCGATCAGGGCCGTACGACGGTTGATCAAGTGGCGTGAATCGGTCACGAAAGTCTCCTTGTCCCTGGCCGAAGACGTGAGCCGTCCCCGGCCAAAGACGTTAGCCCGGCTCACTTCTTCCGGCAACCGCTGCCAGGTGCTTTGCCAGGACCGTCAGCCGCGGCGTCAGGCGAGCATGTCCCGCACCATCGGGGCGACCTTGGTGCCATAGAGCTCGATCGAGCGCATCATCTGCTCGTGGGGCAGGGTGCCGTTGCTGTACTTCAGGTCGAACCGGTCGGCGCCGATCGCCTTGACGGTCGAGGCGATCTTCGTGGCGACCGTCTCCGGTGAGCCCACGTACAGCGAGCCCTGGACCACATCCGCCTCGAAGCGGTCGCGGGTCAGCGCCGGCCAGCCGCGCTCGCGACCGATGCGCGACATCATGTCGCGGTGGTGCTCCCAGATCTCTTCCTTGGCCTGCTCGTCGGTATCGGACACGTGGCCGGGCGAGTGCACGCCGATCGGCGCCGGACCGGTGCCGAACTGGTCGAGCGCACGGTGGAACAGGTCCGAGTAGGGAGCGAACCGTGCCGGCTCGCCGCCGATGATCGCCAACAAGAGGCCGAAACCGTACCGGGCCGCCCTGACCACGGACTCCGGACTGCCGCCGACCCCGAGCCAGGTCTTCAGCGCGCCGGAATCGGTGTGCGGGAACACGGACTGGTTGTCCAACCCGGACCGGGTGGTTCCGGACCAGGTCACCGGGCCCTCGCTGCGGAGAGCGGCGAACAGCTCGACCTTCTCCTCGAACAGCCTGTCGTAGTCCGACAGCTCCTCACCGAAGAGCGGGAACGACTCGGTGAACGACCCCCGGCCCAGGATCACCTCGGCGCGGCCGTTCGACACGGCGTCGAGGGTGGCGAAGCGCTGGAACACCCGGACCGGGTCGTCGGAACTGAGCACCGTGACGGCCGAGCCCAGGTGGATGTTCGCGGTGCGCCCGGCAATCGCCGAGAGCACGACATCCGGTGCAGTGACGGCGAAGTCGGCACGGTGATGCTCGCCGATACCGATGAAGTCCAGGCCGACCTGGTCGGCGAGGACAGCCTGTTCCACCAGGTTGCGGATGACCTGAGGCTGCGGGACGGGCTTGCCGTTCGCGTCCACCGTCACGTCACCGAAGGTGTCAAGGCCGAGTTCGAGTTGCTGTGTCATGAGAGCCTCCAGAAGATTTCTGATTGCAGTATATGACGTGTCAACAATCTCCGGTACTCGTTGTTCCCCACCATCCGGCGGACATCCGTCACAGTGCGAACAGGGCAGGCACCGGGGGGTCGCAGTAACGTGACCGGCACCCCGTTTGATCCCAAGCCGCCCCGAGAAGAGCAAACCCGTGCAGATCACGCCGTGCCTGTGGTTCGACGACAACGCCGAAGAGGCAATGGCTTTCTACGCCGGCGTCTTCCCGGACTTCGAGGCGATCGACGTGTCGCGGAGCGGCCCGGAAAATGCGGTGCTGACCGCGACGTTCCAGATGGCGGGCGCCCGGTTCATGGCACTCAACGGTGGGCCGCAGTTCCCGTTCACCGAGGCCATCTCGTTCTTCATCCCGGTCGAGACCCAGCAGGAGGTCGACGATCTCTGGTCCGCACTCACCGCCGACGGCGGCCAGGAAAGTCGATGCGGGTGGCTCAAGGACAGATTCGGGGTGGCCTGGCAGGTCGTTCCGACGGCACTGGGGCGGCTACTCGGGGATCCGGATCGCGAGAAGGCCGGGCGCGTCCTGCAGGCCATGATGCAGATGCAGAAGATCGACGTCCCGGCCCTGGAAGCCGCCTACCGCGGCTGACCATGCCCGTTCCGCCCGACGACCGACGTCCACACCCCGTCACCTCCACCCGACGGCCGGCATCGACCTGCCACCCAGCCCGGCTACGGCGCGACCATCCGGGCCACCACCAGGACCACCGCCGCTCGACGTGACTCGATCAGCTCCGCCGAGACCTCGACGTCGGCGAGTTCGGGTGACCCCGCCGACCAGGTGGCCGTGATGCCGACGACCAACGCCACGATCTGGTCGGGGGCAAGCTCGTTGGTCACCAGCCCATCGGCCTGAGCAGCCGCGATCCGATTGATCTTGGCCAACGTGTTGGTCATCGCCTCCTCCAGCTCGAGGAATCCGCCGGGCTTCTCCAGGCCGAACCAGCGCGCGAGCCGGCTGAGATCCGGGTGGCGCACCATGTGGTCGTAGAGCGCACCGGCGTAACCCGGAAGATCGGTCGCGTCCATCGGCACCGTCTCCAGCAGCTGCTCGATGGCCTCGGCCAGCACACCGTCGAAGAGCTGTTCCTTGCTCCCGAAGTAGATGTAGATCATGTTCTTGTTGGCCTGCGCAGCGACAGCGATGCGGTCGACCCGGGCGCCCGCGATCCCGTGCGTGGCGAACTCGGCGGTGGCGGCAGCCAGGATCCGGGCGCGGGTCGCCGCCGCGTCCCGCTTGGGTGCCGTCATCTCTTGCTCACCGCCTGGTGTGTGCGCTCAAGCGCCGAAGATTGCCTGCGTCAGTCTGTCGTACGAGCGGTCGGTCAGCATGCGCCGGGCGAACAGGATCGGCTTGGCGCCACCACCGACGGCGTAGCGGATCCGCGGACGCTTCGCAGTCGACGCCTTCTCGATCGCCGCCGCGATCACCTCGACCCTTCGAAGCAGTTACTGACTATCTGGTTAGACAGTCGACCGGGTCGATGGGCGCGTCAAGCTAACCGGTTAGTCATGTTTGGACGACGCACCCTCGTTCTTCTCCGCTGTGGTTACATGAACGGCGGTCAGGGCCGGTCAGGCCAACATCCTCGCCCGATGATCCCTATTTTCGAAGGTCGTTCCCGCTATGCGCCTCCGCGCCCAGTTCCGCGGTCTCCTGATTTCAGCACTCACGGCCGGAGCGCTGGTCGCCCTCCCGGTCGCGTCGGCTTCCGCCGCCACCCCGGTCGGTGTGCTCGGCAAGATCACCCCGGGACTGCTCGGATTCGACAGCCTGAACGTCGAAACCCAGGCCCAGATCGACTGCCTGAGCCAGACCTACGGCTACTCCTACGACGTCATCAACACCAACGCCCTGACGTCCGCGGGCTCCTATCGGGAGTACAACGCAGCGGCGACGGCCGGTATGAAGGTCGTGCTTTTCCAGGGTTACCGGACCAACGACACGTTCTGGACGACTGCGGCCAATGGCACCAGCCGAGGCACGGACGCCGTCACGGCCGCGAACACCGTCGGATATCCCAAGGGCGCCCAGATCTTTCTGGATCTTGAGGCGACCGGAACCGCTCAGCGTTCGACGGTCGTGGCGTGGGTGAAGAACTGGGCAGCCGAGGTGAAGCGCTCCGGATATCTGGCGGGCATCTACGTCGGCGCAGACTCCGGACTGGAAGCGGCTGATCTCAACACAGTCCCGTACGTCAGCGTCTACTGGAAGTCGGCATCGACATCGGGCGTACCCGTCGCGGCCCGCGGATATGTCCTTCAGCAGCAGCCTCCGCCTGCCTTCGACAAGTCGCTGTGCGGGACCAGGATCGACGACGACATCGCCGGGATCGACCGGAACGGTGCGCAGCTGGTCGGCGCAGCATTCCCGGTGACGCCGGCCAAGACGACGTCCGCCGGCACCTTCAACCCGCTCACCCCGGCGCGCCTACTCGACACCCGCAGCGGCCTCGGTGGTTCCGGTCCGGTCGGTGCCTCCCGCTTCGTCGATCTGCAGGTCACCGGTCGCGGGGGTGTGCCGACCACCGGTGTGTCGACCGTCGTCGTGAACGTCACCGTCACCGCACCGACCTCGGCCGGATTCGTCGGCGTCTACCCGACCCCGGCGGGCAGCACCCGTCCGGACGTCTCCAACCTCAACTTCGTCGCACGCCAGACGGTGGCGAACCTCGTGTCCGTCCCGGTGGGCGTCGGCGGCAAGGTCAGGCTGTTCAACGGTTCGGCAGGCGGCGCACAGTTCCTCGCCGACGTAGCCGGGTACTACTTGAGTGGAACCGACTCCGTACCAGGGGCATTCGTGCCGGTCGGACCGCAGCGTGTGCTGAACAGCGGTGCAACGGCATCCTCGACCACGACCATCACGCTGGCGGGACGCCCGGGCATCCCGACCAGTGGTTTCGACGCCGCCGTCCTCAACGTCACCGCCGTCGCCCCGGCCAAGCAGGGTTTCCTGACGGCCTACCCGGCTGGGGCGCAGCGGCCGAACGCCTCCAACCTCAACTTCCTGCCGAAGCAGATCGTGCCGAACCTGGCGACGGTTCCGGTGCTGCCCTCTGGGTCGGGGGCGGGAAAGATCGCGCTGTTCAACGGATCTGCCGGCAGCGTCAAGCTGCTGGCCGACGTCGCGGGCTACTACCGATCCGGCGCACGCGCCGCCTCTGGCGCCTTCAGCCCACTCACCACCCCGACCCGGATCCTCGACACCAGGAAGAACCTTGGCTCTGTCGGGAAAGTTCCCGCTCTGAAGGCGATCTCGCTCCTGGTACGCGGGAGGGCCGGGGTTCCAACAGGGGCGTCCGCGGTCGTCCTCACCGTCACCGTCACCGGCCCGGCGGCGGGCGGTTACCTGACGGTCTTTCCGTCGGACCGGTCGGCTCCGGTGGCGTCGAACGTCAACTTCGTGCCGCAGCAGACCATCGCGAACCAGGTCGTCGTGCCGATCGGCAAGGACGGCCGCATCATCCTGCTCAACCAGTCCGGTGGGACCATCGACCTCTTCGCGGACGTCGCAGGCTACTTCCTGACCTGACGGGACCGCTCGACCTGTCCTTGCAGGCGCTGATGTTCTTCATCGAAGCCGCTCCGCACATACCGAAGGTCTGGGTCGTTCGACTACGAACGACCCAGACCTTCGGTATCGAGCACGTGGCGCGGCTGCGCCGGTGACTACTTGCGGGTGACTGCCGGCCGACGACTACCTGGCGGCGACTACCTGCCGGCGACTACTCGGTGGTGGTCGCCGTCGGCGGAGCAACGGTGCCGCTGGGCGTCGCCGCCCCGGACGTGGGCGCCGTGCCCGGACCGGGAGCCGCCGGGGCGGTGCCGTCAACCGGCGGTACCGGCCGATCGCCGCCCGGTCCGCGGCCAGGGCCGCCATGTCCACCGGGTCCGCCCTTCGAACCGCCAGGGCTGCCCATCGGGCCCTTGTCGAGCCCGACGGCGGCGGCGTCGAGCGAGGTGCCGTTCGCATCGACGGTGCCCTCGGCGTGGATCTTGGTGCCGGCCTTGATCGCCGTGGCGGACAGGCTGTCGGTGTACCTGGTCGAACTGCTCAGCAGAATCATCCGAGTGAAGCCCTCACGGTCCTTGATCAACACCGTCGACCCGCTGACCGAGGTGACCGTGCCGGCCAGGTGTGGCTTCCGGGTCGGCGGGGTCGGGGCCGCGGCGGTACCACCGGCAGCGGCCGGAGCCGACGGACTGGTCGACGGCGCTGCTCCACCGCTGGTGGGCAGGGCCAAGGTGGTCGTCGATACCGGGGCGAGCGAAGCGACCGGGGATGCTGCGTTCGGTGCAGAGGCGTAGGCCACCGCACCCACTCCGCCGCCGATGATCGCGATGGCCGCGATCCCCCCGATGGTTGCCATCCGGAGTCGGTTGCGGGGCCGATCCGGCCCGCCACCCGGGGCGGTGCTGCCCGCGGCCGGGGCGGTGCTGCCCGCGGCCGGGGCGGTGCTGCCCGCGGCCGGGGCGGTGCTGCCCGGGGCCGGGTCCGGGCGGTCTCGCCAGTTGTTGTCGCTCATGTGCCGAACTCGCTTTCCTGAAACCGGGCGGGGCATTCCCGCCGGATGACCCGACTCTGTGCGGCGAGCCTGAACGCCCGCTGAATCGGCCAGGATTTGCGTCTTTCCCTCAGGAATCCCTCAGCTGGGAAGGGCAGGCTCATGCCATGGATTCCGATGCTGCACGCGTGCTGGTGGTCGAGGACGACCAGGTGCTCCGCACCTGTATCGAGGAAGGTCTGGTCGATGCCGGTTACCAGGTCCGGAGCGCGTCCGATGGCAGCGGCTTCGCGGCGGTGGTCGAGAACTTCCGGCCGGACGTCGCCGTCCTCGACGTGATGCTTCCCGGATCCTCCGGCCTGACCCTGGCCCGCCACCTCCGCGACCACACCCAGACCTCCGTACTGTTCCTCACGGCCCGTGACGCGGTGGCCGACCGGCTCGCCGGATTCGACGCCGGCGCCGACGACTACATCGTCAAACCGTTTGTGATGGCCGAGCTCCTGGCCCGGACGCGGGCGGTGCTGAGGCGGAGCGGCAAGCTGAGGTCCGGGAGGCTGCAGGTCGCCGATCTCCTGGTCGACGAGGACGCGGGCGAGGTCATCCGCGCCGGCCGGCCCATCGCCGTCACGGCCACCGAGCTCAGGCTGCTCACCTACCTGGCCCGCAATCGGGGGCGGGTGCTGTCCAAGACCCAGATCCTCACCCAGGTCTGGGGGTACGAGGCCTACGACCCGAACCTGGTCGAGGCCTACGTCTCCGGGTTGCGCCGCAAGCTCGAGGCCAACGGTGAACGGCTGATCCACACCGTCCGCGGAGTCGGCTACCGGATGAGCGAGTCCACCCCGCGGATGCGCGCCTCGTGAGCGCCCAGGTCGAGAAAACCACGCCCGAACGCCCGTTGAAGACGGTGTCGCTGCGTCGGCGGGTCACCGTCTGGGTGTTGTTGCTCCTGGTGCTGGTGTTGACGGTGATGGGACTGGTGGTGAACTGGCTGCTCGGCGACGCGCTCCGTTCCGATCTGCAGCAACGACTCGAGGACAAGGCCGGCTACGCCGCCGTCCTCCAGGAGCAGGGGGTCACCGGGCAGACCCTGGCCGACCGCCTGGCCGGCAACGGCGTCTTCAGTACCTTCACCAGCGGTCGGCAGGAGTACATCGGCCGTGACAACGGTCCACCCGCCGCGGGACCGGGCCGCGGGGGTGGCGGTCCCCACCCGGCCAAGCCGGTCCCGACGGTGACACCGGCGATCGTCTTCAGCGAGTCCGACGGACAGCTGATCGCCCAGGTCGCCCTGCCCGACGGACAGCTCATGCTGTCCACCACCGAGAGCGATGTCGCCAACACGCTGGCGCGATTGCAGCAGATCGAGTTGCTGGCCGGCGGCGCGACCGTCGTCATCGCTGGATTGTTGCTGGTCACCGTGGTGCGGGCGGCGCTCCGACCGCTGGAGCGGATGTCGGGCCTGGCCCGGCGGATCCGTGACGGCACCCGCGGCCGGCGACTCCGGCCGACGAAGGCGAACACCGATCTCGGGCGGACCGCGGCCGCATTCGACGACATGCTCGACGCTCTGGAAACGGCCGAATCGCAGGCCCGGATTGCGGAGGACAGGATGCGGCAGTTCCTGGCCGACGCCTCCCACGATCTCCGGACCCCGCTGGCCGGCGTCATCGCCGGTTCGGAGCAGTTGCTGCGAACCCCCCTCGGGCGGGCCGAGCGCGAGGAACGGCTGGTGCAGGTGGTCCGTCAGGCCAGGCGGGCCGCCAGGTTGGTCGACGACCTGCTGTTGATGACCCGGCTGGACACCCCGTCGGACGTGGGGGGCCCGTCCGCTCGGCTCTACCAGGCCGTTGACCCGGCTCTCCTGCTCGAGCGGGAGATCTGCCTGCTCCGGCTACGCCGTCCCGACCTCGACGTCAACCTGTCCGAAGCGCAGCCCGCTCTGGTCTCGCTCGACCCCGACCAGCTCCAGCGCGCTCTCGGCAACCTGCTGGAAAACGCCGCGACCGTCTCGCCCGTCGGCGGATGGATCCGGGTTGATCGTTCCTACCACGACGGCCATTTGTCCATCCGGATCATCGATGCAGGTCCAGGCATCGTCGAGGCCGACCGCGAGCGGATCTTCGACCGGTTCGTCCGGCTGTCGACTGCGCGTAGCGGGGCCGGGTCAGGCCTGGGTCTGCCCATCTCGCGCGCCATCGTCCGGGCCGGCGGAGGCGATCTGCGGTGTCTCCCCTGGCACGGCGGTGCCTGCTTCGAGATCGTGCTTCCGGCCACCCACCCGACGCCCGACGTCACTCCGGACACCGCAAAGCTGCTCCAGCACCTCTGAGCCCGTCCGGTTCCCTGCGCTTCGGATGACCGGCCGGCTCCTCCGCCGCTGCGCCGGCTCCGAAGACCGCTGCGCTGGCTCCGAACCGGATCAGCGATCCAGCATGGCTTCTTCCAGATCGAGCTCGCGCTGCACCCGGCGCAGCACCTCGTCGTCGATCCGGCCGCTGTCGCGCTCCTGGATGTACACGGTCCGCTCCTGGTGCAGCATGTCGCGGCGCAGCCGCCGGTACAGCTCCGACGGCGTCTCCAACCGACTCTCGTCCTGCGGACCCAGTCGTTCCCAGGCCGCGTTGGCCCTCGATTCGGCAGAGGTCCGGAGGTCGTCGACGATGGTTGACCCGGTCGGGAGCTCGGCCTCGGCGATCTCCTCGAGCCGGTCGACCGCGGCCTGCGCGGCCTGCTGCGCGGCCTGCGCCTCGGCCAGGGCGTCTGCCTGATCCTCGTCGACGGGCAGGTTGATCCGGCGGATCAGCCACGGCAGCGTCAGACCCTGGAGCAACAGCGTCGCGATCACCACCACGAAGGCACAGAGCAGCACCAGGTCCCGACCCTTCAGCTCCTGGCCGTTGTCCATGGTGAGCGGCAGCGCGTAGGCCGCAGCCAACGTCACCACGCCACGCATCCCGGCCCAGGCCAGCACGCCGATGACGGCTTTGGACGGGGCAGGATCCCGCTCTCTGATGCGTTTGGAGAATTTGCGCGGCCCGTACGTCGCCGGGAACATCCAGACGATCCGGGCGATCAGGACGGTCAACGTCACCGCGATCACCAGCAGGGTCACCTGGGCTGCCGACCGGTCGTGGACCGAGGCGATGATCGACGGCAGCTGCAGGCCGATCAGCCCGAAGACGAGCGTCTCCAGGACGAAGTCGATGGTCGCCGTCACCGAGCCGCCCTGCAGCCGGGTGGCGTAGTGCATCTTCGGCATCTTCCGGCCGATCAGGATGCCGGCAGTCACCACCGCCAGCACGCCCGAACCCTCGAAGTGCTCGGCCAGCGCGTAGGCGCCGAACGGCAGGATGAGGAAGATCGCGACCTCGACCAGGGAGTCGGACAGTTTGCACAGCAGCCAGGCCGCGGCCGCGCCCAGGATCAGACCCACCGCCACGCCGACGCCGACGGCCATCCCGAACAACGCGAAACCGTGCACCACGGACACTCCGCTGCCCACGGCGGCCAGCAGCGCCACCCGGTAGGCCGTCAGCGCGGTGGCGTCGTTGAGCAGGCTCTCACCGCCGAGGATGGTCAGGCTCTTGCGGGGCAGTTTGAGATTGCGGGCGATGGCCGTCGTGGCCACTGCGTCAGGGGGCGACACCACCGCGCCGAGCACCAGAGCGAGCGGCCACCCCAGGCTCGGGCCCATCACCCAGAACGCGACCGCGCCGACGACGACGGTGGTGAACAGCACGAGGCCGACGGACAGCAGCGCCACCGCCCTGACGTTGGCGCGGAGGTTCAGGTACGAGCTGTCGAGGGAGGCGTTGAAGAGCAATGGCGGCAGCACCCCGAACAGCACGAGGTCGGGGTTGAGCTCGATGTTCGGGATCTGCGGGACGAAGGAGAGGGCGAGGCCGGCCACCACCAATACCAGCGGTGAGGGGAGGTTGTACCGGCGGGCGGCCGCGGCGATAGCGATCGCGCCGACCACTAGCATCAAGATCGTGGCGCCTGACATCTTCGAAAGTCTCCTGTCCTTGGGGTTCGGATGGATCTTCGGCGCCGTTGCCCCCGCGAGCTGCGCGTCCGAGCATTACCTACCAGGAGTGAAGACGCCATCGCCTGCCGAATTATTCGCTGTCCGCGCAAGTTGAACCCTGCGCGCACGATGATCAGGAGTTGCCCATGGCCTGCGGCCACGTGAAGGATCTGGGTCCCGAGCCGACCTTCGAATCACCGGCGGTGTGCGCGGAGTGCCACGACGAGGGTATCGCCACCTGGGCCCACCTGCGGATGTGCCTGACGTGCGGTCACGTCGGCTGCTGCGATTCATCCCCCTACCGCCACGCCCGCGGACACTTCACCGAGACCGGCCACGTCCTCATGCGCTCCATCGAGCCTGGCGAGTCCTGGAAGTGGTGCTACGTCGACAAGACCATCGCCACCTGACGCTCGCTCCTACGCCTGGAAAGTCCGGACGACGGGATCGAACAGCCGGACGTCGTCCGGACCGGTGAGACCCTCGGGTGAGACGAATACCGTCCGCGCTCCCAGGTCGGCCAGCCGTCGGTAACGGACGATCTGCTGGTCCGGGGTACCGGCGCGTCCGGTCAGGGTCGCAGCTGCGCGGCGGCCACGCAGACGTTCGATGCGGTGCAGCACGTCCTCCCGGTCACTGCCCAGGATCGGCAGATCCAGGACCGTCACCGCCACCTCGTCGCTGTCCCGCCCGACATCCCGGCAATGACGACGCAGGACATCGATCTTGTGGGCGAGCACCTCGTCGCTGCCCGAGAGGTTGCAGGCATCGGCCAGCATCGCCGCGATCCGTAGGGTGCGACGTTCACCCCCACCGCCGACAATGATCGGGATGCGCCCGATCGGCCGCGGGTAGCACGTCGTCTCGGGCAGTTGAACCCGTTGTCCCGCATGGCTTTTGGTTCCGGGCGACCAGAGGGCCCTGATCGTCTCGATGGCCGACTCCAGGTCGTCGAGCCGCTTCTTCGCGTTCGGGAAGGGCAATCCGAACCCGGCGTGCTCGCGATCCCACCAGCCGGCGCCGAGCCCGCAGAACGCCCGGCCGCCGGACAGCACGTCCAGGGTGGCGGCCGCCTTCGCGACGATACCGGGCGGCCGAAACGTGACCGGCGAGACGAGGGTCCCCAGCTTCAGACCCAGGTCGAGCCCGGCCAGGAGTCCCAACGTGACCCACGGTTCGGGAATCGGATCCCACGCCCGTCCGACCTGCGGAATCTGGATCAGGTGGTCCATCAGGGCCACCCCGGCGAAACCTGACTCTGCGGCCGCCCGCGCCATCCCGGCGAGCCAGCCTGCCGGATCCGTGCCCCACGGGAACCGGGAGATCTGCAGGATGAACTCCAGCCCGCCGTCCGGGACCACGACGTCGGGTCTCGCCGCCGCACCGGTCGCAACCGCCGGCACGTCTTCCTGCACCGTGACGACGAGATCCCAGCCTTCGTAGGCGATCTCGTGCTCCACCTGACGGAGCCGCCGGACCTGCGCGGTCAGCACCGCCGCCGGCACCGGCACGTCCCGCGCGGCGTTCCGGGAACGGCACCGGGCGACCGGGGTGCGGAAGAGAACAACGGCGCACCGCAGGCCCGCCACCCGGGCGACCTGCAGGTACTCCCGCCGGCGGGCGGCATCCAGGCCGAGGGTGTCCACCACCGTCGTCAGGCCGCGGCGTAGGCGGGACCGCAGGATCACCTCCAGAAGTCGGAACGCGTCGGCGGAGGCGTCGAGGTCGTGCGGACCGGTCCCGACCACGCCGCGCAGCTGATCGGAGGAGACGATCTCGCCCCGGGCATAGTGCGCGGCCGCCCAGGTCGACTTGCCCGCTCCTGACGGACCGACGAGCACGACCAGCGCCGGTTCGGCAAGGCCGGGTGCGCTCTCGTCAGGCACAGCAGCCGCTCTCGTCAGGCACAGCAGCCACTCTCGTCGGGCATGGCAGAAGTGTGCCCGACAGCCGGCCTGGAAGACTGATCAGATGCCTGCCTCTCGTCGCCCCCGCGGCCTTTCTCCGACATCTCCCGTCGCTCCGCTCGCCCGGGCGATCCTCACCGTGGTCGGCCTCGCTGCCACGGCCGGTCTGGTCCAACTCGGCCGCGCCACCAGGGGGCTGCCGTCGGCGATGGGTGCCTCCCGGCGCCGGATCGAGCCGGAAGTGACCGGTTCCCCGCACTACGACGGCGTTTTCCACAACGTGCTGCCGGGGAGCACGCTGGCGCCCGGGTCCACCGCGAGCATGTTCAAGAGCCTGCTGACCAGGGGCGACCGCGGCAAGCCGCAGGGAGTGGTCCCGCTGGCACCGGTGCCGCCGCTCACCGAGGCCGCCGATCTGGCGGCCACCTGGTTGGGCCACGCCAGCGCGCTGTTGGAGATCGACGGCCATTGGATCCTCGCCGACCCGGTCTGGGGCGACCGCGTGTCGCCCTCGCCCACCGTCGGGCCGCACCGGTTGCACCCCGTCCCGATGGCCCTCGAGGACCTCCCCCGGCTCGACGCGGTGATCATCTCCCACGACCACTACGACCACCTCGACCTGCCGACCGTCCGCGCGCTGATCGCCTCGCAGTCGGCGCCGTTCTTCGTGCCGATGGGGATCGGGGCGCACCTGCGCAAGTGGGGGGTGCCGGAGGACCGGATCGTCGAGCTGGGCTGGAACGATTCGTCGAAGGCCGGCGAGATCACCCTGACCTGTACGGAGGCACGTCACTTCTCCGGTCGGGGGCTGAAGCGTGATGTGACGCTCTGGTCTTCCTGGTCGCTGGCCGGGCCCGAGCACCGGGTGTTCTTCGGCGGGGACACCGGTTACACACCGGCGTTCGCCGAGATGGGCGCGCGGCTCGGCCCCTTCGACCTGACGCTGCTGCCCATCGGCGCCTACGGCGACCAGTGGCCCGACATCCACATGAATCCGGAACAGGCCTGGCGCGCGCACGGCGACCTCGGCGGCAAGATCTTCATGCCGATCCATTGGGCCACTTTCGATCTCGCGTTCCACACGTGGGCGGAACCGATCGAGCGGCTGCTGGTGGCTGGCAATCCGAAGTCGATCGTGGCACCGCCGCCGGGCGGTCGTGTGCTCGTCTCCTCGCCGCCGGCCGTGACGCGGTGGTGGGCCGGTCTCTGACGCCCGTCCGTCGCAGGCCCTGCCCTCCAGGTCAGGACGTCAGGTCAGTGCCGGGACGTCAGATCAGTTCGGAGACAAGGAGTTCCATCAGCAGCCCGTCGTGCCAGCCGGTACCGTCGGGATTGCGTTCGTACTCCCGCAGGACGCCGACGGGACGGAATCCCACGGCGGCGTAGGCGCTGATGGCCCGGTGGTTCTGGGCCGCCGGGTCGATGACGATCCGGTGGTGGCCACGCTCGGAGAACAGATACCCGGCGATGGTTCGCAGGGCGGCTCGACCGATGCCGCGGCGCTGCACCTGCGGGTCGATGAAGATGTCTATGCCCGCGTGCCGGTACATCGGGTCGGCTTCCTCGCTGTATTGGACCAGCCCGACGACGACGTCCTCGACCACGACGGCGAACTTCACGGTGAGCGGATCGTCGACGAGCCAACTGCCCTCGTCGACGTCGTCCCCGCCCCACCACCGGGCCACCTCAGGGGTGCGGAGGATCGCGAGCAGCGCCGGCCCGTCACCGAGTGCCACCGGCCGCAGGGTCACCCCGCCTCCGGTCAGGGTCGGGGGCGTGGTCACCGCTCCACGGTAGGACAGCGGCGGCGGCCCGGCGAGCTGACCAGCCAGCGAGTTCGCCTCTACCTGTCCGGCTCGCCGAAGCTCGGACGTATCCAGGGCTCGTACGACGGCCGCGAACACGTATGGCCGGCCGCAGCTCGTGTGACCGGCCGCGACCTCGTGTGACGGGCCGCACCTCGTGTGACGAGCCGCACCTCGTGTGACGGGCCGCAGTTCGTATGACCGGCCTGGAACTCGTCTGACGCTCGAGCGTCAGACGACGGGGCGACCGTCATACGAGTGGCCGTCAACCTGCGAGTTTGGCCTTGACCTGGGCCAGCGGCGGGTTGGTCAGCGAGGATCCGTCGGCGAAGACGACCGTGGGCACCGTGCGGTTGCCGTTGTTCAGACCTTGCACGATCAGCGCGGCGGCCTGGTCCTCGTCCACGTCGATGTCGAGGTACTCGATGCCGGCCCGGTCCAGGTCGGTCACCAGTCGACGACTGAAGGGGCACCAGGAGGTCGTGTAGACGGTCAGTGAGCTCATGCCTGCATTCAACCAGCGGCCGCGCGCGAGCATTCCGGATCAGTGCGTGGCCGCCCCGACCAGCGGAAACGTATCGCCAGCGACGAGCCGACGTATGGTCACCGCCATTGGTCCGACATCACTGCTCGTCGCGACACTGCTCGTCGCGACACTGCTCGTGGCGACACTGCTCGGGGCGACGTGGTGCACGTGCCCGAGTCCGGCCACCGAGACGACGCCATCGAGGACGGACAGCACGGTGTTCTCGTCGATCGCCACCCCGGTGGTCCCGGCCCGACCGACCGCGGCGATCAGGCGCGGCAACGTCCCCCACTGAGCGGTGTGCACGTCCACCAGGAATGGGACGAGCCCGAGACCGCGGGCGAGTGCGACCTCATCCAGATCCTCGCCGGAGTCCTCCGGGATCAGCGGGCGACCGTCGAGCGACCAGCCACCGGTCAGAGCGACATCGGCTGCCACGCAGGCGCCCGCAGAGAACCCGCAGTAAGGACGGTCGCCGAGCCACTCGGTGAGCTCGTCGCGAACGGGATCCAAAGCTGCTGCGTACGCCGGGGTGAGACCACCGCACACGAGTAGAGCGTCAGCGCCCTCCATCTGTGCGGGGTCCAGGGTGCTGCCGATCGGGACCAGGACCGGCGAGGGCCTACAAGGCGTCACGGCGGTCATCACCTCCGACCACCGGGCGAATTCGGCATGACCATCGCCCTCGTCGATGACCAGGCAGGCGATGCGCGGGTTGACCCCGGCCTGCGCGAGAAACGGCCCGTAGAGCGTCACTGCGGCTGCCGGGTCCCAACCGCCGCCGATCAGATGGATCCCCTGCGTCATGAGCGATCTCCTTCCTTCGTCCGGGTCACCTCACGGGTCAGATCGATCCGGTGGCAAGGTGACGGGTGTGTCATGGAAAGGGTTGTCCTCGGGTGAAGCGTGCTCGGATGATGCCGGGTGGTCCGGCGAGCCCCACCCGGACATCTTCGTCCCCAGGGCGGTCCGGGACGCGGCCGGCCCGGAGCCCATCCGGCCGGTGTGGCGCAACGAGGCCGCCGGGGTGACCTTCCAGGTGGGCGTCGGTATCGACCGCCGCTTCGTGAAGTGGTCACCACCAGGGGGTATCGACCTCACCGGTGAGGCGGCCCGGCTCCGGTGGGCGGCGGCGCACGTCACGGTGCCGCTCATTCTCGGCATGGGCTCGGACGACCAGGGCAGCACCCTGATCACCGCCGGCCTACCGGGCGAGAATGCGGTGACCGCCCGCTGGAAGGCTGACCCGGCGAAGGCCGTCGCCGCCATCGGTGCCGGGCTACGTGAACTGCACGAGGCCGCGCCCGCGTCCACCTGCCCGTTCGATTGGACCCAGCCGGCCAGACTGGGCGAGATCCTCTCAGGTGCAGGCCGTCTCGACCCAGGCGACTGGCATCCGGAGCATCAGGACCTGACCGTCGAGCTGGCGCTGGCGCGGCTCGAGCATCCGCCGGACGTGGATCGGGCGGTCGTCTGCCACGGGGATGCCTGCGCGCCGAACACCCTTCTCGCCGACGACGGAACCGTCAGCGGCCGTGTCGATCTCGGTGCGCTCGGCGTTGCCGACCGGTGGGCCGACCTGGCCATCGCGACGTGGAGTACAAATTGGAACTACGGGCCCGGCTGGGAACGACCCCTGCTCGAGGCCTATGGGATCGAACCGGACCCGGAACGAACGGCCTACTACCGGCTGCTGTGGGATCTCGGGCCTAGACGGCTCCGGACCTGAGGGCCGGTAGGATCACGAGAACGACGAGAGGTGCGGTGCAGCAGCAGATGTCAGATTCGATGACGGCCACGACCATCATGATCGCGGGGGACGCGGGCGACCAGGTCGAGGCCTATCTCGCCCGGCCGGAGGCGCCGGAGAAACGGGGTGGGGTGGTCGTCATCCACCACCTGCCCGGCTTCGACCGCGGGACGAAGGAGATCACCCGCCGTTTTGCCGAGATGGGCTACGACGCAATCTGTGTCAACCTCTACTACCGGGACGCGCCCGGTGCTGCACCGGACGATGCGGCGGCGACGGCCCGCGCGATGGGTGGCATACCCGACGCTCGGCTCATCGGCGATGTGGCCGGTGCCGCGGCCCACCTGCGGTCACTGACAAGCAGCAACGGACGGGTCGGCGTGATCGGCTACTGCTCCGGTGGCCGCCAGAGTGTGCTGGCCGCCTGTCATCTCGACCTCGATGCCTGCGTCGACTGCTACGGGGCGTTCGTCACCGGCACACCGCCGGAGGGTTTCCCGCTGCAGGTCAGCAACCTGGTCGACCAGCTGCCCCACCTGCGCGCACCGTTGCTCGGGTTGTTCGGCGAGGAAGATGCGTATCCGAGCCCGGAGGCGGTCGCCGAGACGGGGCAGATCCTGACAGCGGCCGGCAAGGACTTCGAACTCAGGAGCTATCCGGACGCCGGTCACGCCTTCTTCTCGACGGACCGCATCGCGTATCGGCCGGCTGCCGCCCTTGACGGCTGGGAACGCATCCAGGCGTTCTACGGCAAACACCTCTCCACAGCATCGGGGATCTGACGTGTGCACCTACGCAACCGTGAAGACGTCCATCGACGGCAGCGCGAAAGGCCCTGGTGGCCAATGGTTCCACGTCTCCGACGGGGTCGTGTACTTCGACCATCCCGTGCATGCGATGGCCGAGCACACGCTGAACATCGACTTCAGCGCACCCGGCGACGGCCCGTCCGCGCGGGTCGCCGTCGAGCTGACCGCCGCCTCCGCCCGGACGTTGATCGAGGCCATCCAGGCCGCGCTCGACTCGGCACCGGAGGTGCTGACCGTCTGAGCCGCGCCGACCCGACCCGCCGAACTTCACGAATCCAGCCGAACTCGATGAAACGAGAAGCGCCATGACCGAACGTGTCTGCTTCCTCCTGCAGATCCGCCCGGACATGCTCGCGGAGTACCTGACCGCGCACGAGGTGGTCTGGCCAGAGATGCTCGATGCCCTGAGCCGCACCGGATGGCACAACTATTCGTTGTTCGTCCGCAAGCCCGACGGCCTGGTGGTCGGCTATCTGGAGACCGAGGACTACGCCGCCGCGCAGGCTGCCATGGACTCCGAACCGATCAACCTGCGCTGGCAGGAGCTGATGGGGCGCTACTTCACCCTGCCCGACGGCGCCCGCCCCGACGACGGCTCCGTCCGCCTCACCGAATACTTCCATCTCCCCTGACCCCCCGTTTCGCGCATACCGAACTTCCCGGCGCGTTCAGAAATGCCCGTTTCCAGTCCAAAACAGTCGATTTCGGGCAGAACCGTATGCGCAGTCGCGCCGGATACGGCGCGAGCACGGCCCCTCGGACGACGGCTGGCCGACCTCGACCGGCACTCATCCGATGGTCTGCGCCACCGGCAACCCGGGCCGGCCAGCCCGTCAGCAGCGACAGATCTCGCACGGTCGCCAAGGACGCCGGCGGCCTCGTCAGCCTCCGTTCGTGGGCAGTCCTCGTCAGACAAGGGGCGTGTGACGGCTGCGGTAGTCGTTCTGGCCCAACGCATCTACCGGTCCCGTTGCTTCCGGGCCCTGGCTGCGCAGACCAGCGCCGAGCATTCCGTCAGACGCGCATACAGAAGGGTCCATCTCGGCCCGAAAACGCGATTTTAGGCAACTTCCATATGCGCCGGGCAGTCCTCTATGCGCACACACGCTCAGCCCTGCATGCGCACCCACGCTCAGCCCTGTATGCGCACACACGCTCAGCCGTGCATGCGCACCCACGCTCAGCCTGCATGCGCACCCGCGTTCAGCCGTGCGTGCGCACCCGCGTTCAGGGTGGGTCAGGTGGGGGCGAGCGGGGGCCAGGACTGCAGGCGGCGGCGCGAGGAGAACGAGCGCTCCTGCCCCGTCACGGGGTCGGTGAACTCGATCGACGCAGCCAGGAGTTGGAGCGGGCGGGAGTAGTCGTCATGCGGGATGTCCAGCATCCGCGGGTAGAACGGGTCGTTCAGGATCGGGATGCCCAGCGAATTCATGTGCACCCGGATCTGGTGCGTCTTGCCGGTGGTCGGGTCGAGTCGGTAGAGCGCGCGGTCGCCACTCGCTCCCAGCATCTCGATCCGGGTTTCGCTGTTCGGCTCGCCGTCGGTCTCGTAGGCGGTGGGGGTGCCCCGGTCCTTGATGATGCGGCTCCGGACGGTGCGCGGCAGCTCGAGATCCGGATCGTGCCGGGCCACGGCCCGGTAGGACTTCCGCACTTCACGGCGGGCGAAAAGGGTTTGATAGGCGCCACGTTCAGCCGGCACGAGGCTGAACAGCAGTACTCCGGCGGTGATCCGGTCGAGACGGTGCATCGGCGAGAGATCCGGCAGGTCGAACTGGCGGCGCAGCCGCACCACGGCCGATTCGACGATGTACGAGCCGTTGGGCAGGCTCGACAGGAAATGTGGCTTGTCGGCCGCCAGGATGTGCTCGTCGCGGAACAGCAGGTCCACCTCGAACGGTATCCGCGGCTCCGGAGCCGGGTCGCGATACAGGTAGACAAACGAGTTGGGGCGGAATGGCATCAGTTCGTCGACGGGCACGCCGTCGTCATCGACGACCTCGGACTCGGCCACCTTCTCCAGCAGCCGGACCCGTTCCACGTGAAACCTGGCCAGCAGATAATCGAGGGTGGTCGCCCAGGGTCCGCTCTCGGGCAGCCGGACCCGACTCGGGTTCAGCCCGTCCCGCACCGGAAGCGGCGCCGGCCGGCGACCGGTACGTTCCTGCCGACGGGCCATGCCCCCAGCCTGCCATGGGCGCCGTACACCAACCGCCGGCCAACCCCCTCTCAGTACACGCCCTCCTGGGTGAAGCCCCGATGCGGAGCGGCCAACTCCCCCACCACACCCACGTTGCACGGGACGGGCTTCGGCACGGGTCCGCCATACATCCCACCGGCCAGACACATCGGGCCATGAGCCAGACGGAGGTACGCGACGATCAGCCCCTTCGGAAGGCCGCCCCCGCCCGACCCCACACCGACCCACAAGGTCACCTCCTGTGCCTTCCTCCTCAGCGCCGACACCGACTCGCCCTGAACCAGGAGCATCAGCAGCCCGCTCACCGTGACAGAACTGCGGTCGAACGACGCAGGGAGCGGCAGCAGCCTGAAGGCCCCATCGACGTCAACCGGCTTCGTCACCCAGGTGATGCTGAGTCCGGCGCCCGATGCCGCGGATGTAGGCACCGATCGCATCGCCGGTGCAGGTGATGCCGAACTCGAACTCGAACTCGAACTCGATAGCGACAGAGGCGGGGCGGATGCCGACGCGGTGGGTAGGGATACAGCGGGTGGTATTGGCGGGGGTTGCGCCGACGCGGCTCCTCCGGTCGGTACTCCTCCACCCGCGCAGCCGGTGAGACAGCTGAGCACCCCGACGAGGATGACGGCGATGACCGTCGATCGCCCCTGTGGAATCACCACACACCTCCGGGAGAGGTCGTTTCGCTCGGTGAGAGCGTTCGCCATTGGAGAGACGGGAGCGAGCCACCACCGGGTTGCACGACTGCCGTCGTCCGCGCCGCCCGGCCCACCTCCGGCAGATCGCCTATGCTGCGCTAACAACCGCTCACATCCAGTAGTTGCCGCGGGCGGCGTCGTTGTCGTGCTCGACCCACCGGGCGGGGGTGCAGATGAGTGGACCGGCCGACCGACCTTCACGTCCGCTGCTCGTCGTCGCCCTGCTGGGCGCCCTGCTGGTAGGCGGGTGCACCACCGTCGTCGCGGGTGAGGCGGCCAAAGCCCCCGCCACCGCCGCGGCGAGTGTCCCATCGACCGTCAGCACGACCGACGACACCGTGGCGGTTGCCCCCACCTCACCCACCACGAGCACCACCCCGGCGACGACCCCGGATCAAGACCGGCCGCAGTCCGCCTCGCCGACCACAAAACCCCTCACGACCGCTCCCACGTCGGTCAGCCCGTACGACCTCCAGGTCAGGCACGACGCTGCCTTCGAGAAACTGCTGGCTTCCCTGGCCGCCGGGCTCCGGTCGGGCGATCGGAAGAAGTTCCTGGCGCCGTTTGCCCCATCCCTGAACAGTCGGGTGGGCCATTGGTTCAGCAACACCAGAGCATTGGGCGTGGCGGCGGTGAAGTTCGCTCCCTCGCAGGACTACTCCTCCGGGGCAACGGATTCGGTGTCCTCGCTCACTCGCACCCTGGTGCTCGGCGTCCGGACCCCGTATGACGACGACGATTCCATGCCTGGCATCGTCTACAGCGTCGGTGCGCGCATCACCACCCGAGCAGGTGTCGACACCTTGACCATCACCTCCTGGCAGCCCAAGTACCTCGGGGATCCGATGAACTGCGATTGCACGCTGAAGGTGGTCAACCACAACAACATCGCGGTGGTGGCCGACGCCGCCGACGGCGATCTCGTCTACTGGTCCGACTCGGCGCTGCAGGCCGCCGACCGCGGCATCTCCTGGTCCTCCGCGCAGCTCGCCGGAACCGGCCTCGTCGTCCCGAAGGGTCAGGTGATCTTTCTGGCGGACAAACCCTTTCACTGGTTCCTGAGTCTCGACGGAACGGGGCAACAATCCAACGTGACAGCTGGTCTGGTCGACGCAGACGGGGACTACCCCGGTACCCGCTACTCCGACCAGTCGCGAATCGTGCTGATGCTGCAGTCGGCCGACGGTTCGGTCGTGCCGAACGACCGTGAGGGACGCCAGTACGCCACGGACGTCATCACCCACGAATCGACCCACCAGCTGATGAATCGCAACTCGTCGCTGCCAAGCCGCAACGAGAACTCGCCGCCCACCTGGGTTGCCGAGGGCATTGCCGTAGCGGTGGAGACGCTCTACCGCGACTCTCTGGGCGACAGCGCGGATGTCGACTACCCGGAACCGAACGACCCGAAGAACACCTCGTCCAGCTGGTACACCGAGCACCTCACCGACGGCATGCCGACCAAGGCGCAGCTGTACTCGTCCTCGTCCACCGACGGTTCGGGTTACTACGCGATCGCCGGATCGGTCTTCCGATATCTCGAGCGCGAGGACGGCTACCTGACGATGATGCAGATCGCCGCGCTGATGTACCTCAAACCGGCCCAGACTCCGTTCGACTTCTTCCCCGACCCGGACCACCCCGGACAGCGCCTACCAGCCGCGACGGCCAAGAGCCGCTGGAAGGCCTGGTTCGTGGACAACTACGAGAACTGACCGGCGCCGTCGGCCCCTGGGCGGACGAGGTCAGTGCGACTCGCGGGTGACCACGTCGCCGCTCGACCCGACCAGGAAGTCCAGGTCGGCGCCGGTGTTCGCCTGCATCACATGATCGACGTAGAGCCGCTGCCAACCGCGCGTCGGTGCGGCGAACGCGGCCGTCGTCGCGGTCGACGCCACCCTGGCTGCGAGATCTGCTGCCGGGATGTCGATGTCGATGCGACGGCCGGCGACGTCGAGCACGATCGGGTCACCGGTCTGCACCAGCGACAGCGGCCCACCGGCCGCGGCTTCCGGCGAGACGTGCAGAACGACTGTGCCGTAGGCGGTTCCGCTCATCCGCCCGTCGCAGACCCGGACCATGTCGCGCACTCCGCGGGCCAGCAGCTTCTGCGGGATGGGTAGATTCGCCACCTCCGGCATCCCGGGATACCCTCGCGGTCCGCAGCCGCGCAGTACCAGCACCGAGTCCTCGTCGACGTCCAGATCCGGGTCGTCGAGCCGGGCGTGAACGTCCTCGATGCTGTCGAAGACCACCGCCCGCCCGCGGTGCTGGAGCAGCGCGGCGGTGGCCGCTGCGGGTTTGATCACCGCACCGTCTGGAGCGAGATTGCCGTGCAGCACGGCGATCCCGGCGTCGAGCAACAGCGGGTCGGTGCGCGGACGGATCACTTCGGTGTCCCAGATCTGCGCTCCGGCCAGGTGTTCCACGAACGGCCGGCCGGTGACGGTCAGCGCGTCCGGGTCCAGCAGGTCCGAGACCTGGGCCAGCACCGCGGACAGACCACCGGCCCGCAGCAGGTCGTCCATCAGGAACCGGCCGGCCGGCTGCAGGTCGACCAGCAGCGGCACCCCCGCCCCGGTGGTGTCGAAATCATCCAGCGTCAAGGGGATACCGAGCCGTCCGGCAATCGCCAGCAGGTGCACGACCGCGTTCGTCGACCCGCCGATGGCGGCCAGCGCGACGATCGCGTTGCGGAACGAGCCGGCCGTCAGGATCTTGCTCGGGCGGCGGTCGGCCTCGATCATCTCGACGATCAGGCGACCGGTCGCGTGGGAGCGCTCAAGCAGTCGGCTGTCCGGGGCGGGCGTGCCGGCGATGCCCGGCATCGTGGTGCCCAGCGCCTCCGCCACACAGGCCATCGTCGACGCGGTTCCCATGGTGTTGCAGTGCCCACGACTGCGGATCATCGACGATTCGGAGTCGATGAAGTCCGCCTGCGAGAGGGTGCCGGCCCGCACCTCCTCGCTGAGCCGCCACACGTCGGTGCCGCAGCCCAACGGCTGCCCCCGGAAGTGGCCCGTCAACATGGGCCCGCCCGGCACCACCACGGCCGGGAGATCCACCGAGGCGGCCGCCATCAACAGCGACGGGATGGTCTTGTCACAGCCGCCGAGCAGCACCACACCGTCGATCGGGTTGGCGCGCAGCATCTCCTCGGTCGCCATTGCCGCCATGTTCCGCCACAGCATCGCGGTCGGCTTGACCTGCGTCTCCCCCAGCGAGACCACCGGGAGGTTCATCGGGATGCCGCCGGCCGCCCAGATCCCCTGTTTGACGCTGGTCGCCACCTCGTCCAGATGCGAGTTGCACGGCGTGAGATCGGAGGCGGTGTTTGCGATCGCGATGTGCGGACGGCCGTCGAAAGCACCGGCCGGCAGGCCACGCCGCATCCACGCCCGATGGATGTAGGAGTTGCGGTCGTCTCCGCCGTACCACTGCTGGCTGCGCACAGTTGGCTCCCTACTGATCTCCGGGCCGGGCCGGCCGCTCGCGCGGTGAGCCGTTCTGCACGCTATCGGACCCGAGTGCCACCGCACCCCGGGGGTTGTCCTGGCAGGCGGTTATCGTGCGGCATGCGAACCATGCGGGCACTGGTCCTCGATGGGCCGGGCAAGGCCGTCATCACCGACGTTCCGGCTCCGGTGGCCGGGCCGGGTCAGGTCGTCGTGGACGTGCACCGCGCCGGCGTCTGCGGGACCGATGGCGAGTTCTTCAACGGCCACATGGCGTACCTGGTCAGCGGTCAGGCGAGCTACCCGCTGCGGCCGGGCCACGAATGGTCCGGCACCGTGTCGAGCACCGGCGACGGACCGGAGGCCGCATGGCTCGGAAAGCGGGTCACCGGTGACACCATGCTCGGCTGCCACCAGTGCGAACGATGCTGGCGAGGTCGCCAGCACATCTGCGAGAATCGTTATGAGGTGGGGGTTCTCGGAGGCTGGCACGGGGCCGTGGCCGAACAGGTGATGGTCCCGGCCAGCAGTCTGCACGCCCTGCCGGACACCGTCGGGGACAGCGCAGGCGCAATGGTCGAACCGGGCGGGAACTCCAGGCGGGCCGCCGAATCGGCACAGTTGACGCCGGGCTCCAGGGTCGCCGTCTTCGGACCGGGGACCATCGGCCTGCTCGCTGCCGCATTCGCCCGGAGCCTGGGGGCTGAGGTCCACGTCATCGGACGGTCTCTCCCCGGCCTGCAGCTCGCCCGCGACCTCGGACTGACCGCCTGGGCGGCCGACGAACTCCCCGCCCTGCGTTTCGACGCCATCATCGACGGCACCGACGGTCCCGATGTACCCAGCGCCGCAGTAGATCTCGTCGAACCAGGCGGACGGATCATCTGCGTCGGCCTGGCCGGCCGGCCCAGCCTGATCGACACCCGGCAACTGGTCCTCAAGGACCTGACGGTGATTGGCCACCTCTCCGGCTCACCGGCGATGGCCGCCACCATCGCCGCCTACGCTGACGGCAGCGTCGATCCCGACCCCTTGGTGGCCGCCACCGTTGCGCTGGACCGGGCACCGGACGTGCTCGCCGGCTGGCGGCCCGACGACGCCGGGGCGGGACCCAAGATCCACATCGATCCCCGCCGGTAGGCCACATCTCTGGGCAGGTCAGGACTTTCCGAGCTGAACCGGAGCTCAGCGCGGCCAGACCACCGGGAACAGCGGGTGCTCGAGAACCGCCCCGGCGGGCAGCTCGAGGTCCATCCCGTCGAACGGCGGCGAGGTGCGCCACCGGCGCGGAGCGTGCCGGGCGGATTCGGACAGGTAGCGCAGGGACAGGACGCGCCGACGGCCGCTGAACGGGAAGCCGGGCGCGCCGTGCACCGTCAGGAAATCGAAGTAGATGGCGTCGCCGGGCTCCATCTCGTAGCGACGGATGGAGAATGCGTCACGGTCGTGCTCGATGTCCGGCAGTTCTTCGAGAGTGCCTTCGGGGAACCACTTCGCCTCGCCCGCCATGAAGGTCCTGGGCATCAGCCACGGACCGCGATGCGTCGTCGCGACGAGTTCGAGGCAGCCCGCCTCCGGTATCGGGTCGACCGGGATCCACGCGCTGACCCCACGACCGTCGACGTTGTAGTAGGGCTGGTCCTGGTGCCACGGCGTGCGCTGAGTCGTTCCGCCCTCCTTCACCAGCACGTGGTCGTGGTACAGCCGGACCGTCGGCGAGCCCATCAGCTCGGCGGCGATCCGGGGCACCTGCGACAGGGTGGCCAGATCCGCGATCGCCGGCACGTCGTTCCAGCGGCGGAAATCCTCGGTGAACGAACCCGGGTCCGTCGGGCCGCTCGCCACCTGCGCCAACGATGACGGCGACGCCAGCACCGTCTCGATCGCACCGGCCGCGGCAGCCACCTCCGCCGGGCTGAGGACCCCGCGCACGAGCACCACGCCCTCGCGCTGGTAGGTCCGCACGGTCTCCGGCGAAACAGTGATCTGCGTCATCCGGCAGATTCTATGGTCGCGTTCTCTGGTCGCGCGGAGAATCCGACCTGGTGGTCCGGGCGTGGTGGTCCGGCGTCGTGGGGTCTGGCGTGGTGGTCCGGGCTTCGTAGGTCCGGGCGTGGTGGGTCTGGCGTGGTGGGTCTGGCGTGGTGGGTCTGGCGTGGTGGGTCTGGCGTGGTGGGTCTGGCGTGGTGGGTCTGGCGTGGTGGGTCTGGCGTGGTGCTGTCGCCACGGCCAACCCCGGTGCCCGCTCCCTCGCCCGGCAGTCCGTGCAGCGATCAGGATCGAACCACCGGCCGATCCAGCAGCCCGGCACGTATCAGAACCCGATCCACCGCGCTCTACCCACCGTCAGGCCAGGTTCCAGGCCTGCTCCGTCCTCCGGAAAGAAGAACCGAACGCCATGACCGCCCTGCTGACCCGCATCCGTCCGCGGAGCCCGCGCGCCGCGCGGATCCGGCTGACCCACCGCACGCAGATCCGGCTCGCCGGTGCGCTCCCGGCGTCGGAAGAGCGCCTGGCCTCCCGATCCGAGATCGAGAAGCTGCAGGCCAAGCACCTCACCCCCTTGGCTTGAGGCCGTCGAAGCCGACTGCGGCGCCACTCCCGCGGTTGCGGCGCTTCGCCGCAAGCCGGTTGGCTGCGGTCGTCCCGGTGACTGCCCCCGGGGACGACCGAGCTGGCCCCACCGAACTCCAACCGCTCTTCAGCGCCATCTTCGACGCCGCGATGGACGCCGTCGTGACGATCGACCACTACGGCCGCGTCCTGGGATGAACATCGCCGGCCAGCTCACCTTCGGCTGCTCCGCGGACGAAATGCCTGCCGGTCCCGCTGCCCGCACCGAAGGGTCGCCGGACGAGTAGGCCGGTCGGTCGCGGAGCCGACTCCAGGACTGATGGTCGGACTAGTGGCGACGGAACGTCCGCGCCAGCCGGCGCAATACCGGGCCGGCGGCCAGACCGGTCCCGACCGCGGAGATGGCGCTGATCCCGAGGTCGACGGACACCCGGCCCTCCTCGGCCCAGTAGACGTCCTTCAGGTCGAGCAGCAGGGCGAATTCGTCGACGATCAGGGCCAGTCCGGCCCCGTAGGCCAGGGGCACGGTGGCATGTGGTTTCAGGGTGTTGCCCCGGACGGCCATGCCGCCGACCCCGGCCAGCAGCCCGATCCCCCACAGGTAGTGGTGGATGTGGGTGCCGCCGATCAAGACATTGCGGAACGGGCCGCGACCGTTCTTGATGCTGTAGGTGATCCCGCGCACGGCAGCGAAGGTCGCGGTGAAGCTCGACCAGCTCAGAACGACGTTCCGACGGGCCGGATTGAGCTCCTCCCGGAAGGCGGCCTGGACCTCCTCGGCGGCACCGGTGATCTTCGTGGTCATGCCCACACAGTAGGTGGGCCATCCTCGACATCAGACCGGTTGCCCGCCGCCCGGGGAGCGAACCGGGAGACGGATGCATGATCATGTGACCATGACCAGCCCCGGGACCACCGCTGCCGGTCTGGACGCGATCGCCGCGAAGGCCGCACACGACGCCGGCGGCATCGACGCCGAGTTGCTCGGCGACTTCCTGCCGGTGTTGGCCGCCGCTGTCGGCACGGGCACCCGACTGCGCCGGACCGAACTGGCCGGCTACCGGGACTCCGGCCGCCGGGCCGCCGCGCGCGGAGTGGCACTGCGGGCCCTGGTCGACCTGTACCTGTCGGCGGCCTGGCGCTTGTGGCGGCACCTCCCCGAAGTGCAACGCGCCGCGCAGGATCCAGCCGCGGTGGTGCTGGCCGGCGAGGTGATGCTGCGGGCTGCCGACGACGCGGTCGCGGTCCTGACCGAGGGCTATCAGCTCGCCCGCCGGGATCTGGTCAGGGCGCAGGCCGCCGCTCGACGGGAGTTCGTCGACGACCTGCTGCTCGGCGGTGCCCAAGCCCTGTCCGGACTCGTCGACCGGGCGGCGCTCTTCGGACTCAGTTTGGCCGGGCCGCACGCCGTGGTGGTCGTCCAGGCGGACAAGCCGTTCACCGACTCCTCGCCGCTGACCGGCCTTCTCGAGCGATCCATCCAGGGCTCGAAGGCCGACGCGGACGCACTGGTTACCACCAAGGAAGGTGCGCTGGTAGTCATCTTCGCCGCGCCAGATCGCAATGCGATCGACGAGGTGATCAAGGGCCTGACCCGATCGTTGCCAGGAGTCTCTCTGGACCGCGCGGCGAAGCTCCGCCGGACCGCGCCGGTCGGCGACTGGCGGATCGGCGTCGGGCAGGGTCACCAGGGTCCGAGCGGTGTACGGCTGTCGTTCGAGCAGGCCCAGGAGGCGCTCGAGCTCGGGGCCAGGCTCGGCGGAAACGAGCGGGTGCTCAACGCGGCCGACCTGCTGGTGCAACGAGTGCTGGTCCGCGACGAGTCGGCGATGCGCGAGCTGCTCGAGGGTGTGCTGACACCGCTGCTCGACGCGCGCGGTGGCGCCGAGCCGTTGCTCCGCACACTGGAGGCCTACTTCGCCGCGGGGGGCAACGCCTCGCTCAGTGCCCGATCACTCCACCTGTCGGTGCGGGCCCTCACCTACCGGTTGGAGAAGATCGCCCAACTCACCGGCCGCGATCCGGCCGACCCCGCCCAGCGCTTCGAGCTCCAGACGGCCGTTCTGGGTGCGCGCCTTCTGCACTGGCCGGAGAAAAGCTGAGAGCTGCCTGGCTTCGACGGTGAACCTGGCCTCCTCATTCAAACTGCCGAAGATCGGCAGCGCGAGCTCCAAATTATGGCCTATTTCTGCCGTAGATCTGCAGCGATGTCGAAGGCAGACTAGGGACATCGGAGCAAGCGGCATCACTGCTCCAGCCGCTTTCCTCCTCATTCCCCTGTCTTCACCCTTCCCCATCAAGGAGCAATCGTGACCGTTCCACTCTGGGCATGGGCCGCATTCGGCGCCGTGGTCATCATCATGCTGACGATCGACCTACTGGCCCATCGCGGGGCCCACATCATCAAGTTCCGGGAAGCCGCGATCTGGAGCGCCGTGTGGGTCGGCCTGTCCCTCGTCTTCGCCGGCGTCATCTGGGCCACCATGGGCGGCGAATCGGCAGTCGAGTTCACCACGGCCTGGTTGCTCGAGAAATCGCTGAGCGTCGACAACCTCTTCGTCTTCGCGCTGATCTTCGGTTACTTCCAGGTTCCGCGTGAGTACCAGCACCGGGTTCTGTTCTACGGTGTCATCGGCGCACTGGTATTCCGCGGCATCTTCCTCGCGGCCGGCGTTGCGATCGTCAGCCAGTTCACCGCCGTGCTCTTCGTCTTCGGCGCCATCCTGATCTACAGCGCGATCAAGCTGCTGAAGGACAACGACGAAGCGATGGATCCCGGCAAGAGCTTCGCGGTCCGACTGCTGCGCAAGGTCGTCCCGGTCTCGGATGAGTACCACGGCACCAAGTTCTTCTTCAAGGAGGCCGGTAAGCGCATCGCCACACCGCTTCTCGCCGTCGTGGTCGCCATCGAAGCGGCCGACCTGGTCTTCGCCGTCGACAGTGTTCCCGCCGTCCTCGCGGTCAGCGACAACACCTTCATCATTTACTCCAGCAACGCTTTTGCCATCCTTGGTCTGCGGGCCCTGTACTTCCTCCTGGCCGGCATGCTCAAGAAGTTCCACCACCTGGGCAAGGGCCTCGCGTTCATCCTCGCCTTCATCGGCGTGAAGCTGTTCCTGCAGGCCGGCCACAAGGTCATCTCCAACTCGATCCCGGAGATCCCGTCCCTGGTCTCGTTGGCCGTCATCATCATCGCCCTGACCGTCTCGATCGTCGCCTCGCTCCGGAATCCGCTTCCCGAAGAGGACATTGCGGAGGACGAGGACGCCGAACTCGCCGAGATCGCTGACGGCGGAACGGCTCACGATGGATCGGTTACTGCCGGATCGGTCGCTGTAGGATCAGTCACTGCCGGATCGGTCGCTGCAGGATCAGTCACTGCCGGATCGGTCGTTGCAGGATCAGCCGGTGCCAGATCGACTGCCGGGTCCACCGGGGACGGCTCCACTCCAGCCATGCTGACGAAGCCGGCGGCCGGTGACGGGCAAAGCTCTACCGCATCAAGCGATACCGGCTCGACCAACTAGTCCGGGTACCACCGGTAGTGGCCCAGCACCACCAATAGCTCGGCATCACTCGAAGGCCGAGCACTAGAGCTGCCCCGGAGCGCACATCGCGCCCCGGGGCAGTTCTCGTTGTGTCACCGCCGCACCGGGAGGCCTTGAGATAGCTGACGCCCCCACGTTTTCAACCGCTGACCTGATCACTCACGAGTCTCTTCGTTGTCGCGTGGGAGCGGCTGATTACTTGACTGCGACCACGTCGACTTACTTGACGGCGACCGGTCGAACGTCCGGCGCGGATGCGAGCAACTCGGTAGCGACCTGGCCGAGAGCCCGTGGGATCTTTCCGGCAAAGTGGGCTTCGCGGTCGTCGTAGGTCTCGAAGGTGTCGAGGATTCCGCAGTTGCTGTCGCTGATCTCGAAGGCGTACCAGGTGACAGTCCCCTGCTCGGCCGGCGCCAGTTCACGGCCCGCTTGCCGGAATGCGCAAGTTCGTCACCCTTGCCGGGCCTGGCCTCGAGAAGCGCGAGAATTCGCAGCCCGATTGTCATGTGGGGATTGTCTTTTCTGCTGAGGTGAATGCGTGAATGTCGGCCGGCGACGCTCCACCCGGGTCAGCGACCGGGCAGAGCGTGTCGACAATGCACATGATCCAGTTGAGCTGCTCGGTGCTTGCAGAACTGTCAGACGGCGAGACGTCCGCCGTCGACGGGCAGCACGACACCGTGCACGAAGCTAGCCTGGTCGGTGACGAGGAAGGAGATGGCCGCGGCGATCTCCTCCGGCTGCCCGGCGCGCCCGGCGGGTGCTCCTGCGGCGAGTTGGTCCAGCGCCTCGCCCATGGGAAGAGTGCCTTCGGTGCGGGTGGGGCCGGGGCTGACGGCGTTCACGCGGACGCCGGCGGGACCGAATTCAGCGGCCCAGGACTTGGTCAGCAGGACGAGGGCGGCTTTGCTGGAGCCGTACAGGCCCATCCCGGTCATGCCGATCGCCGACACCATGGTCGCGACGTTGACGATTGCGCCGTGGCCGCGTTCGGCCATCGCCGGGGCAAGAGCGGCGACGAGCAGGTAGGGGGCCTTGACGTTGACCGCGAAGACCTCGTCGATCTGCTCGGTCGGTGTGTCGGCGGTGGCGCCGAAGGGGAAGATGCCGCCGCTGTTGACGAGGATGTCGACGTGCCCTCCACCCGCCTCGGCAGCGCGGGAGGCGAGGTTGCGCACGCTGTCCTCGTCGTTCAGATCGGCTGAGACGAAGTCCGCCGTCCCGCCCGCGGCGCGGATACCGGCGACGACGGCGTCGCCGCGTGTCTTGTCTCTTCCGGACACGATGACGTGCGCGCCCAGGGCGGCCAACTGGTCGGCGGTTGCTTTGCCGATTCCGCTGGTGGCGCCGGTGATCAGGGCGGTGGAGCCGGTCAGGTCGGGGGTCATGAGAACCTCTCGGTTAGTGGAGTGAGCACTCCAGACCATGCACCCGAACGATTGGAGTGTCAACTCCAAAATGGAGATAGTCTGCCAACGTGAACCCGACGACAGCGGAGCAGCAAGGTAGCCACGAACGCCGGACCGGCGAAACGAACGCGGCGAGCGGGGTCACGCCGACCGCCGCACGGAAATTCACCGCGAAGGGCCTGGCCACGCGGCAGCGCATCATTGCGGCCGCCGCGGAACTGGTGTTCGCCCATGGAGTGGCCTCCACCGGCATCGAGGACGTCCAGCGTCGAGCGGGTGTCAGCGCGTCGCAGCTCTATCACTACTTCACCGACAAGGACGAACTCATCCGCGCCGTCATCGCCCATCAGACCGATGGCATCCTTGCCGCGCAGCGGCCAGTCCTCGACCAACTCGACAGCTTTCCAGCGCTCGAGCGGTGGCGCGACCTCCTCGTCGACATGCAGGAAAGGCGGCACTGCGCCGGGGGCTGCCCGATCGGATCGATCGCAGCCGAACTGGCCGAGGACAACCTGCGGGCCCGGGCAGACCTTGCCGACGGTTTCGAGCGCTGGGAGGCACCCATTCGCGCCGGCCTCGGGCGCATGCGGGACCGGGGTGATTTGCGCCCGGACACCGACACCGATGCACTCGCACTTGCACTCCTCGTCGCACTACAAGGCGGACTCCTGCTCACCCAGACCCGCCGCAACACCACGCCTTTGCGGACCGGCCTCGACACGGTTCTGGCCCATATCCGGACCTACGCTGCCGGGTAGATCGGAACGCTGATCGGCACTGCAGCGCCGCTGGATGCGGTGAATCTGGCGGCATTCTAGTGGTGTGTCTCAAATTTGGCTGACTTTTGCCAGGGCGACACGGCCGCGGGCGACCTTTGCCAGGATCTGGTCCGTGGTGGCCGTCCAGGTGAACTTTATCCCTTTGCTGTTGTGGGCAGCCAGATACTCTTCGATCTTTTCGATTAGGTCCGG
>NZ_JBEPNO010000022.1:0-95249 GCF_040546275.1 Nakamurella sp. UYEF19 | reverse complement strand
CCGCGGAACGCAATACACGAGTGACGAATTCGCACAGTGCACAGCAGAATTGCACATTCTGCGATCGGTTGGCCGCACCGGTATCTGCTACGACAGTGAGGTCTATTCATAAGGCTGTGGCGAGTTGAAAGAATATCAATCCGCGAATAGCGTCCAGCGTGTCTTCGAAAGTTTCGACTGGGCGGCGGTAGTCGGTGTGCAGAGTCCTCCAGGTTTTCACGTTGGCGATGACGCGTTCGATCGTCGCGCGGAGCTGATGGATCGGTTTGTTGTTGGCTTTCTGGTGGTCGGTCATGTCCTGGCCTCGTGGCTTCTTCTTGGGGGTGATGATGCCGGATCCTTGGTAGCCCTTGTCGCCGATGGCGTTGCCGGTGCGGACGCTGGTGAGCATGCCCGGCAGGTCGAGTTGACGGACGGCTTCGGCATCGTGGGTGCTTCCGGCGAGCGGCGCGGACAGGTACACCAGTCGCGGGTCCAGATCACTGGCGACTTGGATGTTGTGACCGGTCGTCTTGTGTTTGCCCGAGTACAGCTCCTGATGGTCGGCCCACGACCAGCAGGGCATCAGCGTGCCGTCCACCAGCAGCGTTGTGCCCTTCGACGCTGCTTCGGGGTCAAGTAAGTACACCCTGAGCAGCCAGGCCAGCAACGGCGTGAGTCGGCCGATGGTGCGGGATACCGTCGGCTGGGACAGGTGGAAGATCTCGCCCAGAAACTCCTGGGTGATGTTCTTGCGCAGGGACATGATGCACAGCCTCACTTGCTGCTCGAGCGTCAATCGGATCGGTCGGCCGGTTCCTGTCGGTGGTGTCGCGAATTGCCTGATGACGTCGAGCAGCACCCAAAATTGGTTCTCGGTGATCCGCGTTGTACGCTTCTTCATGTGGTGGCCCGTTCCTCGAATTTGAGAATTAGTCTTCGCAAACCAATTCTCGCAATTCGGTCGGGCCATCACCCATTCCGACACGCAGTTTCGCTCATCGCTTTCAGTTGGGTTATTCCGGCCAGGATCGGTTGCTCGGGCCCACGCCGGATTCAGGTCGCAATTCGTCACAACGGCGTTATGAATAACCCTCAATGCTTGGGCGGAATCGTTCAATGGAACGCTGAAGGTCGAGCGGGTCAATCGGACCAGCTATCCAACTCGGGAACACGCGCGTGTTGACATCACCGGCTACATTGAATTACGCTACAACCAACGCAGGTTGCACTCGTCGCTCGGCTACATCGCGCCGAACGAAGCCGAGAAGAATTGGTTCGACCAGCAGTCGGCAGCATAGATGACCACAAATTCAGTGTCCGGAATTTACCGGGCAGCTCAGGCGCTCACCTTTGCATTATGGCTCGGAGTCGGTCTTGGCTCCGACGTCGAGGGCAAGGGCTTCGAGATCCAGCTCCCGCCCCCGCTGACCGGCCCAGGCAACGATGTCATCCAAGGCCCAAACGTTGCCCCCATGACTAAAATATCGGGCGGTTCAGGAAAGCCCGGCTGCTCGGACAGCTGCACCGCTCGGCTGCGGCTGACATGCAGCATCTCGGCCAGCTCGGCCCGTCCAGCCAGTCGCATTCGCACAGGCGCCGCGACCAGGTACACCAGGGTGCCGGACCGCGGGAGCCCGAACTGGCCGAACATGTCGATCTCGTTCTGGTGGGCGGTGAACTTCGGAACCGCAGAGAGGATGAACACGAGCCCACGGAGGACGCGCACCACCGTTACGACCGTGATTGCGCGGCCACGGGCGCGGTTGCGGAACAGGCCGGCCGAGGCGACCCTGTGGGCCGTCCTGCGAACCGCGGCCGCCTTGGTCATGACTGTGCCTTGATCAGGTTCTTGTGGAACAGCACCATGTCGTCGCCGTCTTCGTAGTAGTCCGGCACCCGTGCCTGCTCGGTGTAACCGGACTTGACGTAGAAGGTGCGAGTCAGCTCGAAGTCGGGAATTCCGGAGGTCTCCACCAGCAGCAGCCGCTGCCCTCTGCCACCCAGTTCGGCTTCGACCTGGCGGAGCAGTGCCCCGCCGCGGCCTTGGCCTTGGCGGTCCATCCGGACGGCGATCATCAGGAGCGTCCAGGTGCGGTCCGTCGCCGGAACCGGCTGGTAGTAGGCCACTCCGACAGGCTTTTCCTCTCCACCGTCTCCGTCGTCGAGCAGGCAGGCGTGACCTCCGTCGCGGGTTCGTGCGAAGTACTCCGCCATGAGGGCCTGGACGGTGTCGACCTCGGTCTCCGGGAACAACCCGGAGGTGAAGGCCAGCTCGGTGATGGCCGGGATGTCGGACTCGGTTGCGGGGCGGATCATGGCTGCTCGCTTCTCCATTATTAGTACCGATCGGTACAGTGGCTTGACCGTACGGTACAGTCGCGACATGACGCAACCACAACTGCTCAGCCGTGGTGGTCAGCTGCCGCGCACGTTCGGACGGAGAAACCCATGACGGCACCCAGTACGGATCGTGGTCGATCCTCCCGCGCGCGCATTGTCGATTCCGCGGGCGATCTGTTCTACCGCCGCGGGGTCGCAGCAACCGGGCTGAACGAGGTAGCCGCGGCCTCGGGTACCGGCAAAGGGCAGCTCTACCACTACTTCAGGGACAAGCCGGACCTGGTTCTGGCCGTGGTGCAGGCCCAGGTCGAACGGACCCTGCAACCGCAACGATCACGGCTGGACGGTGTGACGAGCGTCGAGGACCTACGGGCCTGGGCCGACCAAGCCGTCGCCGCCCACCAGAGCGGCCGACCCGCCCGCTGCCCGCTTGGCGCTCTGGTGTCGGAACTCGCCGACGGAGACGAGGCTTTGCGCCAAGCGCTGGACGACGGCTTCGCACGCTGGCGCACACTGTTGGCCGCCGGTATCAGCCGTTTGCAGGACCGCGGATTCCTCCGGCGGGACCGCGAGCCCTACGACCTGGCAGAGGTGCTGTTGTGCGCCTACGAAGGCGGTGTTCTGATATCCGAGGCCCGCGGCGACACCCGACCTCTGCGCCTGGCCCTCGACGCGACACTCGATGCCATGCTGACCCCGGCCCAGAACGCCACAAGCTGAACCAGCGCAACAGGTACGACAACCGATCGCACTGAACAACGTTGAGACGATGGTAGGCACTCGAGAGGTGGCGCGACCCGGTCTGATAGACCGACATCCCGCCGGCCCTCGAACTTCAGATGAAGATGTTAACCGGGCGTTCGAAAGTCGAACGTCCTATCGGCCTCGGGGGCGGCACTCGCGTGGACCGCCGTGGTCCCGCGGCGGTCCACGCGACTTCAAGCCGTGATTGTCGGGCAGCAGCCAGGTGGTGTTGTTCGGCTCGGTGGACGGTGGATCGGCCGACCCCGAAGAGATCGGCAAGCTCCGAAGTGCTGTGCCCGCCAGCCTCGAAGAGACCGACCAGATCCGCCTCGTGGCGCGGGTTGAGCTTGGGTTGCTGGCCCCGCAGTCGGCCCTTCGCCTTTGCGACCTTCATTCCTTCGTTCCGTCGGAGGCCGACAGCAGCGTCTTGTCCTCATCAGTCCATGTGAGCTCGAGTCGTCCTGCGTGACGGGTGCTACCGGTGTGGCCCATCGTGTCCTGTCCGGGTAGGGATTGTGGCACCGATCATATTGGTTGAGTCGCCGGGCAGTCTGCAGCAATACAGTCCACAGAGGGGCCAAAGCAACATGCCTTCGCCGCGTGGAACGCGGGGGGACCGGCCGGCAGGCCGCGTGCTCGGAGGTTTAAGACTGATGCTGACGAGTTCCGGACGACGCCCGCATCTGGGCTCGCAATCAACCCGTGACGACGCCAGGTTGATCTTGGTTCGACACATGGGATTCCAATCTGGACACCTGGAGGCAAAACTGTCCAGATTGAACGACCTCATATATGCTCTGACGTGGGGCGAGTGGGGCTCGAACCCACGACCTGACGGATTATGAGTCCGTTGCTCTGACCAACTGAGCTACCGCCCCGACGGAAAGCCTACCTGCCCGCGATGGGCAGTTCGGCATCCGTCATCCGGGGCCGGGCAGTCGACAGGTGCCGGCTCACCGGCACCACCATCGGTGTCCCGCTGACCGGGTCGAGACCGACGTGGGCGCGCAGACCGAAGACGTCCTCGACCACCTCCTGCGTGATCACCTCGCTCGCGGGACCCTGGGCCACGATCCGGCCGTCCTTCATGGCGATCAGGTGGTCGGCGAACCGCGCGGCCTGGTTGAGCTCGTGCAGTACGAGAACCACGGTGGTGCCGCGGTTCCGGTTGAGCTCGCACAGCAGATCGAGCACCTCGATCTGGTGCGCCAGATCCAGGAACGTGGTGGGCTCGTCGAGCAGCAGGATGTCCGTTTCCTGAGCCAGAGCCATGGCGATCCACACCCGTTGGCGTTGTCCACCCGACAGTTCGTCCAGATGCTCGTCGGCCAGATCCAGGGTGTCGGTCGCGATCAGCGCCGCGGCGACCGCTTCGTCGTCGGTACTGGACCGCCGCCGAACCCAACCTTGTCGGGGATACCGACCGCGGGACACCAGATCCGACACCGTGATCCCCTCCGGCGCCACCGGCGACTGCGGGAGCAGGCCCAGGACCTTCGCCACCTCGCCGCTGGGTAATCGGTGCAGATCGTGACCGTCGAGCAGCACCGTCCCAGCCCGGGGCTTCAGCAGCCGGGCCAGGGCTCGCAGCAACGTCGATTTGCCACACGCATTGGCACCGACGATCGCCGTGACGAGGCCCGTCGGCACCTGGACATCCAGTCCCGCGATGATGTCGCGCGACTGGTACCCGACGGTCAACCCCATGGCGCCCAAAGTGTGTCGTTCTTCTGTCGGGTGGTGATCCATGGTGGGTCAGCCTCTCCGGCCGGTGGAACGTGAGCGGGCCAGGGTCCAGAGCAGATAGGGAGCGCCGACGGCTGCGGTGAGCACGCCGACCGGGACCTGGAGGGAGCCGAGCAGATGTGCTCCGGTGACGTCGGCGGCCAGCACGATCAGCGCCCCGAGGGCGGCGGCGGGCCAGTGCAAGTAGCCAGGACGACCGGTCAACCGGTACGCGAGAGGCCCGGCGACGAGGGCGACGAAGGCCACCGGTCCGGCAATCGCCACCGACAAACCGGCCAGGACCACTGCGAGGATGAGGGCCATCACGCGGGCTCGCTCGACCGCAAGACCCAGCGTGGTGCCGGTCTCGTCACCCAGTTCCAGCGCTCGCATCCAGCGTCGCAGCAGCGGTGCGGACACCAGGACGAGAAGTACGGCCACCAGGCCGATCCGCACGTCCTCCCAACGGGACTGGTTGAGGCTCCCGGTGAGCCAGAACAGCGCCCGCTGCGCTTCCAGCGCTGGTTTGGTCGTCAGGACGTAGGACGTGATCGACGTCGCGAAGGCCGCCACGCCGATGCCGATGAGGACGAGTCGGTAGCCGCTGACGCCGTCCCGCCAGGCCAGCCCGTACATCAGGGCTCCGGCGCCCAGCGCGCCCACGACCGCGATGACGGCGATCGCGGGTCCGGTGACGCCGAACGTCAGGATGGCGACGGCAACCGCCGAACTGGCGCCACTGTTCACCCCGATGATGTCGGGGGTCGCGAGCACGTTGCGGGTGACGGACTGGAAGATCGAACCGCTGATGCCCAACGCCGCTCCGACCAGCACTGCGCACAACGTTCGCGGCAGGCGAAGACTCTGCACCACAAACGTTGTCGAGCTGTCCCCGTGGCCGACCAGGCTCTGCAGGGTCTGCGCCCAGGTGAGCCGGAGGTCGCCGAGTGACAGTGCGAAGCAGAACAGCGTGCCGAGGGCGAGGAACAGGCCCGTCGTCACCAGCCGACTGCGGAACAGATGTCGGCGACGGGATGCCACCGACGGCATCGCGCTCACGGTCGGCCGGCGCGACGACGTCGCACGAGCACGACCAGCACCGGTGCGCCGACCAGGGCTGTCACCACGCCGACCTGAAGTTCCGACGGCTGGGCAACCACCCGGCCGACGATGTCGGACGCGAGGATCAGCACCGGACCGAGGAGCGCCGAGTACCGCAGGATCCAGCGGAAGTCGGGTCCGGTGATCAGCCTTGCCGCATGTGGGATCGCCAGTCCGACGAAGGCAATCGGTCCGGCCATCGCGGTGGCGCCACCACAGAGCAGGACGATGCCGACGGCGGTGACGGCCCGATCGACGTTGACGCGACGACCCAGCGATCGGGCGACATCGCCGCCGAGCGCCATGGCGTTGAGCATCCGTCCACGCGACAGCGCGACCACCACACCAAGAATCAGGAACGGCGCGATCTGCCGGACGACGTCCATGTCCCGACCCGCGATGGCCCCGATCTCCCAGAACCGGAACTGGTCGAAGGTCGTCACGTCGCGGAGCTGGATGACCGTGATCGCCGACTGGATCAGCGCTGTGAGCGCAGCTCCGGCGAGGGCAAGGGTCATCGGGGTGGCGCCGTCCCGACCCATCGACCCGATCGAGTAGACGACGACGGCCGCGATCGCCGCTCCCCCGAAGGCGAACCAGACGTAACCGGCCGGCTGACTGATCCCCAGGAACCCGATCGCGACGACCACCGCCAGCGACGCGCCCGCGTTCACTCCGAGCAACCCCGGATCGGCCAGCGGATTCCTCGCCAGGCCCTGCATCAACGCGCCGGCGAGGCCGAGTGCTACTCCCACGAAGAGCCCGACGATGGTGCGCGGGACCCGGAGTTGCCGGACGACGACCGCATCGACGTTGCCGGGGTCGGCCTGGGACAGGGCCTGCCACGCGGCCCCGAGCGGGATCGCGCGCGACCCGATCACCAGGCTGAGCAGACACAGGATGACCAAGACCGCGGCGACCAGGAACAGGCCGACCGCCAACCGGGTCCGCCGGACCGGACGGGCCAGAACATCTGGGGCATGGCGTGTATCGCTCACCGTCAGCAGATTTGCCCGCACACGTTTCCTTTGATTTAGGCTAGCCTTACCTCGTTTACTTGAGGCGAGCCTAACCTACTCACGCCGGAACTTGCCTATCGTCGACCCACCCCGAACTCATCCGAAACCGATTCGAAACACGTCCCAGGAGACAACATGACAGCAGTACCCCGCATCCACACCCGTCGCGATCTCCTGCGCACCGGTCTGCTGGTCGCCGCCGGCGCCGGCCTGGCCGCGGCCTGCGGGACGACCAGCACCGCCTCGCGGGCCGCGCCCTCGTCCGGTTCGGTCGCCACCGGATTCCCGATCACCACCGCCCACAAGTTCGGGTCGACCGTCACCAAGACCCAGCCCGCCCGTGTCCTGTCCCTCGGCTACACCGATCACGAAGTCCTGCTGGCGCTCGGCATCGTCCCGATCGGCGTGATCCAATGGATCCCGGAATGGAAGAAGGGCGTCTCCACCTGGACGGAGAAACTACTGGAGGGCACCACGCCTACCCTTTTCCAGTACGAGCTGGATTTCGAGAAGGCGGCGTCGCTCAAGCCTGACCTCATCTTCAACATCGGCTTCGATCCTGACCAGAAGACCTATGACACCCTGACCGCGATCGCTCCGACGGTCGCGCCGCCGAAGGACACGAAACCCTATGGGGTGGCATGGGAAGAAATGACCACGATGGTGTCGATCGCCGTCGGCCGAAAGGCGGACGGCGAGAAGCTGATCGCGGATACCAAGGCGCTCCTGGCCAAGACCGCGGCCGACAATCCGTCGTTCAAGGGAAAGACCGTTGCAATCGGAAACGTCTACCAGGGCGAGATCGGCTACTACACCAAGACCGATATCCGCAATCAGTTGCTGCGTGAACTGGGCTTCGTCGACAACAAATTCATCTCCGGCCTGACGGACGACAACTTCTACGGCACGCTCTCCCCCGAGAAGGTCGATTCGCTCGACGCCGACCTGTTGATCTTCTTCGGCGAGAAGGACACGACGCAGGCGAGCCTGCTCAAGGCCTATCCGTCGCTTGCCACCGTCCCGGCCATCAAGGAGGGCCGGCTGCTGCTGATGACCGACACCGAGGAGACCATGGCGTTCTCGGCAGCCTCGGTGCTCAGCATCCCGATCGCACTGGAAGCCCTGGTCCCGAGAGCCAGGAAGGTCCTGGGGTGACTACATCCATCGCCCCGCACGCCCCGTATCGGGCGTTCGACGTCGAGGTCGGGCGGATCGAGCACCTGACCCCGAGTTTCGTCCGGATCACCTTCACCGGAACCGATCTCCACGACTTCGCGGACAACGGCAACGACCAGCGCCTCAAGCTCGTGCTCCCGCTGGACGATCTCGGGTTCGAGCATTTTCCGCGGTCGGAAGAGTGGTACCGGGACTGGCGCCTGCTGCCCGAGGAGCACCGCAATCCGATCCGTACGTATACCGTGAGGGCGGCCCGGCCCGACATCGCCGAGGTGGAAATGGATCTCGTGCTGCACGGCGACGGCGGGCCCGCCTCGAGGTGGGCCGGTACCGCACGGATCGGTGACCGGCTGGTGCTGATCGGGCCCAACCGGCTGTGCCCGGGCGACACCACCGCGGCGGAATGGCGACCGCGCAGTGGCGCATCGCTGCTCATCGGCGCAGATCCGACCGCGGTTCCGGCGGCGTGCGCGATCCTGGCCGAGCTGGCCGAGGATGCCTGCGGTGTCGCCGTTCTCGAGGTTCCGACCGAAGCCGACCGCCTGTCGGTCCGGGCGCCGGCCGGCATTCGGGTGGACTGGCGGATCCAGGACGGCGCGCCGGGTGCAGCACTGGAAGCCGGGGTCAGGGCCGCCGTCCGTCATCTCGTGGCGGCGCCGTCCACCCCGGGCAGCGATCCGGGTGCGGCGGACACCGACGTGCTGTGGGACATACCGGTCGACGACACCGACGGCGCCGAGCCTGCGCCGCTCTACGCGTGGTTGGCCGGCGAGGCGAGCGCGGTGGTGCGGCTGCGGCGACACCTGGTCGCAGACGTGGGGGTGGACCGGAAGTCGTTGGCGTTCATGGGGTATTGGCGTCAGGGGAAGGCCGAGGGCTGAGCATTCGCCTGACCGACGGCGGCATCTCGATGCCGTCCCGCAGGTCGGGCGCGCGGGCCGGGGTGCCGTAGGTGGTGAGCATCGGAACCACCGCACTGCGGAAGTTCATCGAGGATTCGAACGCCGATCTGGCTACCACCAACGAATCGAGAACTGTCACCGCCAAGGAGGTCTCGACACCGTCGGCCAGAGCGCGCAGCCACGGAGACCCAGTCGATCCGTGCGCCAGCACACGGTCGCCGTCACGGGCGATCGCCGTCGGCAGGACCACCGGACTGCCGTCGACGATCAGCGCGAAATGCCCCACCCGCGAGCCGTCCAGAAGGGTGTGGAGCAACGACCGATCGGTCGAGCCCTTGTGCCGCATTCTGGTCAGCCCCACGTTGGTCATTGCCTCATTCTGGCCGATCGGGCGTGCCGATCCCCAAACGCCGCGATCCCGGGTCGACGTCTCGACCACGGCTGAGCGGCCGACCGGCCCGGAACCTCCCCTGGCCACCGCTGCCGGTGAGCACATGTTCACCGAGACAGAGGGCGCTTCCCCTTCGGCCTCGGCGTGGTGGTCGCCGGCCTCGCCTCGCTCGAGCCGGGTGCACCCGTCTGCCGCCTCCAGCCACCGGTTCGAACCATCCCGTTTCGTGGGCTATTCTGGTCCAGCACTCGCCGCCAGCCGGAGGGTGCCGGTCCTCCGTAGCTCAATTGGCAGAGCATCCGACTGTTAATCGGACGGTTACTGGTTCGAGTCCAGTCGGGGGAGCGTTGATCAGCGGAAACGCGGTGGCTCGGGCCCTCAGGGTCCGGGCCATTTTCCATCCCGGCGCATCCCAGGACGCGGCGCGGACAGTCCGCGGATTCACCGCACAGGGGTACCAGAGGGCTGCACAGGGGCGCACCAGAGACGGCTAGACTCCCTCACACGGAACTGCAGGCGCTCGGCCCGGCCGTCGACGATCGAGGGAGTTGGCTCGTACATGTTTCGGATCCTGTTGGGCGCGGGCCTCGGTTACGTCCTGGGCTCGCGGGCCGGTCGTGAGCGCTACGAGCAGATCAAGCGGTGGTCTGCTCGGGTCGCGGACCACCCCGCCGTCCAGGGCGCGGCCGGCGTGGTGCGGGCCAAGATCTCCGAGACGCTCCACCGCCCCTGACCTCCGGCGCACAGCACTTTCAGTACTCAGCACCTTCGGCCCGCCCCCCGATCAGAGGACGCCCGACCGCGCTCGCTCCGACACAGCCGGGCGCGTCAGGAACGTCGCCAGCTCGGGATCCCTTGTCATGGCCCGATAGTCGACGATCCGCCAGGGCAGGGTCGACACCACCCGGCCGGCGCTGTTGCGATACCAGTTGGACATCCCGGGGTGCGTCCACAACATCGAGGCATGCGCCCGGTCGACGCGTTCGTTGTACTGGACGGCGAGCGGAGCCGGACATTCGAGGGAGCCGACGCCGTGTTCGAGCATCTGGCGCACCAGCGACACCACGTAGTCGACCTGGAACTCGGTGATGGTGATGATGCTGCCGCCGTGCCCCAGCGCCGTGTTGGGCCCCAGCAGGAGGAACAGGTTGGGGAAGTCGGGCACGGTGATCCCCAGGTAGGCGGTCGCGTCCTCCGGGCCCCACTGCTCTTCGAGCGTCCGGCCCGAACGGCCGCGGATGTGCATCGGGTACAGGAACCGCCGGGCCTCGAAACCCGTGCACAGCACCACGATGTCGGCCTCGCTGAACTCACCGGACCCGGCGCGGACCCCGCCGGGTTCCAGCGCTGCGACAGCGGAGGTGACCAGTTCGACCTGCGGTTGCCTCAGCGCGGCGAACCACCCGTTGTCCAGCAGCATCCGCTTGCCGAAGGGCGGGTAGTCCGGAAGCGCCTGCTCCTGGAGGTCGGGACGGCCCTCGAGCTGGTCGAGGAGATACCGCGTGAAGAACCGGCGGTGCCCGTCGTTGATGGCGTTGACCGAGCGGGTCGGCTCTGGCCAGTCCGGATCGACCTGGAGCGAGGGGTGAACCTTGTCGTTGAAGGTCCAGGCGAGCCGCACCCGGTACCACTCGCGGTAGAACGGCACGGTGGCCATCAGATGGTGGACGTCGTCGCCGACCGCGCGGAAGTAGTCGTCGTTCGGGGCGATCCACTGCGGTGACCGCTGGAAGACGGTGAGGTGCTGCACCTTGTCGACGATCGCCGGCACGATCTGCATCGCACTCGCCCCGGTGCCGACGATCGCCACCCGCTTGCCGGTGACGTCGAGGTCAGCCGGCCACTGGGCCGAGTGGAATATCCTGCCGTGAAAATCTTCCAGGCCCGAAAGGTCGGGGATCTTCGGGCGGTTCAGCTGACCGACCGCACTCACCACAGCATTCGCCTCCAGCCGATCACCGGCACTGGTCACGATCGTCCAGCGCTGGGTTGCGTCGTCCCAATCGGCGGCCTCGACCTCGACTCCGAAGCGGATCAGGTCGCGCAGCGCGAAGTGGTCGGCCACCTCCCGCAGGTAGGACTGCACCTCGTCCCGCTTACCGAAGTGCGTCGACCAGTCGTGATCGAAGAACGAGAGCGAGTAGAGGTAGCTCGGGGTGTCGACACCGGCGCCGGGGTAGGCGTTCTCGAGCCACGTACCACCGACGTCGGCGTTCTTCTCCAGCACGGTCACCGACGCGCCCGTTGCCCGCAGGCGGATGGCGGCCGTCATGCCCGAGACGCCAGCGCCGATGACGACGACGTCGAACCGCTCGGCGCCGGGGATCGGCTGGTCGTCTGGATCAGCTTCCAGGCCGAGCATGTCGGCTACCATCGGCTCGAACTCCGGTGGCACGTGCTCCCCCACCGCCACCGACGCCAGCTCGACCAGCCGGCCGCCGCGCGGAGCGGGCACGGCCGCAGCGCGACCGGCCGCCCACTGCAGGACGGCAACCAGCGTGGCCGATCGGATCTCCGCTTGGATGTCCTCGTCCAGGCCGCCGCGGGTGTTGTCGTCCATCCCGCGGCCGGCGGTCGGTGCGTAGGGCGCACCGAGCCATCGTTCGTCGCCCGTCAGCTGGAACAGCACGGGGACCAGGGTCGGGACGTTCGCACTGCGCAGTGCCGCCGCCAACCGTTCCGCGTCGATCTGCGCGACAGCCGGGGGGGTCGGCACGGCGGCTGGTCCGGGAGCGGTCATCGATCCTCCAGTTCAGAATCCACTGCGTAACAGCGGTTAGGTCACCATAGGCGCAAGCCCACCGAGGCGCCATCAATCGACACAAGAACCCGAATTCATAGGCCCAGAGCCCTTGACGAGTGGCGTGCACCACAGCATGCTTGGCGGCACACCACCTAACGACGGACAGGACGGATTGCAGCAATGGAGCTGACCGAGGCCATGCGCACCACCGGTACGTGCCGCTACTTCTCCGACCAGGAGGTGCCGGACGACGTGCTCTACCGTGCGTTCGACTCCGCCCGGTTCGGTCCGCAGGGCGGCAACCGCCAACCGGTCCGGTGGATCGTGGTGCGCGACGCCGCTCTCAAGAAGGCGATGGCCGACCTCTACCTCCCGCCGTGGAAGGCCTACTTCGAGGGCATCAGCGGTGGCGACGTCCGGGTCGGGGCACTCCCGAAGACCGTCACAGCTGCCGACGACTTCGCCGAACACCTGGCCGAGGTACCGGCCATCATCGTGCTGTGCGCCGAGGTCGACGGCCTGCACCCGACGGACACCGGCCTCGACCGGCTCAGCGTGGTCGGCGGCGCCTCGATCTACCCCACCATGCAGAACCTGTGCCTCGCCCTGCGCGAACAGGGTGTCGCAACGGCCGTCACCACCCTGCTCTGCATCGAAGAGGTCAAGATCGCCGAGATGCTCGACATCCCCGAAGGTTTCATCACGGCTGCGCACATCGCCGTCGGCTACCCGGCAACGTCGTTCCCGACGAAGCTGACCCGCAGCCCCGTGCAGGACATCGTCTCGCTCGACCGCTTCGGGGCCGCCATGTTCGACGACGACGCAGTGGCGAAGGCGACCGCGCCCTCGGATCTGGTCCCAGCCGGATGACCCGACCGACCGGGCTCTCCCCGCAGCACCGGGCAGCGCTCGGCCGGGCGACGCTGGGCGATCAGCTCCGCCGGCACGGCGCCACCCAGCCGGACAAGGTCGCCTTCGTGGTCGCAAGCGCCGACGGGTCGAGACGATCGATCAGCTACTCGGACCTCGACGCGATGGCCAACCGCGCCGCCCGCATGCTCCAGGGCCTGGGTGTCGCTCGCGGCGACCGGGTAGCGGTGTTGTCACGCAACCGCATCGAGACCGTCGCCACCTACTACGGGGCCCTCAAGATCGGGGCCGTGTTCACCGGCGTCAACCCGCTGTTCGGCCCCGCGGAGATCCGCCAGCAACTGCTGCACGCCGAACCAGGTGTCGTGTGCACGTCCGGCGAATTCGTCGACACGGTCACGAAGGCCGCCGAAGGACTGCACCTCCACCGGGTGGACTTCGACGGCCACCATCCCGACGAAACGTCAAGCGGTGCAGGCTGGTTGGGGTACGCCGAGCTCGCGGCAGCCGTGGCCGACACCGATCCAGAGGCGGACGTCGACGAGCTCGACGTCGCCATGCTGGTCTACACCAGCGGGACCGAGGCGACCCCCAAAGGCGTGCTGATCCAGCATCGCAACTACCTGATCTCCACCGCGCCGGCGTGGAGTTGGGGCCTGCGTACCGGACCGGACGATGTCTGGCTGTTCGTGATGCCGTTCCACACCATCGCCGGCCTCGGATCGATGACCACCCTCACGATGATGGGCGCCACGCTGGTGCTCCCGGCCAACACCGAGCCGGCGAGTTCGCTGGCGATCATCCGCGACGAAAAGGTCACCGTCATCGCGCAGACGCCGACCTTCTACCTCGCCCTCGCCGGTCACGCCGACTTCGGAGCCGACACGGTGGGTTCGGTGGTCCGATGCATGACCTACGGCGGTCAGGTGTCGCCGTACGCCATCGACGCCTGGGCGGCGGCCGCACCGGACGTCGTCTGGGGCACCTACTGGGGACAGTCGGAACTGTCCCAGCTCGGCTCGGTCGGCTGGTTCCGCACCCTGGCCGACATCCCGGACCAGGACGCGACCTGGATCGGAAAACCGGTGACCCACCTGGAGATCCGGGTCGTCGGGGCCGACGGCAAGCCCGCCGAGATCGGCGAACTGCTGTGCCGCTCCCCCTCCGCGATGCTGGGCTACTACAAGGATCCGGAACGCACCGATCAGGTCTTCGCCGATGGTTGGGTCCACACCGGCGACATGGTCCGGTGTGACGAGGCCGGCAACCTGTTCTTCTACGACCGCGTCAAGGACATGGTGAAGACCGGTGGCATGAACGTGTCGTCGCAGGAGGTCGAACGCGTCCTGCATCAGCATCCGAGCGTGCTGCGGGCCGCCGTGGTCGGACTGCCGGACGAGTACTGGTCGGAGGCGGTGACGGCGTTCGTCATCGTGCAGCCCGGGAAGACCGTCGAGCAGGCGGATCTCATCGCTTTCTGCCGGGAACACCTGGCGAATTACAAGGCACCGAAGTCCGTCCACCTCGTGGACGACTTCCCGGTCGATGCGCAGGGCAAGATCCTCAAGCGGGAGTTGCGATTGGTGGCCACCCCCGGACGGGGGCCGGCCCTGGCCAGGAAAACCCCGTGACCCAAACGGATGTCGAGCCCACGGATGGCGCGGAGACGACCGGCTCGGACGTGGCGGTCGACCTGAGCCGAACCGGGCGCTCGGCGCAGACCACCCGGGCCGGCCGCGTCACCGCCGATCAGATCGTGGCGACGGCCGCGCGGCTCTTCGCCTCCGACGGGTACCACGAGGTGGGGATGCGGGAGATCGCGGATGCTCTGGGGATCCGCGGTGCGAGCCTGTACCACCACTATTCGTCGAAGGAGGAGATCCTCTACGCCATCTGCCTGACGGTCAGCCGCGAGCCGGTGGAGCAGCAACTCACCCTGCTCGACGAGAGCGGCAGTCCAGCAACGCGTCTCGCCGCCCTCGTCCGCGCCCACCTGCTGCACCTGGTCACGCGGCAGGTCGAGCACCTCGTCGGTCGTCATGAGATGAACGCACTGACCCCGGAGCACCGTGCGGTGATCGACGATCACCGCCGCTACTACCACCGACGGGTCGCTGACACCATCGCCGCGGGAGTGCGCGCCGGCGAGTTCGAGGTACCCGACGTCCGGCTCGCGACTTTCGCCCTGTTGGACATGCTGAACGGCACCAGCGCCTGGTACCACCACACCGGCACCAAAGCAGCTGACGAGATCGCCGATGCCTACGTCGATCTCGCCATCGGAAGCCTGCTGCGGGGACGGGCGTCCTGAGCGCTCCGGGCGGGGACACCCTGATCGAGGGTCGATGCGATCCACCCTTCACCGGCGTCCGCGAGGAATTTCGCCGTAACTTCGTCGAGCGCGGCGAGGTCGGTGCGTCGTTGAGCGTGCGACTGCGCGGCGAGGCGGTGGTCGACCTGTGGGGCGGGCTGGCCGATCCGGCGACCGGTCGGGGGTGGGAACGCGACACCGTCTGCGTGGTGTTCTCCAGTACCAAGGGTGCGCTGGCTCTGCTGGCCCATCTGATGGCGACCTCGGGCGAACTGGACCTCTCTTGGCCGGTGTCGAAGATCTGGCCGGAGTATGCGCAGGCCGGCAAGGGCGGCACGACGGTATCGATGCTGCTGGACCACTCGGCGGGTGTACCGGTGCTGCGGGACCCGGTGAAGGACGATGCGCTGCTCGACTGGGACTACATGGTGGGTCGCCTCGAGGCCGAGACACCTTGGTGGGAACCCGGTACGGTCCACGGTTACCACCCGCTGACCTTCGGGTTCACCGTCGGGGAAGTATTGCGGCGGGTGGGTGGGATGGACCTCGGCGACCTCCTCCGCACCCGCCTCGCCGAACCCCTCGGGCTGGACTTCTGGCTCGGGCTTCCCGCTGAGATCGAGCCGAGGGTCGCCCCGATCCTCCCCGCGACGTCCCGTCCGGACCCCAGTCCGTTCCAGACCGCGGTTCGTCACGAGCGCGGGTCGATCCCGAACCTCTTCGCCTTCAACTCGGGAACGTGGCCACGGACCGGGTTCAACAGCAGAGCAGGACATCTGGCCCAGATCGGTGCGGCCGGGGGCATCACCAACGGCCGCGGCCTGTCCGGACTCTATGCCGCAGCGGCAGTCCCCGGGGAAGGACCGCTTCCGTTCGACCGGATCACCCTGGCCCAAATGGCCCAGCCGTTCCGCAAGGGCGACGATCGCACTCTCCTGGTGCCCACCCGGTTCTCGCAGGGCTTCATGCTTGCGGTCGACAACCGGGCGGGGTTCGGTCAGGGCTGCAGCGTCCGGATGGGACCGCAAGCCTTCGGCCACATCGGATCGGGTGGGTCGTTCGGATTCGCCGACCCCGAGCATGGGCTCAGCGTCGGCTATGCGATGAACCAACAAGGCTCGGGCTTGCTGGGCAACGAGCGCGGCGAAGCACTCGTCGAGCAGATCTATTCGAGTCTCGGCGCCCCACTGCACTGAGACCGGGCGACGCCCTACTGCTGCTCGACGGCCTTGCGGCGGGCTTTGACCTCGACGCCGCCCATCAGTGCCAGGCCCCGAACGCGGAGCACGGGGGCTTCCCGGCCGTACGTCTGACGGGCGTTGTCGACGAAGGCCCCCATGATGCCGACCCCCTCGACGATCACGGTGATCCCTTCCGGGACGGTGATCTCGACACCGCCCATGATCGCCGTGACGTTGACAACGGTGTCCATACCGGTGAGCTGGGCGCCGGTGAAATCGAGTTCGATGCCGCCCATCACTGCGACGCAGTTGATCCGGGGCGCCGCGATCCAGGCGCCCTTGCGTTCCACCCCGGACATGATGCCGACCAGATTCGCCGTGGTACGCCCGCCCGTCGACCCCGACACCACCCGCGGCGCCGAGGAGGCTGCCGGCGCCATCCCCGCTATGGGCTTGGACAGGGACAGCTGGTGGCCGGGCAGGTCGTTGGTGATCGGTTCGAGTTCGGCCAGAGTCTTTGCCGCGTAGACGGAGTCAAGTCGGCTCTCGAGCTCGGCGACCGAGATGCGGCCATCGGCCATGGCTTTTTGCAGGACCGTCGCGACCTGCTCACGGTCCTGGTGGGAAGCGCGCATGGGCTGCGGCCCCGGGGCAGGTATCGGTTCTTCGGTCACCACCTGATGCTAAACCGCATGTCGAACATCCGACCGGGCAGTGCCGACTTGTCCGGGGAGTGCCGCTTGTCCGTGAGGTGCATTTCGTCGCTTTCCTGGTGGAAGGTCAGTGGGCACGACTTCAGAGGTCCACCCCGAGCAGATCAGCTTCCAGTTCGGCGGCAGTCCGCACGACGAGCGGCAGGAAGCCGTCTGCGTCCGGATCGGCACCGGGATCGAGGCGGATCTGCCTGGTCAGACCGTCCCGTCCGGGCACCCGGCGCAGGACCACCCAGCCAGCCGCGCCGGGCCACATCAGGTACCGACTGGCGGCCACCGAACGCCGGACCCGGGCGTGGACGGCATCGGTCAGCGAACTGCTGGCGGCGAGTTCGAACTGCCGCGGCGGCAGATCCCGCAGGACCGCGATGCCAGCTGCGGTGGCGCCCACCTCCTCCGCGGCGATGACCGTCAACGTCCGATCGGTCAGCCGCGCCTTGGAGACCCGTTCCCAGTTCCATCGGACAGCAACTTCCCCGGAGGTCAACCAGAGTCCGAACCTGCTGACCGCCAACGAGTCTCCCCCGGTGAGCTCGGCCAGGACCTGGACCTCCTCGTCCGGGTCGAGCGCCGCCCTCAGCGCCGGCGGTAGCGCAATCCGGCGCCACGGCCACTGCCACCGAGCCATCTCAGACCTGTTTCGCGCGCTCGGACAGCGCCCGACGGTAGGCGGCCATCTCCATCAGATCCGCGTTCAGCTGGGCGGCCCGTTCGGTATCCCCGCTCGCCTCGGCCCGCTGCAGGTCGGACCTGATGGCGGCCTCGTCGAGCTTGGCGACCCGTTCGGCCAGCGCGGCCAGGATGGCTCCGGCGTAGCGGGCGTCGTCATCGCCCTTGCGCCGCAACGGTTCCACTGCGAGTTCGGTGATCAGGGAGCGGAGCACACCGGCCGATAGGTGCTCACCGACCGTCGACCGCCACGCTGTCTCCCCCATCCCGATCGCCGCGGCCGGGCCACCGGCTGCCACCACCGCGTGGTGGACGGCCTGGTAGGCCGGATCCGTGAAGGCTGCGGGCTGCACCTGCTCGTAGTCGCCGGCCAGCAGGAGTGGTTGCTGCAGCACCAGTTTCAGCGCCTCGCGCTCGGAGAACGTGTCCGGGTGGCGGGCGTTCGGCCGCTGCACACGCACTTCGCCGGCTGCTCCCGGAGCCACCGGCGCCTGCGACTGCTCCCGGTGGGCGCGCCGCTCCGCGGCCACCGCAGCCTTCGCCTCGGCGGCCGCATGCTGGCGCACCCGGGACCCGATCGACTGCAGATCCGCGCCCAACCAGCCCGCCAGTTGCAACGCGTACTCGTCGCGCAAGGCCGGCTCCTTGATCCGCGCGACCATCGGGATCGCGGCCGCGGCGGCGGCTACCCGGCCCTCGGCGGTGTTCAGGTCGAACCCGCCAAGCGTCGATCTGATGGCGAACGCGAACAACGGCTGCCGGCTCGCGACCAGGTCACGGACCGCGCCGTCACCCCGGTCCTGACGCAGCTCGCACGGGTCCATCCCCTCCGGCGCGACGGCGACGAAGGTATTGGCGGCGAACCGCTGGTCGGAGTCGTAGGCCTTGAGCGCGGCCTTCTGACCGGCGGCGTCTCCGTCGAACGTATAGATCACCTGGCCGCGGATGATGTCGTTGTCCAACAGATAACGCCGCAGGACGCTGATGTGCTCCTCGCCGAACGCCGTGCCGCACGACGCGACTGCCGTCGTCACCCCGGCCAGGTGCATGGCCATGACGTCGGTGTACCCCTCGACCACCACCACCTGACGCTGGCGCGCGATCTCCTTCTTCGCCAGGTCCAGCCCGTAGAGGAGCTGCGACTTCTTGTAGAGCGGGGTCTCGGCGGTGTTGATGTACTTGGCCTCGAGCCGGTCGTCGTCGTAGAGCCGACGCGCCCCGAAACCGACGACATCACCTGCGGCATCGTGGATCGCCCACAGCAGCCGACGCTGGAAGTAGTCGATCGGTCCACGCTGGCCGTCGCGGATGAGGCAGGCCTTCTTCAGCTCCTCGACGGTGAATCCCTGCCCTTGTAGGGCCTTGAACATCTGGTCCCAGCCGCCCGGGGCATACCCGCAGCTGAACGCCTTCGCCGCCACGTCGTCGAAACCGCGGTCGGCCAGGAAGGCACGGGCGGGCGCGGCCTCGTCCGTGGCGAGTTGGGCGATGTAGAACGCGGCGGCGGCCTTGTTGGCGGCGACGAGGCGCGACCGGCTGCCCCGCTCGACCCGGGTGGAGGTGCCGCCCTCGACCATGGTGAGGGTGATGCCGACCCGGTCGGCGAGCCGCTGGACGGATTCGACGAAGTCGATGTGGTCGTACTGGGCGATGAACTTGAAGACGTCGCCGCCCTCGCCGCAGCCGAAGCAGTGGTAGGTGCCGCGGGCCGGGCTGACCTGGAACGACGGGGTCTTCTCGTCGTGAAAAGGGCACAGTCCCTTGTAGTTTCCGCCGCCGGCGCCTTTCAGCGCGACATATTCCCCGACCACCTTGTCGATGGGATTGGCGTCGCGGACCCGCTCCTTGTCCGCGTCGGTGATCCGTCCTGCCACGCTCACGAGTCTATGTCGCCGGCGTCCGGCGAGCCGACCTCCGTTCACAATCGGCGAAGCCCTCCCGGCGCGTCGGGGCCCTCGGCGCGTCGGGCCTGACCTCAGCGGGTGAGTTGCCGGTGCCGGGCGATGGCCTGGGCGTCGGTCAGCAGCGAGACCTGGTCGAGCACCACCCGCAGCCGATCGGCGTCACCGGACGCCTCTCCGTACCGGTGGGCGAACAGCGGGTCGAGTACCTCCGCGCCGCGGTCGGCCATCACCTGCACCAGCTCGGTCAGCATCTCCTGCTCCCGCTCCTGGATGACGCGTCGCTCCGGGTCCGCCATCACGTAGCGCAGGGCGACGGCTTTGAGCAGTGCCACCTCGGCGCGCAGCAGCCGGGGCACCCTCAGGTCGCAGGCGTAGCGCAGCAACGGTTCCTCCCCCGACTCGGCCCGTGTCGCCGCGACCGCCCCGGTGACGAACCGGCCGGTCAATTCGCTGGTGACGGACTTGAGCGCCGCTCCGGCGGTCGGTCCGCTGACGGCGAGACCGGCGGCCACCGCCGGTAGGGCGAGCAGATCGGCCAGCACCGTGTCCAGATCGGCCTCGGACTCCCCCGAGTACGCGGCGGCAGCTGCGGCCACGGCGGCCCGCTCGTCCGGCAGGGCAATCGTGGCCAGGTCGATCCGTCCGGAGCCGACACCGTCCTCGACGTCGTGGACGGAATAGGCGACGTCGTCGGCCCAGTCCATCACCTGCGCTTCCAGCGATCGGCGGGTGGCGGAACCATCGGGGCAACCGTCCGGCGAACAGGGGATCCCGGACCGCATCCAGTCGAAAACCGGTTGATCATCGGCATAGACACCGAATTTGCCGCCTCCGGCCGGCCGACGCCACGGGTACTTGACCACCGCGTCCAGGGACGCCCTGGTCAGGTTGAGACCGGCGAGCCGGCCGTCGGGCGCGATGACCTTCAGCTCCAACCGCGTCAGCAGTCGGAGGTTCTGCGCATTGGCCTCGAAACCGCCGGCCGGGCCGCCGATGGCATCCAGCGCGGTCTCGCCATTGTGCCCGAACGGCGGGTGACCGATGTCGTGCGCCAGGCCCGCCAGGTCGACCAGGTCGGCGTCACAGCCGAGCTGCGTGCCGATGTCCCGGGCGATCTGGGCGACCTCGAGCGAATGGGTCAGCCGGGTCCGCGGCACGTCGTCCTCGTCGGGTGCGACCACCTGGGTCTTCCCGGCCAACCGGCGGAACGACGACGAGTGCAGCACCCGGGCACGGTCACGGCCGAACGGCGTGCGCCCGGATACCGCACCCGCCATCGACAGACCGGCGGTCTTGGCCGCCTCCACCACGAACCGTTCGGTGTCGTGCTCGGTGTACTCCGGCTGACGGTGCTCGTCGGGAATCCTGCGCTCGTCGGAGAATTCTGCGGGACCCGACATCTCAGAGCACCGCCGACCCGGCCCCGGACGAACCGCCGGTCAGCAGGTAGAACAGTGTGCCAAGCGTTTCCCGTGTCACGTAACGTGTCTCGACCCCGGACTCGAGCGACGGCCCGGTGGTGACCGGCGACACCTGAACGGACAGGCCGAGATCGGAGGCGATGAGCTGCGAGCGCTCCGCGTGCCATGGGTCGGTGACCAGCACCACCGAGTGCCAGCCGCGGCGGGCCAGCACCAGCTCCGCGGCACGCAGCGAGACCAGGGTGTCGTTGCCGGTCCCGACGGCGATCAGCGCGGACGAGGTAATTCCGGCGTCGGCGAGGTAGGCACGACCTGCTTCCCCCTCGGTGACGCGGTCACCGACCTGCGAACCGCCGATGGTCAGGATGTGCGTCGCGACGCCCGCCCGGTACAGCCCGGCGGCGTGGTCGAGTCGGGCGGCGTAGACCTCGGAGGGCCGACCGTTGTACTGAGCGGCGCCCAGCACCACGATGGCATCGGCCCGCTCGTGCGAGTCCTGGTGCCCGACCTGGATGACGCGCAGCACCACCCCCAGCACCACGAGGGCCAGCACCAGCGCTGTCCCGGCGACGTATCTACCCAGGACGCGGATCACCCGCCGATCATGCCAGCTGTTGCGGCGACGACCAGCCCTCCGGCGTCGCCGGTATCCTTCCGGCCCTCTCGCCCGCCCTCACGCGACCACTCGTGCTCGCTAGAGCCACCCGTTACGGGTCGCGATCCGGGCGGCGTCGGCCCTGGTCCTGGCGTTGGTCTTGCCGATGACAGACGATAGGTGGTTCCGAACCGTGCCTTCGGACAGGTACAGCCGGCCGGCGATCTCGGCGACGGTGCCCCCGTCGACCGCGGCGGAGAGCACGTCCCGCTCCCTACCGGTCAGCGGTGACTCGCCGACGCTCAGGGTCTCGGCGGCCAGGTTCGGGTCGACCACCCGGAGACCGGCGTGCACCCGCCGAATCGCGTCGATCAGCTGCTCCGGCGGGGCATCCTTCACCAGGAACCCGAGCGCACCGGCCTCCATCGCCCGGCGGAGGTAGCCGGGCCGGCCGAAAGTCGTCAGGATGACGACCCGACAGGCCGGAAGTTGCTCGTGCAGCGACGAGGCCGCTGCCAGACCGTCCAGACTCGGCATCTGGACGTCCAGCAGGGCGACGTCAGGTCGGGTGCGCAGCGCTTCGGGGACGACCTGGTCTCCCGTGGCGACCTGGGCGACCACCTCGAAGTCGGGCTCGAGGGCCAGCAGGGCGGCGAACGCGCCACGGATCATGGCCTGGTCGTCGGCGATGAGGAGACGGATCACCGGCGGAGCCCACCCAGCCAGTCGCCGACCGGATCGCCGACCTGTCCGGTGACGGGTGACGCCGACCGTGCGGGGTCGCCCGGGGCCGGAAGAGCAATGAGCGTTAGGACGGCGCGGACCGAGAACCCGCCGCGCGGTAGCGGCCCGGCATCGAGGGTGCCGCCCGCCTCGCGGACCCGGACGCACAGGCCGCGAAGACCGGACCCACCATCGGTCGGCTCGTCACGGTTCGAGGCGGCACCGCACTGGCCGGTGGGGTTCGAACCCTTTCCGTCATCGACGATCTCGATGTAGTCGACCCCGACGGTGACGGTGCATCGGGTCGCACCCGAGTGCCGCACCACGTTGGTGACGGCCTCCCGGACGACGTACCCGAAGAGTTCCCGCGCCGCCGGATCGACGTCGTCGACCGCCTGCGGGACCCGCGGTTCGATGCCGGCGGCCCGGAGAGTCATCGCTGCCACCGCGATCTCCGAACCGAGGGAGACCTCGCGGTAGCCGGAGGCGGTCGCCCGGACATCGGCCAGTGCCTCGCGGGCCAGTCGCTCCACGTCGGCGATCTCCTGCGCGGCACCCTCGGCGTGCCGTTCGACCATCCGGCGGGCGAGGCCGGCCTTCACCGCGATCGCCGTCAGCGAGTGCCCGAGGATGTCGTGCAGGTCGCGGCCGATCCGTTCCCGCTCCGACACGACCGCAGCATTCGCCAGCTCCTGGCGGGTGTCCTGAAGTTCCCTGGTGAGCCTGATGTTGCCCATGAACGCACACATCCAGAGGCTGAGCCCGATCAACGTCCCGGCCAGTTCCCAGGGGGCGTCCTGGTGATCGATCCGGGACAGCAGCAACATGCCGACCGCCAAAAACCCGACCACGATCGCGGTGTGGCGCATGGAAAGGGTTGCACCGGCAGTGATCCCGATGAACATCCAGAAGACGACCAGACCTGACCCGGCCACCGGCCAGGCCACCGCACTGACCGCCAGCAGCCCGACGAGCAGTCCGAGCTGTTTCCCGATCGGGAAGAACATGGCCGCCGGTGTCACGAAGACGTAGCTCGATCCGATGACGAGGACGACGAGCACCCCGAGTATCCGCGGGAGCACGGCGTCGTGACTGCGGACGATGTCGACGGCCGGGTACAGCAGGAAGATCATGCCGATGGTCGATCCCGGGATCCATCTCCGGCGGATCTCCTTGACTGTCGGTGTCCCGTACTCGTGGTCGGTCACCGTCGCATTCTCCCTCCCGACGAGCACGCCGTCCCTGCGCAGGAGGGTGCCGTGCTCTCGCGGCTGTGCGATGTCCCTCCAGGTTCGGGTGCTGTGCCAGCGGACCCGCGTCATCTCGAGGACCCTCAATCCTTCCGGCCGCTCCGGCGATAGGCCATCGCACCGAGCAGGCCAAGACCGACCGTCCACGCCGCCAACACCAGGACTCCGTTCAGCGGGACCGCCGCGCCGGCCAGCACCGACCGACCGGTCTGGCCGACCCAGTACGAGGGCAACACCTTGGCGACGCCCCGCAGGAACGACGACAGCTGGTCGACGGGGAACCACAGTCCGCCCAGGATCGACATGGCCATGTAGACGAGCATGGTCAGCGGCTGGACGGAGTCGACGCTCGCCAGGAACCCGATGACGAGGCCCGCGACGGCAAAGGGGATGAGCGCGAGCCAGACACCGAGGCCGGCTTCGACCCAGGTGGCCAGGGGCAGCCGCACCTTCCCGACGAGCGCGCCCGCCAAGAACACCAGGATGATGGCCGGGAGCGCGACCAGGAGCGACACTGCCGACTTGCTGATCATGTAGGCACGAGAGGTGAGCGCAGAGAGCCGCAGCTGACGGTTCCAGCCGGTCTGCCGCTCGATCGCGATCCGGGCGCCGGCGTTGATCGCGGCGCCGAGACCGCCGTACGCAGCCATCGACACCATCAGGTAGGCCGAGACGGAGATGCCGCTCGATCCCTGCGGCTGCTGCCCGTACAGCCCGTTGAACAGGAGGTACATGACCAGCGGGAGCGCCATCGTGAAGATGACGAACCGGGAGTTCCGGAATGTCGACCTGGCCGAGATCAACGTGTAGTTCAAAGCCATCGTCATGACGCAACCTGTCCTTCGTGGTGGCCGGCGCCGGTCAGCTGGAGGAACGCGTCCTCCAGGTTGCCCGCACTGACCTCGATGTCGTGTACATCCGGGTAGTGGTGGATCAAGGCTCGCAGGGCCGCATCGGAGTCATTGCAGCGCAACAGGTAACGGGATCCTTGCTGATCGACGGTCGATACGCCGGGCAGTGTGCCGAGGGCCGCCGGATCAGCGCTCACCACAGCGGAGATGGTCCGCCCCGTGACGGTGGCCTTGATCTGGGCACCGGTGCCGTCGGCGACGATCCGGCCCTGCGCCAGCACCACCACCCGGTCGGCGAAGTCGTCAGCCTCTTCCAGGTAGTGGGTCGCGAACAGCACGGTGCGACCGGAGCCGGTGAAGTCGCGCATGGAGGCCCAGAAGGCCCGCCGGACCTCGACGTCCATCGCGACCGTCGGTTCGTCCAGGACCAGCAGATCCGGATCCGGTACCAGCGCCAGCGCATACCGGACCCGCTGGGACTGGCCGCCCGACAGCTTGGTCGTCTTCTGCCCGGCGATCTCGGTGATCTCGGCCCGCTGCATGGCTTGCGCGACCGGCATCGGATGCCGGTGCAACGCCGCGAAGGTACTGACGAGCTCCTTCACCGTGACATCCGGCAGTAGCGCACCGGACTGCAGCATCGCGCCGACCCGGCCCTGGGCGACTGCCACCGAGGGCTTCACCCCGAACACCGAGACCGCGCCGGCGTCCGGGGTCGTCAGGCCCAGCAGCATGTCGATGGTGGTGGACTTGCCCGCCCCGTTGGGACCGAGGAAGGCCACCACCTCGCCGGGCGCAATGGTCAGGTCGACCCCTCGTACGGCCTGGACCTTGCCGAAACTCTTGTGCAGGCCGGTCAGCCGGACGGCCGCACCGTCCTGCGTCACCTGCGATCGTCCCGACGTCCGGCCCGATGCGGCGGCGCCATTCAGCGGAAGCCCCCGACTGTCTGTTCTCGATGTCATGGCTGTGACACTGCCGCGATCCGGGTCCGGTGGGATCTGTCGCGCGTCACCGTCCGGGCATGACATCTGTCATTGGCCGCGGCGCCGTCATTGCCCCTGTCCGTCATTGCCCGGGTGTTGTCATTGCTACCTTCGGTGGATGCGATCGTCCGTGCGGGGCCTTGTCAGCCTGGTGGCTCTGTCCGCGGTGGTGGCCGCCTGCGGCTCGGTCGTTGCGGGGCAGGCTTTTCCCGGACCGTCGCCGGCGACGTCGTCGACCGCGCCGGCGACGCAGGCGATCACGGTGCCGTCCAACGCTGCGGGCGGCGGTTCGACCGCCTCGACGACATCGAGTGGGTCGCGCACCTCGGAGCAGACGACGGCGGGACCGACCCCTCTCGGGCCGACCACCTCACCTGCACCCGCTTCGGGTGCCACGACCACGACTGTGCCGACCACCGACAGCGGCGGCCCCGCGGTCGGCAGTCCGGACGGCGCGACCGGGTCGACCGGCATCGGCGATTCCTACTACCCGGACTCGGGCAACGGCGGCTACCAGGTCACCGGCTACGACATCGAACTCACCTACGATCCGCTGTCCAACGCCTTGTCGGCCGCCACGACGATCGCCGGAACCGTGACCGAGAAGACCCGGCTGGGCCGATTCGACCTCGATCTGCAACCGACGATGGACGTCTCGGCGGTTCGCGTCAACGGTGCCGCGGCGAATTTCGACCACCGCGGTGCCGAACTGGTGATCACCCCGACCATGGGTCTCGCGCCCGGGGCGGCGGTGTCCGTCGTCGTCGACTACGTCGGTAGACCCACCGACATACCCGGTGGTACAGCGGGTCTGGGTGACGGCGGTTGGTATCGCACGCCGTCGGGCGGTGCGATCGCCATCGGCGAGCCGTTCTCGGCATCCGCCTGGTACCCGGTCAACGAGCACCCGTCGGACCCGGCGACCTACCGGGTCACGGCCACCGTGCCGGCGAAGTGGTCCGTCATCTCCAACGGTGTCGCCGCGACCTCCGGCCTGCCGACCGCGCCGGCCGGGATGAAAGTCTTTCGGTGGACGCAGGCCGAGCCAGTGACCAGCTACGAGTCCACCATCTACATCGACACGTTCACCACCGTCACAAGCGCCACGGCTGACGGCAAGCCGATCGTGTCCGCCTTCGCGCCGACCGGCGACACAGCGAAGTACAAGACCCTCGCGCAGGACACGGCTCGAATCGTGCAGGTGTTGTCGAGCCACTTCGGGCCCTACCCGTTCGCGGCCGCCGGCGGGATCTACACGGGGCAGGCCCTGAGTTTCGCCCTGGAAACGGCTACCCGGCCGGTCTATGCGGACTGGGTCGACACCGACACCATCGTCCACGAGCTCACGCATCAGTGGTTCGGCGACGACGTGGTGATCCAGCGTTGGTCGGACATCTGTCTGAACGAATGCTTCGCGTCGTACGGTCCGTGGCTCTGGTACCAGGACACCGCCAACGCCGATCTGGATGCCGAGTGGGTCAGCGAGATGGCCGATGCGAAGTCCGACCCGACCTTCTGGTCCTCCCCGCTGGTCGACATGGGTCCCGGCCAGGAGTTCACCAGTGTGTACAGCCGCGGCCCGCTTGCCGTCCATGCGCTACGGAAAGAGATGGGCGAGAAGGCTTTCGCCACGTTCCTCCGCGGCTGGCCGGCGGCCTACGCGGACCGCGCCGCCTCCTGGAATGATTTCGTGGCCTATGTCAACAAGACCGCCGGCCGGGACCTGACGCCGTTCATCGACGCCTGGTTCCGCGGCACCACCGTCCCCGCCACGCAGTTCCTCCACCCCGGCGGCATCGGCAGCTAGCCCGCGCTCATGAACGGGTTGACTTGCTCCACATCAGTACCAGAACCGCCACGATCCTGAGCGCGGTCGAAGTTGATAAGCGCGGGTCAGGCGCCGACGAGGCGGGCGGCGAGGTAGGCCTGGACCTGGTCCAGGGCGACGCGTTCCTGCGTCATCGTGTCGCGTTCGCGAATCGTCACGGCCTGATCGTTGGGCGTGTCGAAATCGACGGTGAGGCAGAACGGCGTCCCGATCTCGTCCTGACGACGGTAGCGACGACCGATCTGGCCGGCGTCGTCGAACTCGACGTTCCAGCTCTTGCGGAGCTGAGCCGCGAGATCCCTTGCCACCGGCGACAGATCGACGTTGCGGGACAGCGGCAGGACCGCGGCCTTGACCGGCGCGAGGCGCGGATCCAGCCTGAGCACCACCCGCTTGTCGATGCCGCCCTTCGTGTTCGGGGCCTCGTCCTCGGTGTACGCCTCGAGCAGGAACGCCATCATCGGTCGCCCGACGCCCGCGGCCGGCTCGATGACGTACGGCGTCCAGCGCTCACCCGACTCCTGGTCGAAGAACGACAGCTCGGTGCCGGAATGCTCCGAGTGGGTCTTGAGGTCGAAGTCGGTCCGGTTGGCGATGCCCTCCAGCTCGCCCCACTCGCTGCCCTGGAAGTGGAAGCGGTACTCGATGTCGACGGTGCGCTTCGAGTAGTGAGAGAGCTTCTCCTTCGGGTGGTCGAAGTGACGGAGGTTGTCGCGCGCGATGCCGAGATCGACGTACCAGTCGGTGCGCTGGTCGATCCAGTACTGGTGCCACTCCTCGTCGCTGCCGGGCTTGACGAAGAATTCCATCTCCATCTGCTCGAACTCCCGCGTGCGGAAGATGAAGTTTCCGGGGGTGATCTCGTTGCGGAAGGATTTGCCGATCTGGCCGATGCCGAACGGCGGCTTCTTCCGGGCGGACCCGGCGACGTTGTTGTAGTTCACGAAGATGCCCTGCGCCGTCTCCGGACGGAGGTAGTGCAGCCCCGACTCGTCCTCGACCGGTCCGAGGAAGGTCTTCAGCAGCCCGCTGAACTCCTTGGGCTCGGTCCACTGACCGCGGGTTCCGCAATTGGCGCAGACGATGTCGGCCATGCCGTTCTCCGGCGCTCGGCCCTTCTTCTCCTGGAACTCATCGAGCAGGTGATCCTGTCGATACCGCTTGTGGCAGTTCGTACATTCGGTGAGCGGGTCGGAGAAGGTGGCGACGTGGCCGGACGCGACCCACACCTGGCGGGGCAGGATCACCGAGGAATCGAGGCCGACGACGTCCTCGCGGGAGCGGACCATGTAGTTCCACCACTGGCGTTTGATGTTGTCCTTGAGCTCGACCCCGAGCGGGCCGTAGTCCCAGGCCGACTTGGTGCCGCCGTAGATCTCGCCGGAGGCGAACACGAATCCGCGGCGCTTGGCCAACGAGACGATGGCGTCGATCTTGGCGTCGTTCTTGGCGGCGGCCACAGCGGTACTCCCGTGCGATAGGCCCGACCGGGCCCGGCCGAGCGTGATCCGCGAGCGGTGGTTTCCGACGCGGTGTTGTGATCCCGAGCCTAACGATGCCGCGCCACCGGATTGACCACCGCCGGATCAGGTTTCAGCGGGCCGGGTGCGTGACGGTCGGTTCGGCGACGACCACCTTCCCGTCGACGGCTGAGAAAAGCACCTCGCTGACTTCGCTGACCTCGACCTCGGCGGTCGAGAGCCATGGGATGAACACGGTCCGCATGGGCCAGGGCGAAAGCGATTGACGGTAGGCCGCGGCCGACTCGAACTCGGCGACGAGCACAAAACGTCCGGCAACATCGGCGGACCGGGCGAAGTGCAGTCGCGAGCACCGGCCGGACGCCGCCAGCATCTCGAGGGGTTCGACGGCGTCAGACGGGATCGGTGCGCCCGCGTGGGACGCCGGATCGATGCGGAAGTGGGCCACCAGGACGAACATGGTCAGCCCGTGGACATCTGCAACTCGGATCCGGCCGGCGTCCGGGAGATGCGCAGCCGGGACGGGATCCGCTGGCGGAGTTCGTCGACGTGCGACACGACGCCGACGATCCGTCCGCCCGCGCGCAGATCGTCCAAGGTGCCCATCACCATGTCGAGCGTATCCGCGTCGAGGCTGCCGAATCCCTCGTCGATGAACATGGTGTCCAACTGGCGCCCGCCCGCTTCGGCCGCGACCACGTCGGCCAGCCCGAGCGCAAGGGACAGCGACGCCAGGAAGGACTCGCCGCCGGAGAGCGTCTTGGCGGGCCGCACCAGGCCCGAGAAGGCATCCAGGATGTCGAGGCCGAGGCCACCGGACCGGCCGCGCGCCTCTTTCTCCAGGGACTGCTCGAAGGTGTAGCGACCACCCGACATCGCGCTGAGTCGCTGGCCGGCAGACTGCGCCACCTGCCCGAGTTTCGCAGCCAGCACGTAGGTCCGGAGTGACATCGCACGAGCGTTCTGACCCTTGCCGAGGATGACGTCGGTGAGCGCGGCAAGTTCGGCATCGGCGGTCAGCACCGGCTCCATGGACCGCCAGGCCGAAGCCAGATTGGCCGTTGCCACCGTGACCTGGTCGCGCCGGGCCGCCGCCGCCGCTGCACCGGTGGCCGCGTTCTCCGCGCTGGATCGGGCCGACGCGGCATCGTCGCGCGCACCGGTCACCTCTGGTTCAGCAGACGGGTCGAGCCCGACCAGTTCAGGATCGGAGAGTCTGGCGGTGATCCCGGTCAGCTCGTCCTCGGCAGCACGCAGGCGCTGCGCCAGATCCTCGGCATCAACCGCCCCTGCTGCCCGTGCGGCACCGAGATCGAGGAAGGAGGACGCAGCGATCGACGCGGTGAGCGAGTTGGCGGCCTCCGCCTCGAGGACATCGGCGGTGTCGAGCAGCTCGCTGGCCGCAGCGAGCCGGTCGAGCGAGTCGGCGAGCTCGACGAGATGCTGCTGCCGGGCGCGGACATCTGGGAAACCGGCACAGCCCTCGGAGATGCGATCGGACCGATCGTCGATGGCTGCGGTCAATCTGACGATCTCGGCGGCGTGCATCCCCTGAAGACCGTTCAGTTCCTGGCGCTCGCGCTCCGCGGCCTGCTGCTGCGCGAGCAGCTTCGCCAGACCGGCCTGCACCGACGGCAGCTCGGCGGCCAGTTGCGATTCCTGCTGCAGATGGGCCGAGACCGCGGCGAAACTCTCGGTGGCCTCGTCGCGGGTACGACCATGGGCGAGGGTCTCCGCCCTGGCCAGCGACACCAGCGCCGACTCATGGCCGGCGGACGCGGCGGTGCGCGCCGAGGCGGCCACCCGTTCGGACTTCTCCGCTGCGGCGACCTGGGCAGGTGTGACAGCTCCCGCCTCCGAGACCGCGAGCCGCGGATGGTCCGGCGAGCCACAGACCGGACAACTGTCGCCACCCTGCAGACCGGCGGCGAGCTCGGCGGCCATGCCCAGGATCCGTCGCTCCACCAGATGCTGACGACGATCGACCGCCCGCTGGTGTTCGTCGGTGGCGGCCACGGACAGTGCCGCGGCCAGAACCAGGCCGGAGCGCGCGCGATCGACGGCCTCGGTGGCGTCGAGCAGGGCACGAGCCGCGACTGCCTGTTCGGCGAGAGCGCCGATTCGTTCGGCAGCAGCCCTGGAGACGTCGGCCCGGACGGTGTCGGTCGCGATCGCACCCGGCAGTTCGGCGAGCACCACCTCCAGGTCGGCGACCCGACGGACCACCTCCGCGTGCGAGGCCTGCAGGGTGACCAGCGCCGCCCGGTCGCGCTCCTGTTCGCCGGACAGCAGGACGAGACCGGTGAGCGCACCCGAGGACACCCGGGTCCGGGCGCTGAGTACACGCAGGTCGACCGCCGTCTTCGGAAGATCCTCGTTGGGTGTCAGCCGCGCCTCGGCAGCCGACCTCAGCCGGTCGACGACGCCCAGCTGATCCCGGGCGCGCGAGGCGAGCCGCGTCGCCTGCAGGCCGGCCGCCACCAGCGGGGCCGCCTCCGCGTGCGCCGCCAGCGACCGCCTCCAGGACGCCCGCTCCCCCGCAGCGCGTTCGAGCTCGCCCTGGCGCTCCTGCAGGATTCGCAGCCGGGTCAGCCGTTCGGCCAGCTTGACCGCCACCCGCAGACGCTGGTCGGCCGCGACGAACCGCTTGCGCATCCGATCGGCGCGCTCGGCGCTCACCGCGGCGTCGTCGGCCAACCGATCTCGTAGGTCGGCGAGCCACTCGGCCAGGTCCTGTTCGTCCGGACCGCCCGGGCGACCGGCAGCCTCGGCCGCCCGGGCCACCAAGCGGCCGATCCGCTCGCGGTGTTCGCGCACCCGGGCACCGGACGCGCGACGTTCCCCGGAGAACCACTCCTCGATCGTCCCGAACCGGCCGGTGTCGAACAGCCGCTCCAGCAACACTTCCCTCTCGGCGGTGTCCGACCGCAGGAACCTCGCGAAGTCACCCTGCGGAAGCAGCACCACCTGGAAGAACTGGTCGGCGGACATGCCCAGCAGGTCCTTGACGGCCAGACCGACCTCCTCGGCCCTGGTCAGCCCCTCGGCTCCTGCGCTGCCGCCCGTCACGGCAGCGTCGCCCCCGTCCGGCGGTGCGTCGAGCCACCGAAGGAGCACCTTGTGCTTCTCCTCGGTCATCCCGGTTCCGCGGGCCTTGGCCCTGAGATACGCAGGGCTACGGACGATCTCGACCCGTCGCCCACCCAGCGTGGCCTCGATCCGGACGAACGTCCTGGTGGACGGGTCGGCCCGGTCACACCGGAGCCGCTTGGCGTCGTTGCGCGCACCGGGCACCCGACCGAACAGTGCGAACGAGATGGCATCCAGCAGCGTCGTCTTCCCTGCACCGGTGTCGCCGTGCAGGAGAAAGAGTCCGTCCGCCCCCAGCAGGTCCAGGTCGACGTCGATCACATCGGCGAACGGACCAAAGGCGGATAGCTGCAACCGATGCAACCTCACGCCGCGGCCTCCAACAACCGGTCGGCGGCCAGGGAGCGATCCAGCAGCGTCTGCTCCGACGGCGACGCCGAGGATCCGCGGCACTGCAGCAGGAATTCGGCGAGCACGTCCTCGTCGGTCAGGCCTGCGACCTCGTGGTCGGTTGCCGCATCCACGACACGCGCCGGCGGCTCCCACGACACCGTGAGGGCGTGCGGGAAACGCTCGCGCAGGCGTCGCATCGGCTCGACCGGCCGGACGGCGTCCGTCAGCACCACGGACAGGTAGTGACCGGTCAAGTCGGGGTAGCCATCGAGAAGCTCCTGCATCGACCCCGTGACGAGCGAGAGTGGCCGCACCACAGGCAGTTCCAGCCAGCGATCGGTGACGGCACCGTCGTCGGCGAGGTCGATGAGCCAGGCACCCTTGTGGTGCCCGGCCTCGGAAAAGGCGTAGGGCAGGGGGGATCCGGAGTAGCGCATCCGCTCGCCGATCTTCTGCGCCCCGTGCAGATGACCGAGGGCCACGTAGTCGATGCCGTCGAAGACGTCGGCCGTCACCGACTCGACACCCCCGACGGCGATTGACCGCTCTGATCCGCCGGCAGTGCCGCCGACGACGAAAGCGTGGGCCGCAACCACTGATCGGGTGCCGGCGGAACGCGTCGCCAGATCGGCCCGGACCAGGTCCATGGCCGCCGCCATGACCGCCTGGTGGCCCGGCCGGCCGGGGACACCCAGCGGGATCCGGGCGAGTTCGGGTTCGAGGTAGGGCAGCGCGTAGACGGCCACCGGGCCGGCCCGGTCGGCCAACATGATCGGCTCGCCCACCTCGCCGACGGACGTGCGCAGGTGCAGGCCGCCGGCGGCCAGGAACGCGGAGAACGCCCCGAGCCGGGGCGCCGAATCATGATTTCCGGACGAGGCCACGATGGTCGCGCCGGTCCGGCGCAGCCGGTCGAGAGCACGGGTGGCGACCTGGACGGCCTCGGCGCTGGGGATCGCCCGGTCGTACAGATCACCGGCGATCACCACCACGTCGACCTCGTTCTCGGCGGCCAGATCAGCAAGCGCGGACAGCACGAACTCCTGATCCCCCAACAGGTCCTGCCCGTGGAAGGTCCGGCCGATGTGCCAGTCGGAGGTGTGGAGGAGCCGCATGTTGATCACGGTAGGTCCGAGCACCGACAGTCCCCTGCTGACATGCCGGAGAGAGCGTGGCCTCTTCAGATCCGAGGCATCTGACCTGCACCTTCTCGGTGAACTCAGCGAACCCCGTGACATCAGCGGCACCTGTGCCACGTCCGTCAGGCGGCCTGCACCTCGCTGATGCGATAGCCGGCGGGAGTTCCGACGAGGACCAGCACCCGGGAGCCGCCGACTCTCGCAGGTGTCCGTCCGACCACCCGCCCCGCCACGTCGAGGATCGAGTAGGAGGGCAGCGAGTCCTCCACGACCACCCTGATCGGACCACGGCTCAGAATGCGCACCTGTCGAGTCAGATGCACGGCGCCTGACACCCGCAAGCCGTCCGTCAGCATGGTCCCGATGGTGCCGGCATCGGCCGACCTCGCCGTGGCCCCATCGGTGTACACGGAGTCGAGCAGGCGAATGTCCCGGCTGACCAAGGCCTTTGCCCTTGCGCCGTCCAATTCCCTGACGGTGGCCGTCCAGTCCTGTTCGGTTGCCGACGCGGTGATCGCGCCGGCCGGCGAGGTCGGCGTCGGCGTTCGTTTCGGTGTGCGCACGGGTGCGGTGGTGCCGGCCACGGACGTCGGTGCCACCCCCGACCGGGACGGAACCGCAGTTCGGGAGGGCGTGGCCGGCGCAGAGGCCGACGACGCAGGACCCGCTGGACGGGGTGGGCCGGGGGGTACGGAGGCTGAAGGTATGGCAGGCACGGAGGATGTCGACGCGCTTGTGCCCCCGACGGCGACCGGCTCGCTGCGACCCCAACCGGCCCACCACAGACCAGCCGCACCGGCGACACCGACCACGAGCAAACAGGTCGTTGTTAGCAGCATCACGCGGAGCGCCCCTGACGGGAGATGCAGTCGCGCCGGCCCGCGTCCCGTCCCGGCCGCGAAATCGGGCGCCGACGACGGACCGACCGGGACCGCGTCAGCCCTGCGCCGGGTGACCGCCCTCGACCTGGCGAGCCTTCCGGGATCGGTCCGGTCCCGACCGCGACCGCTCATGCGTCCGCCGCCTTCCTCGTCCCTTCCCACCGACCCGACCCGGCCGGACGGGTGCAGACCTGGTCGCGGCACGGGCGGCGGCCCTCCCATCGGCTCCGCCCGTCCGTGCGGCTCCGCCCGTCCGTGCCTCGAGACGGGCGACCCACCCGCCGTCGCAGGTGCGTCGAGGGCGGGGAGGCCGGGATCCGGCAACCGGTCGTCCACGCCGGCGAGGTCGAGAGGTTCCGGGCGCCCGGCTGCCTTCAGGTCCAGCACCAGCGTCGCGGCACCGGGACGTCGTTCCGGGTCGTGTTCGAGGAGGGAGCGGACCAGCGCCACCAGCGCCGGCGGCGCGGCGTCGTCACCGGGATCCGGCCACTGCCCGGCAGCCGACTGGATCACCACGTCCCGTAGATCATCCGCCGGCCAGGCATGACGACCGGTGAGACAGGCAAGGGCGAGCGAGCCCAGCGAGAACATGTCGGTCGCCGGCGTCGGCGGCCCGCCCCGGGCCAGTTCCGGCGCCGCATCGACCGGCGTCGCGAAGACCGGTCGTCCCGACTCCGCGGCCGCGCGTCCGGCCCCGAGGTCGGCGAGCAGGGGACGCCCGGCCCGGTCGAAGAGAACGTTGCCGGCGGACAGGTCGCCGTGCACGATCTCACGCTCGTGGGCAGTGGCCAGGGCTGCCGCCAACGGCAGCAGCACCGTGAGCGTCTCCGACGCGGTCAGCCGGCCCCGTCGCTCGAGCAGGTCGGCCAGATCGCCACCGGCCGCGTACTCGGTGACAAGGGCCGCGCGGTCCACGTCCCCCACCACGTCAAGCACTCGCACCACGTGGGGATGGTCGACCGCTGCGGCAAGAGCGGCTTCGCGGCGGGCTGCATCGAGCCGCTCGGCCGGGAAGACCTTGATCGCCACCCGGTTGCCTGTGGAGATCCGGACGCCCAACCACACCTGCGCCGATCCGCCCGTGCCGAGTTGCTCGATCGCGCGGTAGTCCCCCAACTCAAAGGTCATGCACGGACGGTAGGCGGTTCGCCGGATCCAACATGGAGTTGTCCACATGCCCGGCCCTCGACCCGGGATCCACCCCGGCGACGCATCGAGGGCTCCCAACGGAAGACCGGAGAGAGCGCTGTCAGGCCTGCGGCGTAGGTTTGTCGAATGCCGGATCCGACCTTCCGAACCCCTGACGGGGGCGTCAACGCTACCCGTCAGCTGCGGGCGCAGACCACGGCCGTCCGATTCGTGGAGGCGGGCGAGGTCGACTACCAGCAGGCGTGGGACCACCAGCGCGCACTGGCTGTCGAACGCGCCGAAGACCGCGCACCGGACACCGTTCTAATGCTGACACATCCGAGCGTCTACACCGCCGGTCGACGGACCGAGGCCGCCGACCGTCCGACCGATGGCACCCCGGTCATCGACGTCGACCGCGGCGGGCGCATCACCTGGCACGGACCCGGCCAGCTGGTGGGGTATCCGCTGATCAGGCTGGCCGACCCCATCGACGTGATCGCCTACGTCAGGTTGCTGGAGCAGGCCCTGATCCAGGCGTGCGGCGATCTCGGCCTGTCCGGAGCGGAACGGGTGAGCGGACGCAGCGGCGTCTGGCTGGTGGGCGGCGGTCGTCCCGACCGCAAGATCGCCGCCATCGGGGTCCGCATCGCCAGGGGCGTGACGACTCACGGATTCGCACTCAACTGCGACCCGGACCTCGGTGCCTACCACCGCATCGTGCCCTGCGGCATACGTGACGCCACCGTCACGTCGCTGACCGAGGAACTCGGCCGCCATGTCACGGTCGGAGATGCGGTGCCCGTCGTCACGCGGCGGCTTCAACAGGCATTCGACGGGGAACTCGTGGTGGGCGATACCGGGGTCGCGGCCACCTCCGGTCGGCGGGAAACTCCAACTCCACCGGGTATCCAGTGGCACCTTGATACCGTTCTTGCTCCGAGTTGAGAATCGGGCAGGATGGTGTGGCCGCATCAACCAGCAGCAGAATCAGCAACCAGTCCGACCTAGTAGTAGAACGATCAGTCCGGCACCAGCGGATGCACACCGCACCGGAGCAGCGACATCTTCCAAGGAGCTCACGATGAGCAAGTCAACGACCGCCACTGCCACGCACGACCTCGCCGCCAAGGCCGGGGACGTCGCCGAAAAGGTAGTCGACCAGGCGCAGGACGTGGCCGGCAAGGTCGCTGCCCTGGCGTCGGACACCGCTCACGATCTGGCCGCCAAGGCCGGGGATGTCGCCGAGAAGGTTGCGCACTCATTGGGCGACTCTGCCCAGAAGCTCTCCCGCCAGGCGCGCAAGTCGAGCGCCAAGTCGATCAAGAAAGCCGAGAAGTCGGCCAGGCGCGGCCAGGGCAAGGCCGCCGCCAAGGCGAAGTCGCTGGCGGCACTGGCCAAGTCGGAGGCCGGTGAGGCGGCAGCGGCGCTGAGCACCGCCGCCACCGGACAGGCCGCAAAGGCCACCGGCAAGGCTTCGAAAGCAGCAGCAGCGCTCGCGGCTGCAGCTGCCTCGGTCGACAAGAAAACGGCGAAGGCGGCTGGCAAGAAGAGTCACCGCGTGCGCAATATCGCGCTGCTGGGCGTCGTCGCAGCCGGCGGTGTGGCCGTGGCGAAGGCGCTCAAGGCTCCGTCCTACCCCGCACCCGATAGCACGCCTGCTCCAACGGCCCCCGCGAAGACCGCGGAGTCTTCCGCGAAGGACGCGGCCGACAAGGCCAGTGACGCTGCCAAGGACACCGCTGCCAAGGCGACGGATGCCGTGAAGGACGCCGCGTCCAAGGTCACCGACGCGGTCAAGGACACCGCGTCGAAGGTTGCCGACAAGGCAGCCGACCTCAAGGACAAGGCCGCCGACCTGAAGGAAGACGCGAAGGACAAGGCCACCGACGCGAAGGACGACGCGAAGGCGGCTGCCGGAAAGACCTCCGATGCCGCCAAAAACGCGTCCGACGCCGTTCAGAGCAAGGTCCAGGACGTGAAGGACAGCGGCAAGTGACCATGGCCCCGGAGGGGCGCAAACTTCTCCGCCTCGAGGTTCGCAACGCGGCGGTCCCGATCGAACGAAAGCCCGAATGGATCAAGACAAAACTGCGGACCGGCCCCGAATACACGGCTCTGCAGGCCCTGGTGAAACGCGAAGGCCTGCACACCGTGTGCCAGGAAGCAGGGTGCCCGAACATCTACGAGTGCTGGGAAGACCGCGAGGCGACCTTCCTGATCGGCGGGGACCAATGCACGCGTCGGTGCGACTTCTGCCTGATTGATACCGGCAAACCGGGACCACTGGATCGTGACGAGCCACGGAGGGTCGCCGAGTCGATCGGAACCATGAACCTCCGGTACGCCACCATCACCGGTGTCACCCGCGACGACCTGCCCGACGAGGGGGCCTGGCTGTACGCAGAGACCATCCGCAAGGTGCATGAACTGGCCCCGGGCACCGGTGTGGAGATCCTCACTCCCGACTTCTCCGGCAAACCCGAACTACTCGGCCAGGTCTTCGACGCTGCCCCGGAGGTGTTCGCCCACAATCTCGAGACCGTGCCGCGGATCTTCAAGCGGATCCGACCGGCCTTCACCTACGAGAAATCGCTGGACGTCCTCTCCCAGGGCCGTGCCGCCGGCATGGTCACCAAGTCCAACCTGATCCTGGGCATGGGCGAGACCCGCGAGGAGATCTCCCGAGCACTGGTCGACATGCACGATGCCGGCTGTGATCTGGTGACCATCACCCAGTACCTGCGCCCAACCCCGCGGCACCACCCGATCGACCGCTGGGTGAAGCCACACGAGTTCGTCGAACTGCAGCAGGAGGCGACCGAGCTCGGATTCGCCGGCGTCATGTCGGGTCCGCTCGTTCGCTCGTCCTACCGCGCCGGCACCCTGTACAAGCAGGCCGTGGCGGCCAGGGCCAACCGGTAGCGATCAGGCCGATCGTCGTCGATCAGCGCCGTCAAGGCGTACTGATCACCGCCGATGTCGTCGTATCCTCAAGACATGGCCAAGACCTCCACCAGCACCGTCAAACTCTCCAAAGAGGAGAAGAAGGCGGCCAAGATCACTGCCAAGGCCGCGAAGAAGGAACGCCGCGGTCAGATCTGGCAGGCATTCCAGACGCAGCGCAAGGAAGACAAGCGGCTGCTGCCGTACATGATCCTGTGCCTCGTCGGCTCGGCGGTCGCCTTCTCGGCTCTGGGCTACCTGCTCGCGACGTGGTGGGCCGGTCTGGTCTTCGGTCTGATCATCGGCGTCATGGTCGCGTTGATCTTCTTCGCCCGTCGGGTGCAGTCGAATGTCTACAAGCAGGCCGACGGGACGCCGGGGGCTGCGGCGTGGTCACTGCAGAACAACCAGCTCCGCGGCAAGTGGCGGATCACGCCGGCCATCGCCGGAACCTCTCATCTCGACGCCGTCCATCGCGTGGTCGGCCGGCCGGGGATCATTCTGATCGGTGAGGGCGCAACCCACCGGGTGAAGCCGTTGCTGGCCCAGGAGAAGAAGAAGATCGCGCGCATCGTCGGCGAGACGCCGATCTACGACATCATCGTGGGCAACGAAGAGGGACAGACGCCGCTCAAGAAGCTCAATTCCTCGCTGATGAAGCTGCCACGCAACATCACTGCAGCGCAGGTTTCCGACCTCGACAGCCGCCTGGCGGCCCTGTCGGCGCGGATCGGCCAGGCCGGGATGCCCAAGGGACCGCTCCCAGCCGGTACGAAGACCCGGAACGTGCAGCGCGCCGCCCGGCGTCGCTAGTCACCGGCATCCGGTACCGCGTGCTGGATCTCCAGCCGAGTTGGTGAGCCGGAGTTGATTACCGCGTTCTGATCACCACGGTGCGGCAGAGTCGGTCGTGCAGGCCACGCCCGTCGGCGTCGTTGAGCAAGGTGGGAACGATGACGAAGGTCAGTGCCGTGCGGGGCACTGCCCACAAGCCGACCAGCGCCCGACCGCCCAGCGGCGCGACCCTGATCCCGCAGATCGCCTGGCCCGGTGTGAATCCGAAGATGCCGACGGCAACCACGGTCATCACCACCCACACCAGCAGACTCCAGTTCCGGGGCAGCTCGGGACGGGTGAAGAGCAGCGCGATCAGGAACGAGACCAACAAGTCGATCGCGAACGCGCCGATGCGGACACCCAGGCCCGCCACCGATCCCACTCCCGTCTCGGGCAACCCGAGACGACGCCCTGGAAAACTCTGTTCCTGCTGCGATGCCATGGCTCCAGCGTAGGTGTCCACGCCTGCACGACCCGCTGCCGCAGGAACCCTGACACCGTCAGGCCTCACCGCCGAGAAACTGTCGGCCGCACAGTGGCGTTAACTCTCGCGAAACAGCACCGAGACGCTGGGGCAACACCCCGTCCCTAACTTCATACCCGTCAGGGTGACCGTGGCGCCTTCCTCCCGGCCCCACGTGGCACCACCCCGCCGTGATGGTCCGTTCCGCCCTCAGCCAGACTGCAAGCCCATCCCGCACTGGTCCATCTCCCGACTCGAAGGAGCGCATGAGTGTTCTCCACCCCTGAAGAACTGGTCGCCTACATCAAGGACAACGACGTCGAAGTCTTCGACATCCGGTTCTGCGATCTGCCCGGCCTGATGAACCACCTCACCGTCCCGGCCGCCACCGTCACGGCTGACTCGTTGGCCGCCGGCATGGCTTTCGACGGATCGTCGATCAAGGGATTCCAGTCGATCCACGAGTCCGACATGACGCTGCTGCCGGACGTGGCCACCGCTCGGATCGACCCGTTCCGCCGTCGGAAGACGATGACGTGCAACTTCTTCGTGCACGACCCGCTCACGCTGCAGCCCTACTCGCGCGACCCGCGCAACGTAGCCCGCAAGGCCGAGGAATACCTGGCCAGCACCGGGATCGCCGACACCTGCTACTTCGGGGCCGAGGCCGAGTTCTACGTCTTCGACAACGTGCGTTTCGAGACCAAGATGAGTGGTTCGTTCTACGAGGTGGACACGGACGAGGGTTGGTGGAACACGGGCCGTGAGGAGGTCGGTGGCAACCTGGGGTACAAGACCCGCGTCAAGGGCGGCTATTTCCCCGTACCGCCGTACGACCAGATGGCCGATCTTCGCGAGGACATGACCGCGAACCTCATCCACATGGGTTTCGACATCGAGCGCGGACACCACGAGGTGGGTGGCGGCCAGGCCGAGATCAACTACAAGTTCAACACCCTCCTGGCCTCGGCCGACGAGGTCATGCTGTTCAAGTACATCATCAAGAACACCGCGTGGGCGGCCGGCAAGACGGTCACATTCATGCCCAAGCCCCTCTTCGGTGACAACGGCTCTGGCATGCACGCCCACCAGTCGCTGTGGTCCGGCGGCAAGCCACTGTTCTACGACGAAGCCGGCTACGGCGGACTCTCGGACATCGCCCGCTACTACATCGGCGGCCTGCTCCACCACGCCCCGTCCCTGCTGGCATTCACCAACCCGACGGTGAATTCCTACCACCGCCTGGTCCCGGGCTACGAGGCGCCGGTCAACCTGGTCTACTCGGCCCGCAACCGGTCCGCCTGCATCCGCATCCCCCTGACCGGGACAAACGCCAAGGCAAAGCGGCTCGAGTTCCGCTGTCCGGACCCGTCGGCCAACCCGTACCTGGCCTTCGCCGCCATGATGATGGCCGGCCTCGACGGCATCAAGAACAAGATCGAGCCGCCGGCTCCGGTCGACAAGGACCTCTACGAGCTGCCGCCGGACGAGGCCGCCAACATCCCGCAGGTGCCATCCTCCCTCGAGGCGGTCATCAACCGGCTGGAAGAGGACCACGACTACCTGCTCGAGGGCGGCGTCTTCACCCCCGACCTGATCGACATGTGGATCCGGCTCAAGCGGGAGGAGATCGACGCGATCCGGCTGCGCCCGCACCCGCACGAGTTCGCCATGTATTACGACTGCTGAGCCTACGACCGCTGAGAGAGCCTCTTCCATGCCGGTATTCGCCGTTCTCTACGACTACCTGACCGATTCCGTCCCGGCCAGGGACGAACATCGGCCGGCGCATCGCCAGTTCCTCGGGACCCTGACCGGCCCGGTGAACCTGCTGGCCAGCGGGCCGTACGTGGACGAGCCTGCCGGTGCTCTGCTGATCGTCGAGGCCACCTCGGTCGCAGAGGTCGAGACCGCCATGGACGCCGACCCGTTCGCCGTGCAGGGCCTGATCTCCGGGCGAGCGGTGCGCGAGTGGACCCAGGTCAAGGGGCCCTGGGCCTGAGCTGCTGACTGTTGGTCACAGCCCAGGCTCAGGACTTCGGGTCGGTGATCTGGCCGAGGAAAAGAGCTGCACCCGTGGTGGTGTCGTGGATCGTGTAGAAGAACGGACGGTCGACCGAGATCTTGTCGGACGGCCCGGGAGCAGCGGCACCCGACGGCATTCCGACGATCGCCGTGGCGGCCGTAGCTTCGGTGCCCTTCTCGTCCACCGAGACCACCGTCTGGTGGACGAAATGCCCGGCGTAGATGTCGCCGGCACCTCCGGCGATCCCGGAGAGATCGGCCGCCTTGGGATCGAACAGGTCGGTGACACCCAAGGCCTTCATCGCCGGCACCAGGGACAGATGAGCCTCCGCATCGAACGTGGGCATGGTCAGATCGACCGCGGTCGACCGGCCCGAGGTCGCCACGGGCAACACAGACGCCAGGTCGGCCCGGACGGAGTCGAACGAGCCCGCGTCCGGGATGACCAGCGTCATGGCCAGGCCGTCACCGCGGTAGGGAATGGTCACCGAGGTCCACCCCTTGCCGGACGCGGTCTCGAGACGCGCGGACACCTGCATCGCCGGGACGGTCTTCTTCGCGCCCGAGGCCGTGCTGAAGGGCAACGGCGTGCTTGACCGGCGGAAGTCGGACGCCCAGGGAGCCGAGAGGTAGACGGCGTTCACCAACGCAATGAGCGTGTCTGCGGTGATCTGTTCCTTCTGGAGCAAGTCGGTGATCTTGTCGCGCGTGTGGTTGGCAACCCAGCCGTTGATGATCTTGCGGGCCTGCTCGGGGTCCTTGCGGTAGTCGAGTTGGTACATGCCCACCCCGAATTTGGTGGCCAGGGCGTCGAGATAGGGTTTCCGAACCGTCAGGGACGGCGACAGCCAGACCGAGTTCGCCACGTCAAGGGTGACCGGGCGGACATCGGCGGTCTGCGGATCGGCGTCGGTCGGCGGCCCGCCGGATGCGATTGCGGCTGCGACGGCCCGATCGACCGCCGTCACATTGCCCCCTTGAACGGCAGCCGTGCCACCCAGTACCTTGTCCAGTTGCGCCGCTGTAGCGCCCTTTGCTCCGTCGCGGGTCATCGCCAGCACGGCGTAGATCGAATAGGGGCTCAGCACGGCATTGTCGCCGGCCGGCATCTGCCGCAGCAGCGCGGCGCCGAGCGAATCCATCGCGCGACCGGCACCAGCGGCGGCGCCCCCCGTTCCCCGGGCCAGGTTCGAACGCAGCGGAACGGGAGCCAACGAACCCGCAACCGACGACCCGGTGCCCATCGTGGACTGCCCCGAGGTCGACGCGGACTGCGAGCTCGTGACCGCCGTGCCGGCGGTCGACGATGCGGAGCAGGCACCGACCACGGCCATCGTGAGCAGGCCGACGACCCCCGTACTGATCTGTTTGAACCCCATGAACATCCTCCCGTTGCCTTCACAGGAGTGACGCAATTTCGGGCCCAACGGTTGCACCACACCGTCAGGAGACGGCCGGCACGTTCTCCCCGCGGATTCGCTGGCTGATCACCTGGGTGATGCCGTCACCGCGCATCGAGACGCCGTAGAGGGCGTCGGCCGACTCCATGGTGAACTTCTGGTGGGTGATGATGATCAGCTGCGAGGAGTCGCGCAGCAGGGTCAACAGCTTGACCAACCGGGTCAGGTTGACCTCGTCCAGCGCCGCCTCGACCTCGTCCATGATGTAGAACGGGCTGGGCCTGGCCCGGAAGATCGACACCAGCAGCGCGACCGCGGTCAGCGAGCGCTCGCCTCCGGACAGCAGCGAAAGCCGCTTGACCTTCTTCCCGGGCGGGCGGGCGTGCACCTCGATACCGGTGGTCAGCATGTCCGAGGGGTCCGTCAGGATCAATTCGCCATCACCGCCGGGGAAGAGCTCCGCGAACACCGTCACGAACTCGCGTGCGACATCGTGGTAGGCCGCGGTGAAGACCTCCAGGATCTTGTCGTCGACCTCGCCGACGACGGTGAGCAGGTCCTTGCGGGTGGACTTGAGGTCCTCGAGCTGGGTGGACAGGAAGGTGTGTCGTTCCTCGAGGGCCGCGAACTCCTCGAGAGCGAGCGGGTTGACCTTGCCGAGCACGTTCAGGTCACGTTCGGCGCGCTTCGCACGGCGCTCCTGGGTGTCACGGTCGAACGGAAGTGGTTGCGGTGCAACGACTTCCTCGCCGCGTTCCTTGGCGGTCTCGTACTCGGACGTCTCCAGCGCGGTGGGCGGGATCAGTACGTCGGGCCCGAAGTCGGCGACCAGATCCGCCGGCCCGACCCCGAACTCGTCGGCGGCTCGACCGACGAGCTGCTCGACCCGCATCTGCTGCTGGGCGCGCAGCATCTCGTCCTTGTGCACCGCATCCGTCAGCGCGTCCCACTGTCCCTGCAACTCGCGGGTCGACGCCCGGGCGGTGGTCAGAGCAGCCTCGGCACGGTCCCGATCGGCTGCGGCCAGCACGCGCGCATCCGTCGCGGACGCCAACGAGATCTCCAACGCGGACAGCGCCCGACGCCCGGCCTCCGCCACACCGATCGCCACCGCCGCGCCGGCGGCCCGACGGGCGACGGTGGCCTCCGCCCTGACCCGTGCGTCCCGCTCCTGACGCGCCGATCGCCGTAGCCCGTCGGCGACACCGGCCGTTGCCCGCGCGCGCTCCTCGGCCGTGCGGAGTGCCAGGCGGGCTTCGACCTCGGCCTGGCGCGCCACCGCGGTGGCATCCATCAGCGAGTCGCGGATCTCGGTGTCCACCTCTTCGGGGGACTCTTCCGACTCGGCGGCGTACAGGCGCGCCTCGAGATCGGCCACCGTGGTGCGGTTCTGCTCGGCCGCTGTCTCGGCCGCCTGCCGTTGGCGCTCGAGCCGGTCGGCCTCGGCATTGGCGGACCGCACGGCCTCGCCGAGCCGTCCCAGCTGCTCGGACACCGCGGACAGCCGCGCATCGGACTCGTGCAGAGCCGCCAGGGTGGCCCGGCTCTGCCGGTCCCGCAGTTCGGTCTCGGCCTTGGCGCCCGAGAGGGCGGCCTCGAGATCGGCGATCCGCGCCGTCACCGTCGTCAGCGATAATTCGGCCTCGTCGACGGCGGCCTGGATCTCGAGGACCGACTGCTTACCGGCGCTGCCACCGAAGGCCCATCCGCCACCCAGCAGGTCACCGGCTCTTGTCACCGCCCTGACCAGCGGTGATGCCGTCACGAGGTCGAGAGCGACCTCCAGGTCCTCGACCACCGCGACGCGGTCCAGCGCGATCGCCAGCGACGTCCTCAGCTCGACCGGAACCCGGACGTGGTCGATCGCCCAGGCCGCTCCGGACGGCAGCAAGGGCCAGGACCCGGTATCAGAGGCACCGGCCGCTTCGGGCGGACCACCGACGAGCAACCCGGCGCGCCCGGCGTTCTGCTCCCGCAGGTGGTTCAGGGCGACAGCCGCGTCGGCGACCCCGGCGACGGCGACGGCATCGGCGGCACGACCGAGCGCTGCTGCGACCGCGCCCTCGAAGCCGGGATCGACGTCCAGGACCGAGGCCACCGAACCCATCAGTCCCGGCAACTCGACGTCCGGGGCCAGCAAGGCGCCGGCACCGTCCCGGCGGTCGAGACCGAGCGCAAGGGCGTCGACCCTGGCCCGCAGACTGCCCTGCTCGCTCCTGGACGCGCGGAGCGAGTCGGTGAGCTCGGCGACCCGCTGCCGGGCGACCTCCACCGCCTCCTCGGCCGACTCGTGGTCCTCGTCCAGGCCGACCTCGGAGGAATCCAGGTCGCCGACGGAGTCCTGGAGCTGGCCGAACTCCTCCGACGCCGTCGTCGCACGATCTCTGGCGTCCGCGACCGCTGCGGCCAGTCGGGCGATCTCGTCGCCCCCGGCCGTCTGACGTGACCGAGCCGCGTTGACCTGCCCGGTCAGCCTGGCCAGCCCCTCCCGCCGGTCGGCGATCGCGCGAGTGGCGGTGAGCAGTTGGTTCTCGGCAGCTCTGAGGGCGCTCTCCGCCTCGGACCGGCCGGTCACCGCGTCGGTCAGCTCGGAGCGGGCGGACTCGACCGCTTCCTCCTTCTCCGCCTGCGCCTCCTCGGCCGCTTCGGCCGCCGCCTCCAACTCGTCCGGGTCACGACCGGGGCGGGCCACCTCAGGGGCGGCCGAGAGGTTGCGGCCGCGCTCCTCGGCCAGCGAAACCGTGCCGCGGAACCGTTCCATCAGAGCGGACAACGCAAACCACGTGTCCTGGGCCTGCGCCAGCGCGGGACCGGCGGACGCAGATGCCGCTGCAGCGGTCTCCGATGATTCCGTGGCCTGCGTCAACGCCTTCTGCACGGCCGTCCGGTGTTCCAGCGCCGCGGCCTCGTCGGCGGATTCGGCGGCGATCCGGCCGGTCAACCCGACGTAGTCGTCGGCGAGCAGCCGGAGTCGCGAGTCACGCAGATCGGCCTGGACCCCCGCGGCCCGTCGGGCCACCTCGGCCTGCCGCCCCAGAGGCTTGAGCTGGCGCCGTAGTTCACCGGTGAGGTCGTTCAGCCTGGTCAGGTTGGCGTGCATGGCGTCCAGCTTGCGGAGCGCCTTCTCCTTGCGCTTGCGGTGCTTCAGGACGCCGGCAGCCTCTTCGATGAAGGCGCGGCGATCTTCCGGGCGGGCCTGCAGCACGGCGTCGAGCTGACCTTGGCCGACGATGACGTGCATCTCCCGGCCGATGCCCGAGTCCGACAGCAGCTCCTGGATGTCCAGCAGGCGGCACGTGGAACCGTTGATCTCGTACTCGCCGGCACCGTCGCGGAACATCCTCCGGGTGATCGAGACCTCGTCGTACTCGATCGGCAGCGCACCGTCGGAATTGTCGATGGTGAGCGTGACCTCCGCACGGCCGAGTGGGGGGCGGTCTGCCGTCCCGGCGAAGATGACGTCGTCCATCTTTCCGCCGCGCAGGGCCTTGGCGCCCTGTTCGCCCAGCACCCAGGCGATCGCGTCGACGACGTTGGACTTGCCCGACCCGTTCGGCCCGACGACGGCTGTGATGCCCTTCTCGAAATGCAGGGTGGTAGCCGAGGCGAAGGACTTGAAACCCTTCAGCGTCAGGGACTTCAGGTACACGAGTGAAAGGTCCCTCCCGTCGACTTAGATGGGCTTGCGCCCCGGGTCGACTGGTCTGGGCTTGCGCCCGGTCTGACCCGAATGCGATCTGCGGGTGTCAGATTACCCGCCGCGCTGCGATGGATCGGTGCGCGAGTTCACCGCTCGACGAAGCCCGTCTCTCCCCTCGGCTTGCCGTACTGCTCGACGACTAGCGCGACCGTGCCCGGTGCGCCGCCGCTGCGCAGCACAGCGACCAGCGACCGGCAGCGTTCGAGAGTGCCTTCGGCGACGACCTGCACCCGGCCGTCATGCAGGTTGGTGGCACTGCCGGTCAGCCCGATCTCCAGCGCCCGAGCCCGCGTCCACCAGCGGAAACCCACTCCCTGGACCTGGCCGTGCACGAAGGCCGTCATCCGTACCCTCTCCGTTCTGCCGCCCGGATCTTCTTCATCCACCGGGTCAATCTAGTCAACTACGCATTCGGAATTCATCCGGTCGAGTTGCTGGACTTGCATGCTGACGGGGCGCACGATGCTGGCATGAGACGCGTACTTACAGTGCTGTCGGCGTTACTCATCGTGGTAGCCACCATGGGGGCCGGTTGGCCTACCGGGCACGGTGACAACCTCCGTTCGGGCAACGCGACCTCGGCCTCGGCGTTCAAGAAGTTCACTGCCGGCTTCAGCCGTGGCCTGGACGGCTCCGTGTACGGGTCACCGATCCTGACCGCGCACAGCGTGGTGGTGGCCACCGAGAACAACACGGTCTACGCACTGGACCCGACGACGGGCGCGGTGCGCTGGAGTCGTCACCTGCGGTCCCCGATCAGCGACACATCGGTGCTCGCCTGCAGCGGCAACATCAGCCCGACGGGCATCACCGGCACCCCGGTGTTCGATCCGGTGACGGGCAGGGTCTTCGTCGTGACGATCACGTACAGCGCCTCTCTTGGCGTGGTGCACGAACTCTGGGGCCTGGACGCGGACAGCGGAGTGGTCGAGTTGTCCAAGCGGGTCGAGGTTCCCGGCACCGACCCGAAGGCGGAGCAGCAGCGTGCGGCTCTCGCGGTGGACCGCGGCAACGTCTACATCGCGTTCGGTGGGCTCGCCGGTGACTGCGGCAACTACAAGGGCGCTGTGCTGGCGATCAAGGCCAACGGCGCAGCCGGCGGACGGGCTTACGTCGTCCCGACGCCGCGGGAAGGCGCGATCTGGGCCGCAGGCGGCCCAGTGGTGGCACCCAACGGCAACCTGTTCGTCGCCGTCGGAAACGGCGAGTCGCAGACGTCTTACGACTACAGCGACTCGGTGACCGAGATCAACCCCTCCATGTCCCGCGTGGACTTCTTCGCGCCGAGCAGCTGGGCCAACGACAACGCCAACGACCTCGATCTCGGATCGATGACACCGGCCTACACGAGCATCGGCTACATCCTCCAGGCCGGGAAGTCGGGTAACGGCTACACCGCCCGGAGCGGGCATCTGGGCGGTATCGGCGGGCAGACCTACAGCGCCCCGCTGTGCCGTGCCTTCGGCGTGTCGGCCGTCACCGGCGCCACCGTCTACATGCCCTGCACGAATGGCGTCACCCGGGTCCAGGTGCAGTCGAACGGTCGGTTCACGACCTTGTGGACCGCCTCGGGCATTCCGGGATCGCCCATCGTCGGGCCGGGAGCGGTGTATTCCCTCAGCGGTACCAAGCTCTACGCGCTGAGCGGCGGAACCGGGGCTGTGCTGGGCAGCATCGATGTCGGCAGCACCACACGCTTCGCAACGCCGATGCTGGTGGGCAAGAAGATCTATGTCGGCACGACGAGCGGGATCGTGGCCGCGAACGTGGCGTGATTCGTCCGGCAAAATTCGTCCGGCATGATTCGTCCGGCGTGAGTTTCTCGTGCTCGGCCGGGTTCCAGGAGGGCGGGGTCGGTCAGCGGCGGACGCGGGGCTTGGGTTGGCACACCGGGCAGTAGAAGGATGACCGATTCATGAAGGCGTCCCGGCGGATCGCGGTTCCGCACCGCGGACAGGGGCGACCTTCCTGCCCGTAGGCGGCCAGCGACCGGTCGAAGTAGCCGGAGTCGCCGTTGACGTCGACGTAGAGCGCATCGAAGGAGGTCCCGCCGACCGAGAGTGCCTCGGCCATCACTTCTCTGGCTGCCTCCAGGACACGACGCACGACCGGCCTCGTCAAGCCTGCCGTCGAACGCGCGTAGTTGAGGCGGGCACGCCAGAGCGATTCGTCGGCGTAGATGTTGCCGATCCCGGACACCACGGTCTGGTCGAGCAGCGCGCGTTTGATCTCGGTGTTCTTCGAACGGATCCGGGCCACTGTGGCGTCGAGGTCGTAGGCCGGATCGAGCGGATCGAGCGCGATGTGGGCGATCGGGTCGGGGAGTACGGCCTGACCGGGCAGGAACGACATCCCGCCGAAGGTGCGCTGATCCAGGAAGTCGATGTCCGGACCGCCGTCGGCGAAGCTGAAGCGGACGCGGAGATGCGGATGGGCAGCAACGGCCGCAAGTGCGCCAACCGTGGAGCTGACGCGGAACTGACCGCTCATCCCGAGGTGGGCGAGCAGGGCGTCTCCGTCGTCCAGTACCCACCACAGGTATTTGCCGCGGCGACGGATGTCCAGCACCTCATGCCCGGCCACCGATGCTTCGAAGTCGGCGCGTCCGAGCAGATGGCGCCGGATCGCGCGGTCGTTGAGGACGGACACGGAGGAGATCCTGCGTCCGACGGCATGCTCGATCAGACCCCGGCGGACGACCTCGACCTCGGGTAGCTCAGGCACCGGGGGCGTCGGAGGGATCCGCGGGCGTTTCCGGCGGATCGACGTCCAGAGCGGTGAACGCGGCGGAGGCGGCCTGCTGCTCCGCTTCCTTCTTGGTGCGCCCGGCGCCCGCGCCGTAGACAACACCGCCGAGCAGGACCTCGGCCTCGAATGACTTGGCGTGGTCGGGGCCTTCTTCGGTGACCCGGTACTCCGGAACACCGAGGCTCTTGGAGGCCGACATCTCCTGCAGGGAGGTCTTCCAATCAAGGCTCGCACCGAGTCCGGGCGCGTCCGTGAGGAGGTCGGCGAACAGGGTGTGGATGACCGTCCGGGCGACCTCGATGCCGTACTGGAGGTACACCGCACCCAGTACCGCCTCGACGGCATCGGCGACGATCGATGCCTTGTCGCGACCGCCGGTCAGCTCCTCGCCGCGGCCTAGCCGCAGCATGTCGCCCAAGCCCATCCGGCGTCCGACGCCTGCAAGTGCATGCATGTTGACGATCGACGCGCGCAGCTTGGCCAGCTTGCCCTCGGGCAGATCCGGGTGATCGCGGTAGAGCTTGTCCGTGACGACGATGCCAAGCACCGAGTCGCCGAGGAACTCCAGTCGTTCGTTGGTGGGCAGGCCGCCGTGCTCGTACGCGAAGGACCGGTGAGTCAACGCAAGCACGGCACGCTCGGCATCGAGTTCGACGCCGAGCACTGCGAAAAGCTCTTCCGGGTCAGGAATGTTGCTCGCCGAAATCACGGACTTCGATGACCCTGCCCCGTCTGCCACCGGGTGGTTCAGACCCCGACGACCTGGCGGCCCCGGTACTGGCCACACGTCGTGCACGCCTGGTGGGGCGGGGTGAGTGCGCCACAGGCGCGGTTCGGGCACGTCGCAAGGGTGGGGACGGTGGTCTTCCACTGCGAGCGCCGCGCGTGGGTGTTGGCGCGTGACAGTCTCCGCTTCGGAACGGCCATGATTACTTCTCCTCGTTGTTGTCAGGTGGAATCGGCGTCAGTGTCTCCGACTCCGGGTGGTGCTGAACTCTGATGAAGCAGATGGTGGTGATCGGGCTTGTGCCACTGCGCTCGGGCGCTGGGAGCTGTTGCCAACTAGTTGTTCGCGGTGGGAGACCCACCGGGCACGCCGAACTTGGCGGCCAGATCGGCCCACCGGGGGTCAAGTATCTCATGAGAATGACCCGGCTCGAGGTCATCGAAACGCTCACCGCATTCGACGCACAGACCGGCGCAATCCGGGCGGCACAACGGGGCCAACGGCATGGTCAGCACGATCTCGTCGCGGACGAGCGGTTCCAGATCGATCAGGTCGTCGATCAGCCGTGGAATCTCGTCGTCATCGGTGGTGGCTGCGGTGGTCGAGTCCGGGTAGGCGAACAGTTCGCGCAGATCCGCGCTCACCGGAACCCTGATCTCCGTCAGACAGCGGGCGCACTCCCCGACTGCGGTGCCGGACGCGGTGCCGGAGACGAGGACGCCCTCGGCGACCGACTCGATCCGCACGTCCAGATCGATCTCGGCGTCGCGCGGAACGGCCAGAACTTCGATACCCATCGGGTCGCCGACCGGAGCCGTCAAACGGTAGGCCTTCATGCTGCCCGGACGCCGCCCGAGGGGGCGGGTGTCGAGCACCCACGGCGAGGCGTGGTTGGGGCGCTTGGTGGTCATCAGTCGATTCTCGATCGGGGCGGTGTCGGTGCTACGGGTGTCATATCGGTGCTGCGAGCGCTGTCGGTGTCATGTCGGTGTTGTCGGTGCTTTGTCGACGTCCTCGGTGGCAGCCGGACTGGGGCCAACCACTCTAGAGTAGTCGAACTCCCCCGCCGGCCCAATTCGGTGTGCTCAGCCGGCCGGTACTCCGGGCAACGTTCGAGCGCCGCGCACACGTCCCTGCACCGCGCACACGTCCGTGCGCCGCGCATACGTCCGTGCGCCGCGCATACAGAAAGACCCAATTCTGGACGAAACCGGCCCGAAATGGGCATTTCCGTCTGCGCCGGGCGCTCCCGTATGCGCCATGCCGGCGCCTGGGTGCCCCGAGCGGCTGGTCAGTCGCGGTAGTCGGCGACGGCTCCGGAACGGAGGGACGTGCGGCCACGGCCCACGGTGCGGAGCGTCTTGGTCAGCGTCTCCTCGAGACCGGCGAGCTTGGAGTCGACGTAGGAGTCGCAGTCGGCGCGCATCCGGTCGATGTCACCGTGCGCGGCGTCGAGGATCTTGGCCGACTCGACGTGCGCAGCCTGGACGACCTCGGACTGCGATACCAACCGGGCCTGCTCGCTGCGACCGTCGGCCACCGCACGCTCGTAGGTCGCCCGGCCGGCGGACACCAGCCGCTCCGCCTCACCGTGACCGCGGGACACCAGAGCGTCGTGCTGGTCCTGACCGGACTGCACGGTGCGATCGGCATCCGCCTGGGCTCGTGCCAGAATCGCCTCGGCGCGGGCGGTGGCCTCGTCGACCAGTCGGTCGGCCTCGGCCTGTGCCCCGGCAACGGTCGCGGATGCCTCGGCGCGGGCGCTGTGCACCAGCCGGGCAGCCTCGGCCTCGGCGTCGGCGATGTTCTTGTCAGCCGTCGCCTTTGCCTCCGACAGCATCTGGTCGCGGTGGTCGAGCACGTCCTGTGCGTCGTCCATCTCGCCTGGCAGGGCGTCGCGGACGTCGTCGAGCAACTCCAGCACGTCCCCACGAGGCACAACGCAGGACGCCGTCATCGGCAGGCCCCGGGCCTCCTCGACGATGGTGACCAATTCGTCGAGCGCTTCGAATACGCGGTACACGCTGGCGGACCTCTCCTTCTCGTGCAGCAGCCATCAGGCAACGCGGCCCTGCCCGGCCAGTGTGCCAACTCGGGCCGCTTTCACCCGGCAGGCACGCCCGAGCAGCGACGCGGGCCGAAGGCTCGCCGAGCTCTCGGGGATGGCCCTCCTGGCCAGGAGTGGCTGCCAAACCGACCGACGACGGCAGTTGCACACAGATACCGAGCAGCGACGCGGGCCGCAGGCTCGCCGAGCTCTCGGGGATGGCCCTCCTGGCCAGGAGTGGCTGCCAAACCGACCGACGACGGCAGTTGCCCACAGATACCGAGCAGCGACGCGGGCCGCAGGCTCGCCGAGCTCTCGGGGATGGCCCTCCTGGCCAGGAGTGGCTGCCAAACCCACCGACGACGGAAGTTGCACACAGGTACCGAGCAGCGACGCGGGCGGGGCGGGTCAGGAGGCGGCGAGTTTGGCGGCCAACGCCTGCTGGACGACGGGCGGCAGCAGCCGAGACACGTCTCCGCCGTAGGTCGCTACCTGTTTGACCAGCGACGACGAGAGGAACGAGTACTCCGGATTGGTCGGCATGAACAACGTGTCCACCTTCGCCAGCCCGGAGTTCATCTGGGCCATCTGGAGTTCGTAGTCGAAATCGGAGACTGCGCGCAATCCCTTGACGATCGCGGCGATGTTGTTCCGGGTGCAGTACTCGACCAACAGACCGGAGAACGAGTCCACCGTCACGTTCGGCCACTGGCCGGTGATCGCCCGCAGCAGGTCCAGCCGCTCGTCGATCGCGAAGAGGCCGGTCTTGTCGGGGTTGACCAGAACAGCGACCGTCACCTGGTCGAAGAGCCCGGCCACCCGCTCGATGATGTCCAGGTGTCCGAGGGTCGGCGGATCGAACGATCCGGGGCACACCGCGTGCGTCATGCCGTTCCCTCGCAGTGGTCGCTCTGGTCCGACACGGAGGTTCTCATGGCGCGCGACCGTAGCAGAGGCGGGTGTCGCCGTACTTCTTCGTGCGCACCTCCACCAACGGTTCCGGCCACACCATCTCGCCGGACCGTTTGCTGCGCTCGACGATCAGATCGGCGCCGATGCCCAGGTGCCCGCCGGCGGCCAGCGCGGCGAAGATGGCCGTCAGGTCGGCGGTGGGTACGTCGTAGGGCGGGTCGGCGACGACGAAATCGAACGGCCGGCCGGCCGGTGAAGACGCGAACGTGCGCACATCGGACGGGACCACCTGCGCATCGGTGAGCTTCAACGTGGCGACGTTGGCCCGCAGCGCCACCAGCGCCAGCCGGTCCTGCTCGACCAGCACGAGCGAGTCGGCACCGCGCGAGACGAGCTCCAGCCCGAGCGCACCCGAGCCCGCGTACAAGTCGAGAACCCGCGCGCCGTTCAGGCCGCCCGCCGCCACCAAGGCGTTGGCCAATGCCTCCCGGACCCGCTCGCTGGTGGGCCTGGTCGTCGCGCCGGCCGGTGTCTGCAAGCGGCGGCCGCGATGGAGTCCGGCGGTGATCCGCGTCATCGCGCGACCCGCCGCACCGGGAGCGGCCTCAAGACTGCGCCTTGATGACGACCACCAGATCGCCGCCCTCGACCTGCTGCACGGCGTTGATGGCCGTGCGCGTCACGGTGCCGGCGATCGGTGAGGTGATCGAGGCCTCCATCTTCATCGCCTCGATGGTGGCGACGGTCTGGCCGGCGGCCACCTCGTCGCCCTCCGTGACCCCGAGGGTGACGACACCGGCGAACGGCGAAGCGACATGTGACGGATTCTTCGGGTCGGCGCGCTCGGCGACGGGCACGTCGACGGTGACCGTCCGGTCGCGGATCTGCAGCGGTCGCAGCTGGCCGTTGAGGGTGGTCACCACCATCCGGAGGCCACGCTCGTCGGCGTCGCCGATGGCCTCGAGGCCGACGGTCAGCTGGACGCCCGGCTGCAGTTCGATGACGTGCTCGGTCCCCCGCTGCAATCCGTAAAGGTAGTCCGACGTACGCAGCACCGAGATGTCGCCGAACTCCTCGCGCGAGGTTCGGAAATCCTTGTCCGGCCCCGGGAACAGGAGGCGGTTCAGCGTCGGCCGCGGGCTCCGTTCCAAATCGGCGCCCTCTTCGGAGGTCAGCTCGGCGACGGCCGGTTTGACACTACGACCGGCCAAAGCCTTGCTGCGGAACGGTTCCGGCCAGCCCCCAGGCGGATCGCCGAGCTCGCCCGCCAGGAAGCCGACCACCGAGTCCGGGATGTCGAACCGCGCCGGGTCGGACTCGAACTCGCCCGGATCAACGCCGGATCCCACCAGATGCAGCGCCAGATCGCCGACCACCTTGGAGGACGGTGTGACCTTGACGAGCCGGCCGAGCATGGCATCGGCGGCGGCGTACGTGGTCTCGATGGCCTCGAACTTGCCACCCAGCCCGAGTGCGATTGCCTGCTGCCGAAGATTCGATAGCTGACCACCTGGGATCTCGTGCTTGTAGACGCGCCCGGTCGGCGCCCGGAGGCCGGACTCGAAGGGCGAGTAGACGGCCCGGACCGCCTCCCAGTACGGCTCCAGGTCGGCGACCGCCTGGAGCGACAACCCGGTCGAACGCACGGTGTGGTCGAACGCCGCGACCAGGGCGGACATCGACGGTTGGGAGGTGGTGCCCGACATCGGCGCGCTCGCGGCGTCGACGGCGTCGACCCCGGCCTCGGCCGCGGCCAGATACGTCGCGAGCTGACCACCGGCGGTGTCGTGCGTGTGGAGGTGCACGGGTAGGTCGAACCGCTCGCGCAGGGCCGTGACCAGGGTGCGAGCCGCCGGAGCCCGCAGCAGACCGGCCATGTCCTTGATGGCCAGGACGTGCGCCCCGGCCTCGACGATCTGCTCTGCGAGCCGTAGGTAGTAGTCCAGGGTGTACAGCTTCTCGCCCGGATCGGACAGGTCAGCGGTGTAGCAGAGCGCGACCTCGGCGACCGTCGTCCCGGTGGCTCTGACCGCCTCGATGGCCGGCCGCATCTGCGAGACGTCGTTCAGGGCGTCGAAGATCCGGAAGATGTCGATCCCGGCGGCGGCCGCCTCGGTGACGAACGAATCGGTGACGGCCTCGGGGTACGGCGTGTAACCGACGGTGTTCCGGCCACGCAGCAGCATCTGGAGGGCGATGTTCGGCAGCGACGACCGAAGGGCGACCAGCCGCTCCCACGGATCCTCGGCCAGGAACCGCAGCGCGACGTCGTAGGTGGCACCGCCCCACGCCTCCACCGACAGCAGCTCCGGCGTCATCCGCGCGACCGCCGGTGCGATGGCGACCAGATCCCTGGTGCGGACCCTGGTCGCGAGCAACGACTGGTGCGCGTCGCGGAAGGTGGTGTCGGTGACGGCCAGCGCCGTGCGCTCGCGGAGCCACCGGGCGAAGCCTTCGGGTCCGAGGTCGGCAAGCAGCTGGCGGCTGCCGGCCGGGGCCGGTTCAGCCGCCAGCACAAGCAGTTTCGACTCCGGTTCGATCAGCTCGGTCGGCCGGGCGCCGTGCGGTCGGTTGACCGTCACGTCGGCCAGGTAGGTCAGCAGTTTGGTCCCGCGGTCGGCGGAATGGCGGGCGGTGAGCAGCTGCGGATGCGTCTCGATGAACGACGTGGTGACGCCGCCGGCGGCGAAGTCCGGGTCCTCCAGCACGGCCTGCAGGAACGGGATGTTCGTCGCCACGCCGCGGATGCGGAACTCCGCGAGGGCGCGTCTGGCCCTGGCCACCGCCTGTCCCCAGTCGCGCCCGCGACAGGTCAGCTTCACCAGCAGCGAATCGAAGTGGGCGCTGACCTCGGCGCCGGAGTGCACGGTGCCGCCGTCGACGCGAACCCCGCCGCCACCGGGCGAGCGGTAGGTGATGATCCGACCGGTGTCCGGCCGGAATCCGTTCGTCGGGTCCTCGGTGGTGATCCGGCACTGCAGGGCGGCGCCACGGATGTGGATCGACTCCTGCGCCAGGCCCAGGTCGGCCAGCGTCTCGCCGGCGGCGATCCGGATCTGCGAGGACACCAGGTCGACGTCGGTGATCTCCTCGGTGACGGTGTGCTCGACCTGGATCCGGGGGTTCATCTCTATGAAGTAGTAGCAGGCGTGTCCATCTCGTTCTCCGAGCAGGAACTCGACGGTGCCGGCGTTGACGTAACCGATGTGACGCGCGAAGTTGACCGCATCGGCCGTCATCGCCGCCCTCATCTCGGGGGCCAGCCCGACCGCGGGTGCCACCTCGATGACCTTTTGATGGCGACGCTGCACCGAGCAGTCGCGTTCGAACAGGTGCACCACCGCGCCGGTGTGATCGGCGAGCACCTGCACCTCGATGTGGCGGGGCTCGATCACCGCCCGCTCCAGGAAGACGGTGTCGTCCCCGAAGGCGGATTCGGCCTCGCGCATGGCGTTGCCCATCAGCTCCTCGAGGTCTTCCGCCCGGTCGACCCGGCGCATCCCGCGGCCGCCACCGCCGGCGACGGCCTTGACGAACAGCGGGAAGCCGACCGTCTCCGCGGCCGCGAGCAGGGTCGGTACGTCATTGGACGGATCGGTGGATTCCAGCACCGGCAGACCGGCGGCCCTGGCCGCCTCGACCGCGCGAGACTTGTTGCCGGCCAGCTCCAGCACCGAGGCCGGCGGGCCGATGAAAGTGATCCCGGCGTCCTCCAGCGCCTGCGCGAGGTTCGGGTTCTCGGAAAGGAATCCGTAACCCGGGTACACCGCGTCAGCGCCAGAATCCCTTGCAGCCCTGACGATCTCGTCGATATCGAGATAGGCCCGCACCGGATGCCCTCGCTCGCCGATCTGATAGGCCTCGTCGGCCTTCTGCCGGTGCAGCGAATTGCGGTCCTCGTGCGGGTAGACCGCCACCGAGGCGATCTCCAGCTCGTAGGCGGCGCGGAACGCCCTGATGGCGATCTCTCCGCGGTTGGCGACCAGGATCTTCGAGAACACGTCGAGCGACTCCTCGGGTACGCGGCCGTGGTGGACGACGGCCGTTCGTCTTTCCGTGACAAGTGGAGATTCAGCAACAACCGGACGTCCGGTGACAACCGGAGATCCACCGACGACCGGAGATCCAGCCCAACGGAAGTCCTTTCTGCGGAACTCCGTTGGGCTGCAGCAGGTGCAGCGTCCGTGCAACCTATCCGCCGCGGGTGGGCGTCGCCGACGCCGGGTCCGACCAGCGACTCACCCTTTGTCCAGGAACTCCTGCCCTTCCTCGTCGATGACAGCGGCCACCATGGCGGCCAGCCCGGGGTGCTCGGCCATCGTCGGATCCTGCCCGACCAGTTCCATGGCGTCCTCGCGGGCGGCCTCGATCACCTCGCGATCACGGATGAGCGACAGCTGCCGCAGGCCGGAGGACTTGCCGGCCTGCGAGGTGCCCAGCACGTTGCCCTCACGACGGAGTTCGAGGTCGGCCTCGGCAAGCTTGAAGCCGTCGTTGGTCTTCGCCACCGCGTCGAGCCGCGCCCGTCCGACGGAATTCTCCGGCGCCTCGGTGATCAGCAGGCAGACCCCGGCGGCCTCACCACGACCGACCCGGCCACGGAGTTGGTGCAGCTGGGACATGCCGAACCGCTCGGCGTCCAGGACGATCATCATGGTGGCGTTGGCCACGTCGACGCCGACCTCGATGACGGTGGTGGCCACCAGCACGTCGAGCCGACGCGCCGCAAAACCCGTCATCACCGCATCCTTGTCCGCCGGCAGCATCCGGCCGTGCAGGATGCCCAGCCGCAGCCCGGACAGCGGACCCTCGGCGAGGTCCCGCGCGACGTCGAGCACGGCCAGCGGTGGTCGCCGCTCGTCCTCACCCGGCGCCTCGTCGTCGGGGTCGTCAAGGCCGTCGTCGAGGGGGTCATGGTCGTCGCGCGACGCGGCCTCCGGGGACTTCCCTGACGCTGGGGCCAACACTTCTGCGTCATCGCCGATCTTGGGACAGACGATGTACACCTGATGGCCGGCGGCCACCTCCTCGTGGACCCTGGACCAGGCCCGATCCACCCACTGCGGCTTCTCGGCGGCCGGCACCACGGTGGTGGAGATCGGCGACCGGCCCTTGGGCAATTCGGAGAGGGTCGACGTGTCCAGATCGCCGTAGACCGTCATCGCGACGGTGCGCGGGATCGGTGTCGCCGTCATCACCAGGACATGCGGTGGGTTGCCCGCCGGATGCTTGTTCCGCAGAGCGTTGCGCTGCTCGACGCCGAACCGGTGCTGCTCGTCGATGACGATCAACCCCAGCTCCGCGAAGAACACCCCGTCGGACAGCAGTGCATGGGTACCGACCGCGATCCCGGCCTGGCCGGAAGCGATGTCCAGCAACGCTTCCCGCCGCGCTCCGGCCGTCATCGAGCCGGTCAGCAAGGTGATCTTGATCGCGCCGGGCAGGGATCCGAGCTCCCCGCCGTTGCCCATCTGGCCGAGCACTGAGCGCAAGGACCTGGCGTGCTGCGCGGCGAGCACCTCGGTCGGAGCGAGCAGGACCGCCTGCCGCCCCGAGTCGATGACCTGCAGCATCGCCCGGAGCGCCACCACCGTCTTGCCCGAGCCGACCTCACCCTGCAGCAGACGGTTCATCGGGTGGATGGTGGCCAGGTCGTTGGCGATGACCTCCCCCACCTCCTTCTGGCCGTCGGTGAGGGTGAACGGCAGGTCCTCGTCGAAGGCACTCAGCAGCCCACCCTCGACGCGCGGGCACGGTTCGGCCGGGAAGTTGCGCATCTCCGCCCGTCTCCGCGCCAGCACCAACTGGATCGACAGGGCCTCGTCGTACCGCAGGCGCGCGATGGCGGCGTCCAGGGCCTTCTCGTCGGGCGGCCGGTGGATGTCGTGCAGGGCGTGGGCGAGATCGACCAGACCGTGTTCGGCCAGCAACACGTCGGGGAGCGGATCGGCCACCGCGTCCAGCACGCTCAGCACGGTCCGGACGCATCGCTGCATCAGCGCGCCGGTGATGCCCTCCGACAGCGGGTAGACGGGGATGAGGCCGCCGGGGAAGGACTCGATGACGTCGATCGCGTCCTTCCCCGGGCTCACCGACGGCTTGTCGTTGATCAGGTCGGAGACTGCACCGGCCAGGGCGGGCTGCGTGCTGCCCTCGAAGCTGACCACCGCGATCTGGGGTGAGCTGATCTGCAGATTCCCGTTGAACTTGCTGACGGTGCCGGAGAACATCGCGTCCGTGCCGACCGGCATGAAACGGGCGAGGTTCCACCGGTTGAAGAAGGTGCAGGTCAGCTCAGTCTTGTGGTCGCCGATCACGACGTTGGTGATGCTTTTCACCTTGCGGCCGGGGCCCAGCTGACGCTCCTTGATCGACCGGACGGTGGCCCACACCGTGACCCGCTCCCCGACCTTCAGACCCGACAGATCGGTGAGCCGGCCCCGCCGGTCGTACTTGCGCGGGTAGTAGCGGAGAAGCTCGCCGACGGTGACCAGCGACAGCTTTTCCGCCAGCTGCTTGGCCGCACGCACGCCGATCACCGTCTTGAGCGGGGTGTGCAGGAAAACGCGTTCAGGCGACTTCTCGGCCACGCTGTCCCTCCCCTGCCCGCCTTCGGACTGCCGACCGGTGAGCCCGACCCGCAGGACCGGCCCTACCCGGGTCGGTGCGAACATCGTGCACCGTCACACCGACAGTGGCACGCATCAGTCGAGCCGCCCGACCACGAGCGAGAAGACCGCACCGACCGCAAACGCCTCGGCGATGACCTCGCCGGCCACCTCGGTGTGGACGTGGAAGTAGCGCTTGTCGCCCTCCGACCACATGACCACCTCCTCCGCCAGCCCGGTCAGCGTCGCCTGGAGGCGGCCGCACTCCTCCGGTGGGAGGAAGGTCGTGAAGGTCACCTCTGCGAGGAGGGCGACCCCGTTGTTCCCGCCGGGGACGGCGCCGCAGCTGGGCGGCTGCACTGGAGCGCCGGCCGGGGCGGTGCTGCGTTGGAGGGCGACCAGCACCAGCGCGACGACCGCCCTGGCCCGGTAGCGGGGATCCCGATTGGCGGCGTCGGGCGGACCTGCGGCCATCGCAGCCGCTGCGGCCGCGCTGGTGATGCTGTGCAGGTCGGCGCCGTCCACCACCAGTTCGGCGGCTGCGGTGCCGGCCGCCCGCGCCAGATCTGCAGCGCCGGCACCGGACGTGCCGCCGGCCGGAAGGTCGTCCGGCGCAACCTGGACGGCTGCGCCGCCGGCGATCAATCCGGCGGCCAGACACAGCCGGTCGGCGACGTCCACCTCGTCCAGATCGCCGTTCTGCGCCATCGTCTCCCTGGCGCCGGCGATACCCGTGGCCATCCCGGCCAGGTATACCTGCAACACCGCGGCGGCGTGGTCGGCAGGAGTCGGGAGCTGGGACGGCAACTCGGACCAGCCGACCGCGGCCGAGATGGCCCGGCCCCCGGTCCGGACTGCCTCGAGTTCCGCTGCGTGCAGGTGCACGCCCCACGTGCTGTCGGCCGGCGAGTCCAGATCGAGGAGCAGATCGAACCAGCGCCCGACGAGGTCGGTGTCGAACGTCGTCATGAGCACATCTTGCCGACGTGGGCCGCCGAGGGTGACGCCAACACGACGATTTGGCCCTGGCGCCCGCCGCTGGCTATCCTTGGAGGGTTGCCCGGAGCGGAAGCCCGGGTTCCACCTACCACTCGCAACTTTTGGTTCGGTCGACTGGCCGGATCGCATTCTTCGATAGGGGTTGAGCCGTCGTGGCTGCCGTGTGTGATGTCTGTGGCAAGGGCCCGGGCTTCGGGATGAGTGTTTCTCACTCGCACCGTCGGACCCACCGTCGCTGGAACCCGAACATCCAGGCCGTCCGCGCCCAGGTCGCCCCGGGCACCGTCAAGCGCGTCAACGCCTGCACCTCCTGCCTGAAGGCCGGCAAGGTCGTCCGCGGCTAGTCTCGCCCCACCAGACGCTCGAAAGGCGGCGGTACCCCTATCGGGGTTCCGCCGCCTTTTGTCGTGCCCGGATTCATGCAGGAACTTCCCTGCGCATACAGGAAGCCCGAAATCGTGCCAGAAAGCCGACTTTCGGGCAGTTCGGTATGCGCGCAGCAGTCCTGTATGCGCAAGGGGCGGGCCGACTGATCCAGCCGGAGGCGGCCCGGCCAAACTGCGCACAGGGGCCCGGTCTGAAGCGCCGTGGCGTCAGGCCCGGAGACAGGTCATTGCTCAGGCGAGCGGGAGCATCCAGCCGTGGGGGTCGGGTAGGGCACCGCGCTGGAGGCCGGTCAGGGCCTCGCGGAGCTCCATGGTGATCGGGCCGGGCAGACCACCGCCGATGTCGAATCCGCCCTCGGCGTGCTTGACGGAGCCGACCGGTGTGATGACGGCGGCGGTCCCACACGCGAACACCTCGGTGAGCTCCTCGGAGTCGACCTTTTTGGCCCACTCGTCGGTGGAGACCCGTCGTTCGGACGTCCGGTAGCCGCGGTCACGCGCCAGTTGCAGCAGCGAATCGCGAGTGACACCGGGCAGCAGGGAGCCCGACAGCTCAGGAGTGACCACCTCGGCGTCAGGACCGGCCCCGAAGACGAAGAACAGGTTCATCCCGCCCATCTCCTCGACCCACCGCCGCTCCACGGCGTCGAGCCAGACGACCTGGTCGCAGCCCTGGTCAGCGGCCTGAGCCTGGGCCGCCAGCGATGCGGCGTAGTTGCCGCCGGTCTTGGCGAAGCCCATCCCGCCCGGAGCCGCTCGGACGTACTCCGTCGACCACCACACGCTGACCGGCTTGATTCCGCCGGAGAAGTAGGCGCCGGCCGGCGACGCGATCACCGAGTAGACGTACTTGTTCGCCGGGCGCACCCCCAGACCAACCTCGGCGGCGAACATGAAAGGCCGGAAGTACAGGGAGGCCTCGTCGCCCGTCGGCACCCACCCACGATCGGCAGCGGTGAGCTCCCGGAGCGAGTCGACGAAGACGTCCTCGGGCAGCTGCGGCATGCCCAATCGGTCGGCCGAGCGGTTCAGCCGGGCCGCGTTGGCGTACGGCCGGAAGGTCGCCACCGACCCGTCGGGCTGGGCGTAGCCCTTGAGCCCTTCGAAGATCTCCTGCGCGTAGTGCAGCACCATCGTCGCCGGATCGAGCGAGAACGGGCCGTAGGGAACGACTCTCGGGTCGTGCCAGGCGCCGTTGTCGTAGTCGATGACGACCATGTGGTCGGTGAAGTACTTCCCGAATCCCGGTGCGGAGAGAATCTCGGCGCGACGCTCTTCCGACACCGGCGATGGGTTGGTGGTCCGGGAGAAGGCGCTCGTCATAGCCAGAATCTACTACGACCATCGGACGTCCGACTATCCACCCGTCGGCCTACTGCGGGCGAGACGACCGACCTGCGACCCCGTGCCACCTACCCGCGACCCGGCACCATGCCGGCAGACCTTCGTGTCGGTTCTGTCCTGATCGCAGGGTTCATGGAACGGAAACACGCGGATACGGCGCATCCCTACGTTTTCCAGGTCGGGTTCCATCCGGACTCGAGAACGTCTTCAGCCTGTCGGTGATGCAGAGGCGCCTGCCCAAGCTCGTCTACAAGTCCCTGATCGCCACCATGGAACATTCGGCCAAGCTGGACCAGATGGTGGCCGACTCGGTCGCCTCCGCCATGAAGGACTGGGCGATGGAGAAGGGGTGTACCCACTACTCCCACGTCGTCTACCCGCTGACCGGTCTGACGGCCGAGAAGCACGACAGCTTCTTCGAGCCGGCCGGCGGCGGACTCTCGCTCGCCGAGTTCGCCTCCAAGACCCTGATCCAGGGTGAACCGGACGGGTCGAGCTTCCCCAACGGCGGTCTGCGCAACACCTTCGAGGCCCGCGGCTACACCGGGTGGGACCCTGCTTCCGCAGAGCGGAACGACCAGCCCGGCCTACATCCTGGACAACCCCAACGGCAAGACGCGGAATGGCAGGAAGAGGCCGCCGCGCGCGGCCTGGAGAACCTGCGCAGCACGATCGCCGCGCTGCCGGAGCTGATCACCGACGAGGCGATGGCGCTGTTCGAGAAGTACAGCGTCTTCTCACACCGCGAGATGCACAGCCCGTAGGAGATCGGACTGGAGCAGGACACGCGCAGCATCGGCGTCGAGGCCCGCTCGACCCTCGAGATCGCCAGCACCGCGGTGCTGCCGGCCGCCGCGCAGCACCAGACCGAGGTGGCGCTGAACATCGGAGCCATCAATGCCGCCGGGGTGGATGTCGACATCGCCCCGCTGCAGGCTGTCTCGGCTCCGGTGTCCGATCTCGTTCGGCAGCCCCGACCCAGCACCGCAATTCGAGTACCGCCGTACCCCACTCGACTCGCTGGGCAACTGCGCTCACTCCCCGACGGTGCCGTCAACGCACTCCCGGAGCAGGTCGGCGTGGCCGTTGTGGCGGGCGTACTCCTCGATCATGTGGATGTAGATCCAGCGGAGCGAGACATCCTGCCCGCGCCGTTTGCCCGCTCCGACACCACCCAGGTCCGACGACCGTGACGCGAGCGTGCGTGCTTCGTCGACCTCCGCCCGGTAGGTGACGAGATCATCGACTGCGGAGGCATTCTCGACCAGGTCGAAGTCACCGTCCGGATGTTCCTCGGTGCAGTAGAGACTAGGTGCGTCCTGGCCACCCAGCACTCGACGGAACCAGTTCCGCTCCACCTCGGCCATGTGGCGCACCAGTCCCAGCAGGCTCAGCGCCGAGGGCGGTACGGACCGCAGCTTGAGCTGATTGCTGTTCAGCCCACCGCATTTGAACAGCAGCGTCGCTCGGTGGACCTCCAGCCACGCCTCCAGCTGCGCTCTTTCGGACCCGGTGAACGGCGGGTTGATGCGTTCGTCAGCGGTCGAGAGAAGGGGTTCGGTCATCCGGCGAACGTAGCGTGGCACCAGTCCCAGATGCATCCGAGATTCACCGGGGCGACCCGTGCCATCTCACGCGCGCAGGGTCTACCTCACGTGCGACGGCACGAACGGCGGCTTGACCACCCGCACCCGCAACGACCGGCCACGGACGTCGACCGCGATCTGGTCGCCGTCCTGGATGCCGGCCGCCGTGTCGATCAGCGCGAGACCGATGCCCTTGCCCAACGTCGGCGAGAACGTTCCGGACGTGGTCTCACCGATCGCCGTGCCATCAGCCCCGATGACCTGCAGATGTGGACGCAGCACCCCGCGATCCAGCGCCTCCAGACCACGGAGCCTTCGCATCGGGCCCTCCTGCTTCTCGGCGAGCAGCGCGTCGCGGCCGAAGAACGCCGACTTCTTCCAGCCGACGGCCCAGCCGGATCCGGCCTGCACCGGACTGATCGAAGGACCCAGATCCTGTCCGTGCAGCGGATAGCCCATCTCGGTCCGCAGGGTGTCGCGGGCACCAAGACCGGCCGGTCGGCCACTCCGTGCGGCGGCCTCTGCCACCAGCCTGTCCCACAGACCGCGGGCCGCACCCCAGGGCGGCAGCAGTTCGAACCCGTACTCACCGCTGTAGCCCGTCCGGCAGACCCGGACCTTGACCGGAAGCCCACCGCCGTCCGACCAACCACCGTCGGCCCACGCCATGTATTCCAGGTCGGTGGGCAGGCCGAGGGCCGCCACCACCTCGCCGGCGAGCGGGCCCTGGACCGCGATCACGCCGAAATCGCGGTGGAGGTTCCGCACCTCGATCCCGGCCGGCGCGGCCTGCGTCAGGGCGGCGACCACGTCGGCAGTGTTGGCCGCGTTGGGCACCAGGAAGACCTCGTCCTCGCTCACCAGGTAGGCGATCAGGTCATCGATGACGCCACCGGAGGTGTTGCAGCACAACGTGTACTGCGCCTGACCCGGGCCGATCTTCTCAAGGTCCGCGCTCAGGCAGCTGTTGACGAAGCCAGCTGCACCCGCTCCCGTGACCGACGCCTTGCCCAGGTGCGAGACGTCGAAGATGCCGACCGTCCCGCGAACGGCGGTGTGCTCGGCGACCACTCCGGCTCCGGCGTAGGAGATGGGCATGTCCCACCCGCCGAACGCTCCCATCGTTGCGCCCAGTTCGACATGGGCCTCGTGGAGCGGGGACAGCAGCAGGTCGGGTGCGGAATCAACAGACATGACTCAAGACGGTAGTGCCCCGGTCGGTGAGGCGGTGACTACGGTGCTGCGCCCCGGCCGACAACCGGCGGCTACCGTGCTGGGCAGACCCACGATGAAGGAGCAGCAGCACATGACAGCGCTTTCCCTGACCACCACCGACCCGCTCGAGGCCAAGTCCGACGTCCTGGTCGTCGGCGCGTACGCCGGCACCGACGGCCCGGTCGCCGTCGACCAGATCTTCGCCGAAGCCGTATCGGCCGCCGCGCTGACCGGCGCGTCCGGAAAGGCCGGCGAGCTGACCCTGGTCCCCGGCGACGGCACGGTCGCCGCCGCCGTCGTGGCCGTCGTCGGGCTGGGTCCGGTGGAGAAGTTCGACGCCGAGGTGTTGCGCAAGGCCGCCGGGACCACGTCACGAGCCCTGGCCGGCCGCAGTTCGGTGACCTCGACCCTCGGGCTGCTTGACCTGTCGTCCGCCGCCCAGGGACATCTGTTGGGCGCGTACGTGTTCGATCGCTACAAGACGCCCGCCAAGGCGCCGGTCGCGACCATCGCGCTGACCGTCGAGCGCAACGACAAGGCCACGAAGGCCACGCTTCGATCGGCAGTGGTGACGGCCGAGGGTGTGCTGCTCGCGCGCGACCTGATCAACACCGCACCGAACGACCTCTACCCGGCCGCCTTCGCCGAGCGGGCCACCGCCGCCGCGGAGACCGCTGGTCTGAGCGTCGAGGTACTCGATGAGAAGCAGTTGGCCGAAGGTGGCTACGGCGGGATCCTCGCGGTCGGCGCCGGCTCCACCCGCCCGCCGCGCCTGGTCCGGATCACCTACTCCCCCGCCGGTGCCACGAAATCGGTGGCGCTGGTCGGCAAGGGCATCACGTTCGACTCGGGCGGGCTGTCGATCAAGCCGGCGCAGGGCATGGAGAACATGACCAGCGATATGTCCGGAGCCGCCTGCGTGGTGGCCACCGTCATCGCCGCTGCGGCCCTGGAGCTCCCCGTCGCCGTCACCGCCTGGGCGGCGCTCGCCGAAAACCTGCCGTCCGGTTCGTCCTACCGTCCGGGTGACGTCATCCGGCACTACGGCGCGAACGGCGAACCCGGCAAGACCGTGCACATCCTGAACACCGACGCCGAGGGCCGCATCGTGCTGGCCGACGCGATCGTCAGGGCTGCGCAGGAGAAGCCGGACTTCCTGCTGGAGACCTCGACGCTCACCGGCGCCCAGGTGGTGGCCCTCGGCAACCGGACGATGGCCGTCATGGGCTCCGAGGCGCTGCGCGACCGGGTGGCCGAGCTGGCCCGCGAGGTCGGCGAGGGCGGCTGGGCCATGCCGCTGCCCGAGGAGCTGCGCGACAGCATCGACTCGTCGATCGCTGATCTGCAGAACATCAACTGGGACCGGGTCGGCGGGATGCTGGTGGCCGGTCACTTCCTGAGCTGCTTCGTGCCCGAGGGGCTGCCGTGGGCCCACCTGGACGTCGCGGGGCCGGCGTTCAACACCGGAAAGCCCTACGGCTACCAAGGTTCCGGCGGTACCGGTGTACCCGTGCGCACCCTGCTGGCGGTCATCGCCGACGTCGCAGGCACAGCCGGCTGACCGGGGGTTCCCGACCCATCGCCGACCCACCGCGCTTATCAACTTCTACCGCGCTTATCAACGTCGCGGTTTTGTGGCGGAAGTGACAGAAATCGACCACTTCATGAGCGCCGTCGAAGTTGATAAGCGCGGGGGCCCGGCGTGGTTGATCCACTGCGGGCGCCGTCGAAGTTGTGGAGCGCGGGGGCGGGGGTCAGAGGTCGCCGAGGAACTTGCGCTGGGCGCGCTCCTCCATGATCTTGTGGCGGCGGGAGTAGTCGCGCATGCGCTGCGGGTAGCCCACGATGGTCGCGTCGTAGACCGGGATCTCCAGGTCATGGGCGAAGTTCTTGGCCGCGTCCGGCGAATCGACCGGCTTGCGGGTGAACTCGCCGTCGTGGGCGACCAGCAGCACCGTCACCGGGGTGACGGAGGTCTTGGGCTCGACGTATGCCTCCACTCCCCGGCGCGCCGAGGTCCACTCGGTCAGGAACTCGATCGCGGCCTTTCGCTGCGCGCGGGGGCTGTCCTCACCCGACGTCCGCCCGGGCTTCTTCCTGGACAGCCAGCTCATGTTCTTCCTCCAGCTCGGCGAGCGTTACGCCGTCGGCGAATGGCGGCGCGATGGTCACCGGCCGACGTGTTGACAACAGTGTCGACCATCAGGTCGAGGAAGACGTGTCAACGACGGGCCGGGTTCACAGGTGTCGGCGTGGGGTGCGGTCGCACCCGCGCTGCGCAAGCTGCACCCGCGGCGCGCCGGGGCCGCTTCAGATGTCAAGATGGAGAACGCACCGACGGCGCCGTGACGCACTCGCGATCACGCCGGCGCCGCCGATGTTGATTCCACGAGAGCCCGAGGAGTTCGTTGTCAATGACCGACACCACCGTCGACCTGGTCGTACTCGGTGGAGGGTCAGCCGGATATGCAGCAGCACTGCGCGCAGCCGAGCTGGGATCCTCCGTCGTCCTGATCGAGAAGGACAAGCTGGGCGGCACGTGCCTGCACCGTGGATGCGTCCCGACGAAAACCCTGCTGCATGCCGCGGAGGTCGCCGACGACGCCCGTGAAGGTGCCGCCTACGGCCTGAGGACCACCTTCGACGGGGTGGACGTGCCAGGCCTGCTCAAGTACAAGGACGGGATCGTCAACAAGGCCTACAAGGGCCTACAAGGGCTGATCAAGTCCCGCGGCATCACCGTCGTCGACGGCAAGGGCACCTTCGTCGGGCCGAACACGGTCGTGGTCGGCGACGACCGCTACCTGGGCACCGACGTGGTGCTGGCCACCGGTTCCTACTCCCGATCGCTACCGGGTCTGGCCATCGAGGGCCGAGTGATCACCAGCGAGCAGGCCCTCGGTCTCGAGTGGATCCCGGAGTCGGCGATCGTGCTCGGCGGCGGCGTCATCGGCGTCGAATTCGCCTCGGTCTGGGCCTCCTTCGGTACCAAGGTGACGATCATCGAAGCCCTGCCCAGCCTGGTCCCGGCCGAGGACCCATGGGCCCAGAAGCTGTTCGAGCGCGCCTTCCGCAAGCGCAAGATCGCGTTCTCCACCGGCGTCCGGTTCGCCGGCGTCACGCAGGACGAGAGCGGTGTGACGGTCACCCTGGAGGACGGCAAGTCGTTCTCCGCCGACCTGCTGCTGGTCGCGGTGGGTCGGGGCGCTGCCACCGCCGGCTGCGGTTTCGAGGAGGCCGGGCTCAACATGGACCGCGGCTTCGTCCCGACGGACGAGCGGCTGCGGACCAACCTCCCGCACGTCTACGCCGTCGGCGACATCGTGCCAGGGCTGCAGTTGGCCCACCGTGGATTCCAGCACGGCATGTTCGTCGCCGAGGAGATCGCCGGGATGAACCCGGCCGTCATCCCCGACTCGCTGATCCCCAAGATCACCTATTCGGACCCGCAGATCGCCTCCGTCGGCCTGAGCGAGGCCAAAGCCATCGAGGTGCATGGCGTCGACAACATCGAGACGCTCCTGTACGACCTCGGCGGCAACCCCAAGTCGCAGATCCTGCGGACCGCGGGCGGTGTCAAGGCCATCCGCGTCAAGAACGGTCCGGTGATCGGCGTCCACCTGGTCGGAGCCCGGGTCGGTGACCTGATCGGCGAGGCCCAGATGATCGTCGGGTGGGAGGCTCATCCGGAGGACGTCGCACCGCTCGTCCATGCGCACCCGACGCAGTACGAGGCCATCGGCGAGGCCATGCTGGCGATGGCAGGCAAACCGCTGCACGTCCACAACTGACGTCCCGCAGGACCTCCCGGCATCAGCACCACCTGTAGTCCGCAACACCCGCACCACGCAACGCACACGATCAGCTCGTCGACCAGGTAGGGAAGAGAATCCATGTCGAATTCCGTGCAGATGCCGGCTCTCGGAGAGAGCGTGACCGAAGGCACTGTCACCCGGTGGCTCAAGGAGGTCGGCGACGAGGTCGCCGTCGACGAACCCTTGGTCGAGATCTCCACCGACAAGGTCGACACCGAGATCCCCTCGCCCTTCGCGGGCGTCCTGGAGAAGATCGTCGTCGCCGAGGACGAGACGGCCGAGGTCGGTGCCGAGCTCGCCGTCATCGGTGACGGGTCGGGCGCCACCGCCGCTGCCGAACCCGAAGCTGCACCGGAACCGGTGGCCACGGCAGAACCCGAGGCTGCCGAACCCGAGGCTACAGAACCCGCGGCTGCCGAACCCGCCCCCGAACCCGAGGCCGTGCCGGCCGCCGAGGCGCCCGAGCCGCAGAAGCCGTCCACCGATGTCGACACTCCCGCCGAGAAGCCGGTCGCCGAGGCCGCAGCACCCACCGGCAGCGGGACGCCGATCCTGTTGCCCGCCATGGGCGAATCCGTCACCGAGGGCACCGTCACCCGCTGGCTGAAGGCCGTCGGTGACGACGTCGCGGTCGACGAGCCGTTGGTCGAGATCTCCACCGACAAGGTCGACACCGAGGTCCCCTCGCCGGTCGCCGGCACCCTGCTGGAGATCTCGGTCGAGGAGGACGGCACCGTGGAGGTCGGTGGTCAGCTCGCCGTCATCGGTGACAAGGGTGCGGCGCCCGCCGCCCCCAGAGCGCCGGAGCCCGAACCCGCACCCGCCGCCCAGCCCGCACCCGCCGCCCAGCCAGCACCCGCCGCCCAGCCCGAACCCCCGGCCACCGCGGTGCCCGATTCCGCACCCGATCCGGCTCCGGCCGAGCCGACGACCACACCGGCCGCGGCGAAGGCCGAGTCGCCATCTGCGCCCGCACCGGTCACGCAGTCCCCGGATGCTGCGGCTCCGGCCGCGAAGCCGGTAGCGACCGACTGGCAGCCGGCCGAGAAGCCCGCGAGCACCAGCTACGTCACTCCGGTGATCCGCAAGCTCGCCGCCGATCAGGGTGTCGACCTCTCGACCGTCACCGGGACCGGTGTCGGCGGTCGGATCCGCCGCGAGGACGTCGTCGCGGCCGGCGAAGCGGTGAAGGCCGCAACTGCGGCGACCGAGGCTGCCGCGGCGGCCGAGGCCGCGAAGGCCGCCGCTCCCCCGGCGGCAGCAGCACCGGCCGCACCTTCACCTTCGGCACCGGCGGCCACCAAGCCGGTCGCGGACGCCGCGGCCACCGCGCTGATCGGCACCACCCAGAAGCTGCCGCGGATCCGTCAGTCGATCGCCAAGAACATGCTGTACGGGCTGCAGACCGCCGCCCAGCTGACGACCGTCATCGAGGTCGACGTCACGAGGGTCGCCACCCTGCGGGCGAAGGCCAAGGCCGGTTTCGAGGCGCGCGAAGGCGTCAAGCTCTCGTTCCTGCCGTTCTTCGTCAAGGCCGCCATCGAAGGTCTGAAGCTCTACCCGGTGGTCAATTCGTCACTGTCGGAGGACATCAAGGAGATCACCTACCACGGCTCGGTCAACCTCGGCATCGCCGTCGACACGCCCCGTGGTCTGATCGTGCCGGTGATCAAGGAGGCCGACGACCTCAACATCGGCGGCATCGCCCGCAAGATCGCCGACCTGGCCGCCCGCACCCGCAGCAACAAGGTCGGACCGGACGATCTATCCGGCGGGACGTTCACCATCACGAATACGGGCTCGGTCGGGGCGCTGTTCGACACCCCGATCTTCGTCCCGCCGCAGTCCGCGATCCTGGGCACCGGCGCGATCGTCAAGCGCCCGGTGGTGGCCCTGGACGCCGATGGCGGCGAGGTCATCGCGATCCGCTCGATGATGTACCTGGCGATGTCCTACGACCACCGCAACATCGACGGTGCCGACGCCTCGCGGTTCCTCGCGGCCGTCAAGAAGCGCATCGAAGCGGGCGAGTTCGAAGGCGATCTCGGGCTGTAGGACCAGCGTGCCAATGCGTTCCCGTGAGTTCCAGTGGATGGGAGTCGTTGTTCGATGCACATCATCGCGGCAGGTTCGAGTGGGTTCCTCGGTCAGCGCCTGCTCAAGAAGTTGAAGTCGGGCGGGCACCAGGTCACGCAGCTGGTGCGCAGCGCTCCGAAGGGCGCAGACCAGGTCACCTGGAATCCTGACGCGGGTGAGCTGGACGCCTCGGTGCTGGACGGCGCCGATGCCGTGGTGAACCTGTGCGGTGTCGGCGTCGGTGACAAGCGATGGAACTCCGCCTATCGCGAGCTGATCCGCACGTCCCGGGTCAACCCGACCCGGCTACTGGCCGAGAAGTGTGCTGCGGCAGGTGTCCCGGCGCTGATCAACGGGTCCGCCGTCGGCTACTACGGGCCGCGTGGCGCCGAGCCGGTGGTCGAGACCGAGCACGCCGGGACTACCTTCCTGGCCGGGGTCTGCGTGGACTGGGAGCGCGCAACGGCTACGGCCGATGACGGCGGCGTCCGGGTGGTGCACCTGCGCACCGGTCTGGTGCTCGGCCACGAGGCCGGGCTGCTGCCAAGGCTCACGCTCATCACGAAGTTGTTCGCAGGCGGAAAGCTCGGTTCCGGCAAGCAGTTCTACCCGTGGATCTCGGCCACCGACGAGATCGACGCCATCGTGCACCTGCTCACTGCGGACGTCTCCGGTCCGGTGAACCTGACCGCGCCGGAACCGGTGACCAACGCGGCGTTCACCAAAGAACTGGGCCACCAACTCCACCGGCCGACCCCGTGGATCGTGCCCACGTTCGCTCTGAAGGCCGTGGTGGGCGACTTCGCCGAGGAGATCGTGGCCGGCCAGAACGCCGTGCCGAAGGTACTCACCGACTCCGGCTTCGTGTTCAGCCACGCCACCCTGGCCGAGGCGCTCCGCAGCGAGCTGCGCTGATCAGGACCCGATCGCCGGTCAGTGCTCGTACGGGTCGGACGGCTGGGTGATGGTGCTGATCGACACCAGGTCGACGGTCGGCACGTAGTCGTTGTCGGCGCTCGCGGTGCCGGTCTGGGCGCTGATCACCGCGGACACCCAGGTGTTCACCGGGTACTTTGCCGCACTGTCGACGTGCACCCGCATGGGGCTGGCGTCGGCGGCACAGCAGCTGATCGTCATCCGAGCGAGCGAGTAACCGCCGGTATAGCCGTCGCCCGGCGCTGCGATGAACCCGACGACGGTGATGTTGTTGTCCGACACCGAGTCTCCGCCGTCGTACAGCGCGCGCATGATGAATTCCTTGAGCGTCAGCGCCGGGTCCTTGCCCGCGGGCAGCGCGGGAAACGACATCGTCGGGCGCTGCTTGGCGAATGCCTTGGTGCCGATCCCGTGACCGCTGCCGTCGTTCGGTGCGTATCCACCGGCGGTGCCACCGGCACCGACATCGGCGCCGGTCCCCGAGGGGGCTGCCACTCCGCCGAGACCGGCCAGCGCCTGCGACCCGGCGTTGCGCGCGACTGCATCAGCCCCGAGAGCCGGCGGGGCCAGCAGGAGGAGGACCAGGATCGGCGCCAGGATCAACCAGGGAGCCTTGGATCGTTCGTGCGAGTGACCGTGGGAATCGTCGTGGTCGGCCGGACCGGAGTGCACCGGAGCAGCGATCTGCACCTCGACCTCAGCCAGCTCGTCGACCTTCTTGGCCGCCCGCAGGCCGGACACGATCGACAGCACGCCGACCAGGATCAGGATCCCGCCGGCGATCAGCAGCAGGGGACCGAACCCGGGCTTGACGTACGACGTGAACCGACCGCTCACGGTGATGGAGATGAGCAGGCCACCGAGCAGGGCGATGACCGCCGACTGCGTGGTCCGGTTCATCAGCGCCACCCCCCGAAGAAGAGCAGTCCGGTGCCGACCCCGACCAGCACGGCGACGACGAACGTCACCGGCGCGAACCGGACGGCGAACCGGCGCCCGAACGTCCCGGACTGCATCGCGAACAGTTTGATGTCGACGGCCGGGCCAACGGTCAGGAACACCAGCTTGCCGACCACCGGAATGGTGGAGAACGACGCCGCGACGAAGGCGTCGGACTCCGAGCAGAGCGCGAGGAAGAAGGCCAACGCGCCCATCACCAGGATCGACAGGAACACCGAGGATCCGACGTGGGCCATGAACTCGCGCGGCACCAACGTGTTGAGCGTCGCCGCCGCGGCGGCCCCGATCACCAGGAAGCCGGCGGCCTGGGTGAAGTCGCCGCGCACCGTCGGCAGGAAGACGGCAGGACCGGTCTCCTGACCGTCTGCCCCGGTGACCCGGTTGCGAGGTTTGGGCTTCATCCACTCCGGGCGCCCGATCCGCTCCCAGATCCAGCCGACCAGCACAGCGGTGACCAGCCCGGCGACCAGCCGCGCCCAGACCATGCTCGGCTCCGCCTGGAACGCCACCGCGGTGGCGACCAGCACGATCGGGTTGATCGCCGGAGCGGAGAGCAGGAACGCCAGCGCCGCCGACGGCCGCACGCCGCGGTCGATCAACCGGTTGGCGATCGGCACCGAACCGCACTCGCACCCCGGGAGCGCGATGCCGCAGACACCGGCCAGCGGCACCGCCAGGACCGGACTGCTGGGCATCACCCTGGCGAAGAAGCTGGCTGGCACGAACGCCGCGATGGCTCCGGAGACGACCACGCCGAGCACCAGGAACGGCGTGGCCTGGACGCAGATCGCGACGAAGACGGTGGCCCAGCCCGACGGCAGCACCTTCGTCAAAAGGTCGGCCAACTGGGTGCGCAGCAGCACCGCCGTCAACAGGATCAGGCCGAAGATCTCCAGCGATCCCGGTTGGTAGCGGGGGCGCACCTTCCCAGAGGAACGTCCTGCCGGCGGCCGAGACGGAGTCGGGTGGCTGTGTCGCAGGTCCGTCATGAGGCCGGGCTCTCGGCGACCGCGGGTACGTCGGGGCCCGGTGGAACCTCGGTGGCCGCGCCGAAGCGGCGGGTGCGGGCAGCGAAGATCTCGCACGCCTGCCAGAGATGGCGGCGGTCGAAATCGGGGAAGAGCGTGTCCAGGAAGACCATCTCGGCGTAGGCGGACTGCCAGAGCAGGAAGTTGCTGGTGCGCTGCTCCCCGGAGGAGCGCAGGAACAGGTCGACGTCGGGCATGTCGGGCTCGTCGAGATACTTCGCCAGCATCGCTTCGTCCACCTTCGCCGGGTTGACCCGTCCAGCGGCCACCTCGAGAGCGATGGCCTTGGCGGCGTCGGCGATCTCCGCCCGGCCTCCGTAGTTGACACACATGGTCAGCGTCAGGACGTCGTTAGCGGCAGTAAGTTGCTCGGCCACCTCGAGTTCGTGGATGACGCTACGCCACAGCCGCGGCCGGCGGCCGGCCCACCGCACCCGGACCCCGAGGTCGTGCATGTCGTCCCGACGACGGCGGATGACGTCCCGGTTGAACCCCATCAGGAACCGGACCTCGTCCGGTGACCGCTTCCAGTTCTCCGTCGAGAAGGCGTAGGCCGACAGGTGTTTGACGCCGAGTTGGATGCAACCCTCGACCACGTCGAACAGGGCCGCCTCCCCCAGCTTGTGCCCCTCGGTCCGCGGCAGTCCCCTGGCCTTGGCCCAGCGGCCGTTTCCGTCCATCACCAGCGCCACGTGGGCCGGGACTGCCTCGAGCGGGATCGGTGGAGGCTGGGCGCCGCTCGTGTGGGGATGAGGAGACCGGTGAACCGTCGGGATGGCAGGGGCACGGGACGGACGGGCCCTCATGACGACCCGCCGGCCGCTGCGGGGTGGGTGACTGCCGGGTAACCACCCAACTCCAGTGGCGGCGCCGCATAGCTTCCGCGGTCGACCAGCGGCAACGACTTCAATCCGCGTGCGATGTGCCACTGCAGGAGAGCGGCGATCAGACCCGACGCCTCCCGGCGCATCGAGCCGTCGGCCGATTCGGCTGCCGGCCAGTTGCCGGATGCGAGGTCGGCCATCAACGCGATCGCACCCGGTGCCGGCCGGGCCGCTCCCGCGGACCGGCAGCCGCTGCAGAGCAGCCCACCGGAAGGCACGTGGAAAGCGGCGTGCGGCCCCGGCTCGCCGCATCGCGCACAGTCCTCGAGCGCCGGCGCCCAGCCGGCGAGCGACATCGATCTGACCAGGAAAGCATCGAGCAGCAGCGACGGGTCGCGGTCGGTCTCGGCCAGTGCGCGCAACACCGAGACCAGCAGCAGGTAGAGCTTCAGGGACGGCTCGCGTTCCTCGGAGGTCAGGCGCTCGACGGTCTCCACGATGGCCGTCGCCGTGGTGTAGCGCGAGTAGTCGGCGGCGATCCGCGACCCGAACGAATCCAGCGCGACGGCCTGCGTGACGATGTCCAGGTTGCGTCCGGCGTACAGCTGCAGGTCGACGTGGCTGAACGGCTCCAGCCGTCCCCCGAACCGACTCTTGGTGCGGCGAACGCCTTTCGCGACCGCACGTACGCGGCCCTCACGACGGGTGAGCAGGGTGATGATGCGATCGGCCTCGCCGAGCTTCGTCACCCGCAGCACCACACCGGAATCGCGGTAGACGGTCACTGCCCCATGGTGCCAGGTATCGCTGCCGAATCTGCGTAGTTCGCCGGTCCGGCGCCGAGGCAAGATCGAAGGATGGCATTCGGTATCCCCCACAGGTCTTCAGCCCCCCGCAACGACATCGACGAAGCCGACCTCCGCGTCGGCCCGCCGCAGCACCACGCGGCCGGCGTCAAGGCAGTCACCGTCGCGTTGGAGCGCGGCATCGAGCAGGCCGGGCTGATCCGGACGTCCCGGGCCCTGACCCGCCTCAACCACCGCGAGGGCTTCGACTGCCCCGGCTGCGCCTGGCCCGAGCCGCAGGGCCGTCGCCGTCCGGCGGAGTTCTGCGAGAACGGCGCCAAGGCGGTGGCCGAGGAAACCACCTTGCGGACGGTGGACCGGGAGTTCTTCGCTGGGCACTCGGTACCGGAGTTGCTGGGCCGCACCGACTTCTGGCTCGGCAACCAGGGCCGCCTCACCGAGCCGATGGTGATCCGGGAGGGATCGGACCACTACGAGCCGATCTCGTGGGAGGAGTCGTTCGCGCTGATCAGCGACCGCCTGCGGGCGATCGACCCCGATCGAGCGGTTTTCTACACGTCGGGTCGGACGTCGAACGAGGCCGCCTTCGTCTACCAGTTGATGATCCGGTCCTACGGCACCAACAACATGCCCGACTGCTCCAACATGTGCCACGAATCCTCCGGATCCGCTCTCACCGAGTCGATCGGTATCGGCAAGGGATCGGTGTCGCTGGCCGACATCCACGAGGCCGACCTCGTCCTGGTGGTCGGTCAGAACCCCGGCACGAATCACCCCCGGATGCTCACCGCACTGTCGGAGACCAAGCACAACGGCGGGCACATCGTCGCAGTCAACCCGCTGCCGGAGGCCGGCCTGTTCAACTTCCGCGATCCGCAGACGGTGTCGGGGGTGGTCGGCGGCGGCACCGACCTCGCCGACGACTTCCTGCAGATCAAACTCGGTGGAGATCTTGCGCTGTTCCAGGCGCTCGGGCACCTGCTGGTGACCGCCGAGGACGAAAAGCCCGGGTCCGTCCTCGACCAGGAGTTCGTCCAGGGCAGCACGCAGGGCTACGAGGCCTACGCGACCGCCCGACGGCAGATCGACTGGGACGAGATCGACCGCGCGACCGGCCTCGACCGGGCCCAGATCCGGCAGCTGGCGGATCGGTTGATCTCCTCCAAGAAGACGATCATCTGCTGGGCGATGGGTCTCACCCAGCACAAGCATTCGGTGTCCACCCTCAAGGAACTCGTCAATCTGCTGCTGATCCGCGGCATGATCGGAAAACCCGGCGCCGGCGTCTGCCCGGTTCGCGGGCACTCCAACGTGCAGGGCGACCGGACGATGGGCATCTGGGAGAAGATGCCGGAGTCCTTCCTGGCCGCGCTCGACGCGGAGTTCGCCATCACCTCACCCCGAGAACACGGCCTCGACACCGTCGACGCGTTGCGGGCGATGCGTGACGGCAAGGTCGACGTCTTCATCGGAATGGGCGGCAACTTCGTCTCGGCCACCCCCGATACCGCGGCCACCGAATCAGCCATGGGACGGATCGGTCTCACCGTGCAGGTGTCGACCAAGTTGAACCGCTCGCACCTGATCCGCGGCGGCACCGGGCTCATCCTGCCCGCCCTCGGCCGCTCGGACTCCGACGATGCACACCCGGGCGGCGCCCAGATGGTGTCGGTCGAGGACTCGATGTCGATGGTGCACTCCTCCCGCGGACGACTGACGCCGGTGAGCGCATCGTTGCTGTCCGAACCGGTGATCGTCTGCCGTCTGGCGCGGGCTCTGCTCGGCTCTGAGCACCCCGTGGACTGGGAGGCCATGGGAGCCGACTACGACGTGATCCGCGACCACGTCTCCCGGGTCGTGCCCGGATTCACCGACTACAACAGGCGGGTCCGGACGAAGAACGGATTCGTGCTCCCGCACCCGCCACGCGACACCCGATCGTTCAAGACCGCGAGCGGCAAGGCCCAGATCACCCTCAACGAGCTGACCTACCCGAAGGTGCCGGCCGGCCGTCTGCAGCTGCAGACCCTGCGCAGCCACGACCAGTACAACACCACCATCTACGGGCTCGACGACCGCTACCGCGGGATCTCCGACGCCCGTCGGGTGGTCCTGGTCAACCCGCAGGATCTGGCCGAGCTGGGGCTCGTCGACCGGCAGATGGTCGACGTCATCAGTGAGTGGGCGGATGATCCGACCGGACGGACGGAGCGCACCGCTGCCGGCTTCCGGGTGGTTTCCTACCCGACGACGAGGGGCAGCGCCGCGGCCTACTACCCCGAGGCGAACGTGCTCATCCCCACGGATTCGACGGGCGACGTCTCCGGGACACCGACCTCCAAGTCGGTGATCGTCCGGCTCCAGCCGGTCTGATCGGCCTTCGTCCGGAGGCCCCGCCACCTCCTGACGGGCGAACCCTGGAAAAATTCCCCATGACGGCTGCGGCCCTGGCAAGGTGCTCCTCATGGGGCAACCACTCGATCCGTCCGGCCGACCGAACTACGGTGGGCAACCTCCACCAACGGGGCAGCGGACGCCACCCTGGCCACCGGTTCCTTCGAGCCAGGCCGGTGGTCCGGGGCCCGGCGGACCCGAACACCCTGCAGCCCCTTACCACGAACCGCTCAATGCGCCGGTCCCGGCCGACCGGCCCTCCCCGTACGCACCGTCCGCCGCTCCCGGTCCACGGCCGCCCAGACCGTGGGGTGCGGCGATCATCGGGTTGGTGGTCGGTCTGCTCCTGGCCGTCGGTGTCGGGGCGGTCCTGGTGAAGACCAAGACGCTCCGGATCGGCTCGACGTCTGCCGATTCGGGCGTCAGCAACGCCGCGATCACCCTGCCTGCCACCGTCGGCGGCTTCACCGACATCGTGGAGGCCGAGAAGGCGTTGCGGCCGGGTTCAGCGCAAGCGACAAAAGTCGTCACGTTCCGGAAGGAGACCGAGGCGAAGGTCGAGGCGCTGACCAAGGCCGCCTACGAGAAGGCCTATCCGGGGGCGGCAGTCGCGTACCGCAGCTACGGCACCCCCGACCTCATGCTTCTTGTCGCGGTAATCGCCGTGCGCGCACCGTCCCCCGGACTGACCCTGGGGCCGGTGGCCGATCCCGCGATCCTCGGGGTGGCCGTCCTACCCCAGCAGATCAAGATCTTCGGAGAGGTCCAGTGCGAGGTCGTCCAGCAGCAGACCACCGTGGCAGGCAAACCGGTGGACCCTGACAACGTTTCCACCGTCCTGTGCCAGCGCTCCGGCGCGAAGCTCACGGTCCGGGTCTCAGGCGGAGTCTTCCATGGTCCGGCGGAACAGCAGCAGATGATCGCGCTGACGAACGCCGTCTGGACCGCCCTAGGCGGCTGACCGGCCCTCCCGAATTGCGGGGAGCATAAATCCAACGAATCGGACAGCGATGGGACTTCTGCTCCCCGCTCGATCCGGTGGGGAGGCGTGCGGCTCCTCGCGTCTCGGCGGGTGCACTAGCCTGGGTACGCTATACACCATGTGCGCAGCGCGCATGCACCGGGCGGCGAAGTCGAGGCGCCCTCCGGTGGTGGAGCACCGACCTCGCCCGACGGCTCGCCGAAGGTGGATACATGAGCACTCCGACGATCCGCAGCGCGATGCCCGATGACGCCGAGGCGTTTTCGGCCTGTCATCTGGCCTGCTGGCGTGAGGCCTACGAGAACCTCTGGGGCTCTGAGCGTTTCGCCGAATTCGACCCGGCCAAACTGGCCGTCCGCCGGCGCAGGGAGATCGAGAGCGGCAGCGCCGATCACTATCTCGCCGAACTGGACGGCGAGGTAGTCGGAATCGCGATCGCCGGCCCGACCAGGGACGAGAATCCGCCGGCGGAGCGGGAGCTCTATGCGATCTTCGTCCGCCAGGGCCAACAGGGCTCAGGAGTGGCAGACGACCTCCTGGACGCAGCCATCGGCAGCGGGCCGGCCTCGCTCTGGGTCTACCGGGACAACCCCCGCGCCAGCGCCTTCTACGTGCACCACGACTTCATCCCCGACGGCAGCGAGAAGATCGACTCGGCCAACATCCTGGAGATCCGGATGGTTCGCCGCTAGGCAGGCTCGATCTCGCCGGCGTTCTCACCGGCCGGCCAGCCGCATCAGATGCTCCACGAACCGGTCGACCTGGGCGGGTGACGTTAGGCGGACGGCCGCCGGTCCACCGACTGCGGACGCCCGCTCGACGGCGATGGCGCGGGCACGGTAGCGGCCGAAGTGCCGGTGTGCCCACAGCAGCAGGTTCCGGGACTCGTCGGTGCTGACCAGATTGCGCCACTCCTCGCGGTTGCCATTCCACAGCTCGGTCCGCCTGGCCATCCGCACCAAAGTGCGTCGCAGCAACCGCACCAGGACGACCGGCCGCGGCAGATCCAGCGCGATGACGAGGTCCGTCCGGGCCAGCACCAGGTCCCCGAGCTTGCTGCGGTAGTTCCCGTCGACGATCCAGGCCGGCCCGGCCGTCAACGCCGATACCGACGCGCGGAACGCCTCCGGGTCGGTCGGCGTCCAGTTCGGCCCGTGGTACAGCCCGTCGAGCTCGATGTGCGGGATCGCCAGCCGGACGGCGAGAAGGGCGGCCAGAGAGGTCTTCCCGGATCCTGGACCACCGGTGACCACCAGACGACGCGGACCCTCGACCATCAGCCCACGGTAGCTGGCATGCTGGGGTGGTGAGCAGAGTGACGGCGCGGGCGAGGGTGCAGCGGTACCGCGACGGCGGATTCGCCTCGCGGGCCGATCTGGTTGCCGGCGAGGAACCGCTGGAGATCAGGGTCGGCGGTGAATCGCTGTCGGTCACCATGCGCACCGCCGGGCACGACATCGAGTTGGTGCACGGATTCCTGCACGCCGAGGGCATCATCGCCGACGTCGGGGACGTGACGGCCATGCGCTACTGCGACGGTGTGGACGAGCAGGGCCGCAACACCTACAACGTGCTCGACGTCCAGCTGGCCGGGCCGGTACCGGCCGCCGCCCGCTCCACGGCGCGGGCGTTCGTCACCAGTTCGGCGTGCGGAGTCTGCGGCACCGCATCGATCGAGGCGCTGAAGCTTCGCACCAGGTATCACCTCTCGGAACAGCTCCGCTTCGACCCTGCCGTCATCACCGCCGCCCCCGGTCTGCTGCGGGCCGGTCAGAAGGCCTTCGCCACCACCGGGGGCATCCACGGCGCCGCCCTGCTCTCGCCCGACGGATCGCTCCGGCACGTGCGGGAGGACATCGGTCGCCACAACGCGGTCGACAAGGTGATCGGAGCGGCCCTCCTGGGCGGTGAACTGCCCCTGTCCGGCGATGCCCTGCTGACCTCCTCGCGGGCGTCGTTCGAACTCGTCCAGAAGGCCGTCATGGCAGGGCTCGGCATGCTGATCGCCGTGTCGGCACCGTCGTCGCTGGCCGTCGAACTGGCCACCGAGACCGGCCTGACCCTGGTCGGTTTCACCAGGGACGCCGGATTCAACCTGTACAGCGGAGCCCTTCGGGTCGTCGGCGCGGCCTGACGACCCCGGCGCAGCACTTGTGCACAACCGGTCCCGGGGGCAGGGGGCCGGGCGCTAGCATCACGAAGAGCCAGCCCCGGCCGCACGCGTTGCGACCCGACCGACCTCTTGGAGCCGCCGTCATGAAGATTCGCACTCTCGCCCTGGCCGGGGTGCTCGGTGTCAGCCTCCTGATCGGCGGTTGCGCAACGTCCATCGCCGGCCAGGCCGAGGTGGCCGCCGGTGCGGTGGCTTCCGGGTCAGCACCCACCAGTGACGGGTCCACAGGCTCTGACAGCACAACGAGCACCCAGAGCCCCGAAACACCCAGCGCCGACCAGACGAGTAGCGACACCGGCAGCCCGGACGCCACCGCGGAGCAGAGCACCGGCGACCAGAACTCCGCACCCACGACCGGGAACTCGTCCAGCGGCGACAGCAGCACCAGCGAGCCGAGCACCTCGGCGTCGGACAGATCCGTTGCGCCCACCAGCATTCCGGGCCTGTCCGCGGACTGCAACAAGGTCCTCGCGGCGATCACGGCCTTCAGCTCGGTCCTGCAGGGTGGCACCGGTGACATGAACGCCAAGATCACCCAGTCCGCGGTGGATGACGCGCTGAAGCAGCTCCCCGCCTCCGGCCTCCCGGAACGGCCGCAGGCCGACATCAACGTGCTGCGGGCGACGGTCTCCGCAGCGGCCGGGAAGACGATTGCCGAACTCGGCATGACGATGACGGACGGCAAGGTGGTCGCTGCCCTCCAGGATCTGAGCTCCTGGGCCACCACCACCTGCGCCTGACACCGACGGCTGGCACCGACACCGCGGAATGCCGACAGGTTCTCGAAACAGGACAGCCGAACGGCCCGGGACCAGGAGGTCACCGGGCCGCGAGGCTGGTTCGTCAGGCGGGAGCCGTCAGGCCGACTTCTCCCGTGGCGCACGCTTGGGCGCGCGGGGGACGATCGTCGGGTAGACGTTCTTCTTGACGGTTTCGGCGGTGACGACGACCCGCTCGACGTCGTCGCGGCCCGGAACCTCGTACATCGCCGGCAGCAGTACCTCCTCCATGATGGCGCGGAGCCCACGGGCTCCGGTGCCACGAAGGATGGCCTCGTCGGCGATGGCGTCCATCGCGTCCGGCTCGAACTCGAGCTTGACTCCGTCCATGTCGAACAACCGCTGGTACTGCTTGGACAGGGCGTCACGAGGCTCGGTCAGGATCTTGATGAGCGACTCCTTGTCCAGATGCGTCACCGCCGCGACGACCGGGAGACGACCGATGAACTCCGGGATGAGACCGAATTTGATCAGGTCCTCCGGCATCACGTCGGAGAAGATGTCGGAGGAGTCGATGTCGAACTTCGACCGGATCTCGGCGCCGAAGCCAAGGCCACGACGGCCGACGCGTTCCGCAACGATCTTCTCCAGACCGGCGAAGGCGCCGGCCACGATGAAGAGCACGTTGGTGGTGTCGATCTGGATGAATTCCTGGTGCGGGTGCTTGCGGCCGCCCTGGGGCGGCACCGACGCCTGCGTGCCCTCGAGGATCTTGAGCAGGGCCTGCTGAACACCTTCACCGGAGACATCACGAGTGATGGAGGGGTTCTCCGACTTGCGGGCGATCTTGTCGACCTCGTCGATGTAGACGATGCCGGTCTCGGCGCGCTTGACGTCGTAGTCGGCGGCCTGGATCAGCTTCAGCAGGATGTTCTCGACGTCCTCGCCGACATAACCGGCCTCGGTCAACGCGGTGGCGTCGGCGATGGCGAACGGGACGTTGAGCATCTTCGCCAGCGTCTGCGCGAGGTAGGTCTTGCCGCAACCGGTCGGCCCGAGCATCAGGATGTTGGATTTCGCCAGTTCCACCGGCTCCGGGCCACGGTCCGGGCCCGCCTGGATGCGCTTGTAGTGGTTGTAGACCGCGACGGAGAGTGCCTTCTTCGCGGTGTCCTGTCCGATGACGTACTGGTCCAGGTACTCCCGGATGGCCGTCGGCTTCGGCAGGTCATCGAGCTTGACGTCGCTGGTCTCGGCCAGCTCCTCCTCGATGATCTCGTTGCACAGGTCGATGCACTCGTCGCAGATGTAGACCCCAGGGCCTGCGATCAGTTTGCGGACCTGCTTCTGGCTCTTGCCGCAGAAGGAGCACTTGAGTAGATCGCCCCCATCGCCGATGCGCGCCATGAGCCCTCTCGATCTTGGATGTGGCCAGCCCTGGCCATGCCCGATAGTTGTGTCCGTCGATGGTGGTGTACGTCGATGTCGACCGAGCCTGCCGTCCCCGGCGACTGCTCGCCGCGGGGTGATGATCTGACGACCGTACCCGGTAGGTCGACCGCCGGCTCGGGTTTGCCGGGTGCGACACGAAGACGACTGCCCTCACCCTGGTGGGGTGCCGGCGACCGTGACACCTCAAGCGTATCGGCCGCCGGCATCTCTGCCACTCGCAATCGGATTCCGGGCCGGATCAGTCCATCTTCCGGTATTCGAGCACGTCGTCCACCAGTCCGTATTCCTTGGCCTCGGCCGCCGTCAGGATCTTGTCGCGCTCGATGTCGAGGCGCACTTCCTCCGGCGTCTTGTTGGAGTGCTTGGAAAGGATGTTCTCCAGCGAGTTCCGCATCCGCTGGATCTCCTTGGCCTGGATCTCCAGGTCCGAGACCTGACCGTAGACACCCTCGGTGGCCGGCTGGTGGATCAGGATGCGGGAGTTCGGCAGCGCCATCCGCATGCCCTTGGAACCGGCAGCCAGGATGACGGCTGCAGCCGACGCCGCCTGTCCGAGGCACACCGTTCGGATGTGCGGGCGGACGAACTGCATGGTGTCGTAGATGGCCGTCATCGAGGTGAACGATCCACCGGGAGAGTTGATGTAGATGACGATCTCGCGGTCGGGGTCGGTCGACTCGAGGGTCAACAGCTGAGCCATCACGTCATTGGCCGAGGCATCGTCGATCTGCACCCCGAGGAAGATGATGCGCTCCTCGAAGAGCTTGTTGTACGGGTTGGATTCCTTCATCCCATAGCTCGTCCGTTCGGTGAACGACGGCAGGATGTAGCGGGCCTGCGGGAGATTGAGCGCGTTGCCATGCGCGACGCCCAGTGGCATCTGGTGGCCGGGACGGTTCATCTTGTGGACTTCTCTCTGTTCTCTGGTCTGGGCTCGGGTCGGTTGGATGCCGAGGACTGCCGTCGGAAAAGCGGGCCGGTACTACTTGCCCGGCTTGACGGGCGCCTCGGCGGCGCGAGCGACGACCTTGTCGATGAACCCGTACTCCAGTGCTTCCTGCGCGGTGAACCAGCGGTCGCGGTCGGAGTCCAGGGTGATCCGCTCCACCGTCTGACCGGTGTGCTGGGCGATCAGCTCGGCCATCTCGAGCTTGGACTTGTTCAGCATGTCGGCCTGGATCGCGATGTCGGAGGAGGTTCCGCCGACGCCCGCGCTCGGCTGGTGCATGAGGATGCGAGCGTGCGGCAGCGCCGCACGCTTGCCGGGGGCACCGGCCGTCAGGAGGAACTGACCCATGGAGGCGGCCAGGCCCATCGCGGTGGTGGCCACGTCGGGCTCGATCAGCATCATCGTGTCGTAGATGGCCATGCCCGCGGTGACGCTGCCGCCGGGCGAGTTGATGTAGAGCGTGATGTCCTTCTCCGGATCCTCCGCGGCGAGCAGGAGCAGCTGCGCGGTGATCTCGTTCGCGTTGGTGTCACGCACCTCGGAGCCCAGGATGATGATGCGCTCGCGGAGCAACCGCTCGGACACGGAGTCCGACAGCGACAATCCCGGCGTACCGCGCATGACGGCGGGCAGGATCTCCGGGGCTGCGTTCTCGATGGCCCTGAGTTGATTGGTGATCGGGCCCGCGAGTGTGTGACCTTGGCTCACTGACGTCTCCTGTCAGAAGTCCGGGCGGGCGTGGTGTCCGCCGGATGTTCATCGATGTGGGTGGAACTGGACTGCTACGAAGCCGAGCTGAACTGCCGGCGCCTGCGCTGCATTGCTTTGTCACTGTGCCTGCTCTTGTCGATGCCGCCCAGCGACCGATGCGTATGGCACCGACCCAACCGACAGTAACGACGAAGGAGCCGATGCGACGCCCGTTGCGTCAGCTGTTCGCTGACGGCGTGACCACGGGTATCGCACCGGCTCCGGTGGAACGACTACTTCTGCTCTGCGGACACACCCTCTTCGACGACGGCGTCGTCGGTCTCGGTGACGTCCTGGCTCGCGCCCTCGATGACGCCGCCCTCGATCACGCCGTCCTCGATGTCCTGGGCGGTGGCCTCGTCCTCGTCCTCGATCTCCTCGACCCCGAAGAGCTCGGCCACGTTCAGGGTGTTGCCCGAGGCGTCGGAGATCTTCGCGAGCTGCACGGCATTGGCCAGGGCCTTGCCACGACGGACGTCGGCGATGACGGCACCCAGCTGGTTGCCCTCCTGCAGGCGCTTGAAGTACTCGTCGGGGCTGACGCCGAAACGCTGTGCGTTGTAGATGATCCGCTCGGTGAACTCCTCCTGGGAGACGCCGACGCCCTGCTGCTCGGCAAGCGCGTCCAGCAGCAGCTGGGTGCGAACGGCCTCCTCCGAAGCAGCCCGGGTCTCGGCATCGAACTCTTCGCGGGTCTGGCCCTCGCCCTCGAGGTAGGCGTTGAACTGCTCCTCGCTGTGGTCGAACGAGTGCACGGCATCGTGCTGGCGAGCCTCGTACTCCGACTCGACGATGCCGGCGGGCGCCGGGATGTCCGTGGCCTCGAGCAGTGCCTCGAGGACCTTGTCCCGGGCCTGGCTGCCCTGGGTCATGTTCTTGACGCGCTGGATCCGCTCGACGAGGTCGGCGCGCATCTCGGCGACGGTGTCGAACTCGCTGGCCAGCTGGGCGAAGTCGTCGTCCACCTCGGGCAGCGCTCGCTCGGAGACACCGTTGAGGGTGACGGTCACCTCGGCGTCCTCACCGGAGTGGTCACCCGCGACCAGCGAGGTGGTGAATGTGGCGGTCTCGCCGGCCGACAGACCGGTGATGGCCTCGTCGAGTCCGTCGACGAGGTCGCCCGTGCCGATCTTGTAGGTGAGCCCGTCGGTGCTGGCATCGGGCAGTTCCTCGCCGTCCACGACGGCCCGCAGGTCGATGGTGACCGAATCACCGTCGGCGGCGGCCCGCTCCACCGGGGTGATGGTGGCGAACCGGTCGCGCAACGCCTCGACCTGCTCGTCGATGTCGGCCTCGGTGACCTCGACGTCATCGACGACGACGGAGATCTCGTCGACGGCGGGGAGGACGATCTCGGGGCGGACGTCGACCTCGGCGGTGAACGCCAGGGTGTCACCGTCGTCGATCCGGGTGACCTCGATCTCGGGCTGTCCCAGCGGCGTCAGGTTCGCCTCGGCGACGGCCTCGCCGTACTTCGCCGGGACGGCGTCGTTGACGACCTCGGACAGGATGGTGCCGCGACCCAGGCGCGCATCCAGGATCCGGGCGGGCACCTTGCCCTTGCGGAAGCCGGGGATGTTCACGGTGCCGGCCAGGGCACCGTAGGCCTTGGCAAAATGCGGCTTCAGTTCGTCGAACGGAACCTCGACGGAGAGTTTGACCCTGGTCGGGTTCAGATGTTCGACGGTGCTCTTCACGTGCAGGACTCCTCGGAGTGACATGCCACCGGGTGACATGGCGGGTTCGGCATTGCTGGTCGACTGGGGTCGGGCTCTGGTGCCTTGCGGCCTCGGCGGCGAATCAGCCGTCGGCGGCAGGGACTGTGACGTCGCCGGCGCAAGTAACCCCTGGATTCTAGGCGAACCGCGGAGCTGCGATTTCCGCTTGCCGGGTCCGGGACGCCCGGGACCCCCTGCATTCTTGTCCGGTGAACTACCATCAACGCGCCGGAGCCCGGCCTACGCAAGGGGAAGAGCTTGAGCAAGAGAACCATGGCCGTCTGCGCAGCGCTCGGGACCGTGCTCGCCGCCACCCTGTTCACGCCCGTCACCACCGGCGCCGCAGCGGGCTCGCCCAGCCCCACCGTCGGCTCCGCCCCACGACCCGCTACAGCTGGGCCGGCAGTCGTGGATGCGGCTGCGGTGCTCCCGTTCTCAGCCGGTTCCCTTTCGGCCGCGCTGGCATCGGCTGCCCTGACCCCGGCGCAGGCGGTGGCGCAGGCCAACTCCAACGCCGCCGCGAACGGCATCAACACCCACATCAGCGTGACGGACGCGCGCACCGGGGCGGTGCTGGCGCAGACCGGCAACGCCGGAACCCAGGTGGCATCCGAGTCCGTCGTCAAGCTGATGACGGCGGCGTACTACCTCGTCATCGTCGGCGGCTACCAGAACCAGAGCCAGTCGGTGCTCGACCAGCTCAGCTTCATGATCCGGTACTCCGACGACCAGACCGAGAACGACTACTTCACCTCCGCGGCCGTGCCGACCATCGCCGCCCGGTACGGCATGGGCTCGACCATCAACGCCACCGACCGGGTGGGGCACTGGGGCGCCGTCCGGATCACCGCACGGGACATGACCACGTTCCTCTACCGGGCCTTCCACGATCCGCAGGTCGGTCCGTGGCTGCAGCCGGTGATGGCCCAGGTAGCCCCGGTCGGCTCGGACGGTTTCAACCAGGCTTTCGGCATGAACTCGTTGTCCGGCGCGCACGGCTCGAAGCAGGGTTGGGGCAACGACCAGTTCTGGACATCCGCCTCCAACGTCATCAACTCGGTCGGCTACACCGACCGCTTCCTGGTCGCAATCCTGCAGAACAGCTACTCGTTCCCGGACCCGGCCCGCGGCACCAGCACCCTCGCGGCAAGGGCGATCCAGGCGTCGCGCGTCGCCATCGCGGCGCCTCCCCCGCCTCCCCCTCCGCCGGTCGTCCCGCGCAACGGTGACTTCGTCAGCGCACCAGGGGTTCCCGGGATCTACCGGCTCGCGGGCGGCGCGCCGATCTACGTGAGCAGCTGGGCGCCTTTCGGGCGGGTGCAGGCGGTCAAGAAACTCACCGCGGCGCAGTGGAATGCCCTGCGCAAGGTCCCCGCCAACGGGACCTTCATCACCGCGACCGGCACCAGGGCCGTCTATCGGATCGCCGGCGGCGCGCCCCTGTACGTGTCGAACTGGGCGCAGTTCGGCGGCGTCAAGCCGACCGTGGTGGTGGACGGCGCGGCTGTCTTCCGGGCCGGACGGGCCGGCGTCTGGTCCCACCTGCTCGCCACCCCGGTCGACGGCACGTTCCTCACCGCCTCCGGCAACCACCAGGTCTTCCGGGTGGTCGCCGGTACCCCGACCTATGTCACCACCTGGAGGAACTGGGGGGGCGTCCGTCCCACCACCCTGGTGGACGGCGCCGTTTTCACCCACGCCGGACAGCCCGGGTTCTGGAGTCACCTGCGGAACACGCTGCCGGACAACACCTTCATCGTCGGGGTCGGCTCCGGCGAGATCTACCGGATGGCCGGCGGCGCACCGATCTTCGTCAGCAGCTGGGCGGCCTACGGGCGGGTCCAGCCCTTCCAGTACGTCGATGCCGGTGCCATCACCAAGGCGGGGACCGGCGGCCAGTTCCAGCATCTGCTTCGCGTCCCGGCGAACGGGACCTTCATCAAGGCCGGGTCGGGCGGAGCCACCTACCGGATCGCCGGCGGCGCCCCGCTCTACGTGCGACCGCTGACCGCGCTGGCCACGAATCCGGTGGTGATCACCGTCGACCGGGTCGCCGTGGCCAACGCCGGCAAGATCCTGAAGTGGTCGCACCTGCGCCGGTTCCCGGTCGACAACACGATCCTGCGGGGCGTCCCCGGGAACCGCGTCTACCGGGTGACCAACGGGTACGCGCTGCGCTTCACCTCCGGCGCCGGAGCCGTTGCGATCAACCAGAGCACCATCGACCTGCACGGCTCCGGCGGGTACTTCGCCAGCCTGCGGTAGAGGCGGATCTGCGGTAGGCCGGCCCGCGGAAGGCTGGCCCGCGGTAGAGGCGGGCCGAGGTAGCTCCGGACGACGTCAGCGCAACGGTTTGGCGGCAGCCGGCACCCAGGCCTGCACGAGACCCTTCAGGGCACCCGTGACCCGTAGCTGGTCGATCGCCGCCGAGACGCAGGACGTCAGCGGGGAGCCCTTCGGCAGGATCATGCCGAACTGGGGTGGCTGTTCGCTCTGCTCGACCAGCTGGCCGACGATCGTGACGCCTGCGCCCGCGGTCACCGCGACCGGTGTGGCTACGACGACGGCGTCGACGGTCCCGGCGCGCAGTGCCGCCAGCCCCGCCGCCGCGGTCGGATACTGGGCCGGGATCTTCGATCCGGTGATCTGGGCCGACGCCATGGCGGCGCCCTTGGTCCCGGAGACGGTCGCGAGGCGGGCCGATGCGAGTTGGGCCAAATTTTTCGCCGCGGCCGCCGGCGTCCCGGTGCGTGCCACCACCGACTGCGAGATCGAGAAGTACCCGGTGGAGTAGTCCACCGCGCTCGGACCCTGATCGGGCGTCGCGAACTCGCCGAGCGCGACGTCGAAGCCGGAGGTCTTGCCAGCCACCAGCTCGGCGGCGTTCGACCTCGTCCAGACCACGTCCGCCGCCGAGTATCCGAGTTCCTTGGCCACCGCGAGCGCCACCGCCGGCTCCAGACCGCGACCGTCGACCGGATTGTTTCCCACGAACCACGGCGCGGCCGTCGTCGCGGGGGTCGTGATGGTGAGCTTGCCGGCACTCACGGTCTTCGACGTGGTGCTCTTGCACGCCGGCAGGGGGGTGGCGACCACGCCGTCCCCGGAGGTCACCGGAGGTGCAGTGTCGACCGGCGGCAGAACCCCCGAGCCCGCCGTGCCCGGAGCGGCCGGAATGACTGACTGCGTGCCCTGCGCGGCCGAGCCCTGCGCGGCCGAACCCTGCGCGGCCGAGCCCTGCGCGGCCGAACCCTGCGCGACCGAGCCTGGAGCGTCCGCCGGGGCCGAGGAACCCGGGGCGGAGGAACCCGGGGCGGAGGACGTGGTCACTGATGGCGCGCCGGTGCCGCCGGTGCTCGCCGTGGCGCCTGTGCCCGAGCCAGCCGGAACCGGACTCGCGCAGGCCCCGAGGGTCAGGGCCAGCACGATGCCGAGCGGGGCAAAGTATCCGGTGACGGTCCGAGATCGCATGCGGCCATCCTCCCCCACCCGTGGCCGACCGGGAAGACAACGCACCGGCTTCCCTCCCCCTGGCGTCGTCTACGCACAGATCTCGGCCGGCCCCGGTCGCCTTCTCGCCCGGCACCCGGTCGAGCGGGGATCATATTTCCGTCATTTCGGACACGAAAGGCACTTTTGATCTCCGCTCGATCCGGAACTCACCCACACGACCCGGAATTCGTCCCCACGGCGACCGGACTTGCTCTCGACGGGAAACGGTTGCTCTCGACGGGAAACGGCCCACTCCCGAGGTGCGAGAGCGGGCCGTTCCTGGTCGGGCTGACAGGATTTGTTATCTGTAGCACCCCGAATAAGCCCAGTTCACGACACGCCTAGAACACGACCTACACCGATCTCGGAGCCCTGCACTGTTAGCTTCCAGGTTATCTGAAGCGTTTCCGTGACGGAGCAGCCGATGAGCGTCATCGTGGTCAATGTCCGGGCGGTGTTGGTCAACCGGCCCGACGGTGATGTGACGTGGACGGTGGTCGACCGGTCAGGCTTGGTGATCGACGAGGTCGACCGTTTCCTCAACGGTTACCTGCGGGCGACGGCCGCCTCGCTCAACACGGTAAGGTCCTACGCCCGCCACCTTGCACTGTTCTTCCGGTGGTTGGCCGGCCGCAGTGCTCATTGGGAGACGCTGAGCTTCGACGGCCTGTGCACCTTCACCCAGGACCTGCAGGACGGCTCGCTGCGATCGCTTCGCCGGCCCGGCGAGTACCGCCCGCAGCAACCACGTGGTCGGACCTCGTGCGAGGCGGTGCTCGCCGCCCTGTATTCGTTTCTGACCTACTGGCAGCTCGAAGGCCGCGGGCCGGTGGACTTGCGGCTCTACCGCAACACCACCACGGCCGGTCGGTCGAAGTACAGCTTCCTTGCCCACGTGGAGGCCCGCCGCTCACAGGTGACCAGACGCATCAAGGTCCGGGGGCCGAAGGCGGGTGCGCCGGCGGTCATCGACTTCGAATCAGACTTCCTGCGGCTGCTCGGAGCCGCCCTGACCTTCCGGGATCGAACGCTGCTGAGCTGCCTGTACGACGGGGGCCTGCGGATCTCACAGGCCTTGGGCCTCCGACACGAGGACCTGGACATCGCCCGGAAGAAGGTCGCCATCGTTCGCAGGACCGACAACGCGAACGGGGCGCTGTCCAAGCAGCGGGACCCGTTCAAGATCGACATGCCCCAACGGTTCTTCGAGTTCTACGCGGCCAGTCTGGTCGAGGAGCAACTGGACCTGGGCATCGACAGCGACTACGTCTTCGTCAACCTCGAGGCCGCCAGTCGGGGTAGGCCGCTGAGCTACAGCAACGCCGCCCAGGTCGTCCGGCGTACGGGATTGCGGGTCGGCATCACGCTCACCCCGCACACGCTGCGGCACACGCACGGCACTTTCCTGGCCAAGCAGGGTTGGAGTGCTCCGGAGATCGCCAAACGGCTGGGGCAGTCTTCGGCGTCCAGCGCGGACGTCTACATCCATCTCGCCGATGACCACATCGCCGAGAAGTACGCCGCAATGTCCGCGAAGAAGGCTGATCATAACGTCAGCACTGCCGAAAGACCCCGCTGAGACCGCACACGCCCAGGTGCTCGACAAGTCGATTCCCGATGGTCCATGGATGGCTGACGTGTGGATGGTCGACCGTCCGCCGGCAATCTCCACGTCCGGCTACTCGGTGTGCGCCGTCGACACCTGCGATCGAGCCTCGGGCACCCCGGAGAGCGACCGACCGAAACCAGCCGACGTGCTCTGCCTGCCGCACCAACGCCGATTCCGCAAGACCTACCGGTCCGTACTGCCGGCGTTCATCACAGCCCAGGCGCAGGCCCCCCGTATCTGCCAGCCACGGGGGGGCGCACCGGCAAGCCTTTCCTGACTCCCATCGACTTCACGATCATCCACCCGCACCTGGCCCACGAACTGCGATATGTGGCGGCCATCTACATCGGCAGGAAACGCTGGACGGATCCGGTGCACGCGGTCAACGTGCTGTTCGAAGCCATCTTGATCGCCCGCCAGTATGGCTACACAGAGTTGGCCGATTTTCCAGATCCTCCGTCGTGGAGCAGCGGCTCGCCAAGAGCTCGCGCGGAGGCCACCTTTCCCGGACGCCCCGGTGAGGGAACCCGAGTGCTCGTGCTCGCGTTACTGGGTATGAAATCGCTCGTTCGAAATTGGTGCCACGATCCGTGGGACTCGGACGTGTGGCATCACGCCGACCTAGGCATAGCCTCCAGCCGGACGGTAACGAGACCGTTGGTCCACTGGACGTCGGTGACCATTCCCGGGCTCAGGGAAGGCTTGAAATCACTGTCACGTCAGCAGGTGCAGTCGGGCCGACTCGCCTGGGGGACGATCGGTAGTCATGTTCGCGCGGGCGGCCTGCTCTCCCATTTCGCCGGCGATCAGGCCGGCACCATTCGCCCGGCTGACATCAATCGAAAGCTCTTTCTCGATTTTGTCTGCTGGGTTCGCAACCGATCTTCCGTCGATACGGACTTCCATGCCATCAATACACTGGCCTCAGGCTTGAGGGCCCTGCGGGAGAATGAACTGGTATCTGACCTACCCGATACCAGCTATCTGCTCCGCGGTGAAAACCCTATTCGGAAGGTCCGGAAACCCAAGCCCTTCCCGCCGGACATCCTCGACGCCATCGACAACTTGATCGCCACCGGGAAGGCCCTGGACGACGGTTCCAAGCTGCTACTACGAGTCTTTCGCGCGGCCGGTCCGCGGGCGTCCGAGGCACTCCTTCTGACCCGTGACAACATTCGCTACACAAACGGTCGCGGATACAGCCTCGAGTACTTCCAGACCAAGACGGACACGATCAGGGCCATCCCTATTCCTGATCAACTGGGAAAAGACCTGACCGCCCAGGCCGCCCTCGTCGTGAAGACGTACGGCCGACGCTGCACTTGGCTCTTCCCCAAATGCGATCCCAGCCCCAGCCGCCGCACCCTGACGCCGCGCGCAGAAATCGTCGGACCGTGGGCCTACCGCCAATTCAGCGACATGATCTGGACGACCTACCAACGTGCGGGCATCACCACCTCAGCGATCACCGGCGAGCACCTCACCAGGGCCCAGTTGCATCGATTTCGGCATACCATCGCCACCGGGCTGTTGCGGGAAGGATGGTCACAGTACGAGGTCCAAAAGTTTCTGGGACACAGCAGCCCCACGATGATGCAGGCCTACGCCGAGATCCACGAGGAAGACCTGCGCGACAAGTACGTCGAGTTCGTCACCCACGCCATCGACGTCGACGGCCGGCGGCACCAGACGACCGTGGCAGGCGCCGCACAGGTCGAGCGCCTTCGGGACCGCCTCATCCGCACGACCTTGCCCAACGGCTACTGCACGCTGCCGGAGAAGCAGACCTGCGACTTCGTTCCCACCCCGTGCCTGAGTTGCAAACCGTTCTTCCGGACGACCCCTGTCTTCCTGCCGATCCACATCCGCCAACGAGATGAGTCGTTGGTGGCCCTGGAGTCCGCGAAGGCCGACGGCCGGGAACGCGCTGTCGCCGCCCTGGAACGAACCGTCACCAACCTGGACACCATCATCGACGGCCTGGCCGCACAGACACCGGCGACGACATGACCGACGCGCAGCGGGACGCCCGGATCGCACGCCTCCAACAGGTTGTCGCTTGCCAGCGTGATAGGACCACCGCGTTGCCACGAGCATGGGACCACCGTGGGGTGTGGTTGAGCATGCCGGTCACCGCCCGGCCGGGTCAACGACGACACGCTGTTGGCGTTGTCGGTGGGATGGTCCTTCGATGATCAGCGTGTGCGCGGCGGCGGTCAGCCGGTCGACGGCCGACTGGGCCAGCAGCGGGTCGGTGGTCATCGTGGTCCAGTCCGCCGGTTCCCGGTTGGACGTGAAGATGGTGCTGGTCCTGGCGTCGTGCCGGCCGACGCAGAGTTCGTAGAAGTCGGTGGTGGTGGTGGCATCCAACGCTCGCAACGCGAAATCATCCACGATCAACAGATCGAGGCGGGTGAGGCGGCGGAACTCCGCCTCGAGGGTGTTGTCCAGCCGGGCGGCCCGGAGCCGGGTGAACATTTTGTCGGCGCGGATCATCTGCACGCTGGCGCGTCGGCGGACGGCGATGTGCCCGAGTGCGGTGGCCAGGTGGGTTTTGCCGACGCCGACCGGCCCGAGGATCAGCACGTTGCTGCCGGCCTCGACGAATCGCAGAGATGTCAAGTCGGACAGCAGTTGTCGGTCGTAGTGCAGGTCGTCGAGTTCGTTCCAGGTGTCCAGACGCATCAGCGGCATCAGGCCGGCGTTCTGCGCCCGCAACGTCGCCGACCGAACGTCGCGGCGGGACACCTCGTCGGCCAGCAGCAGTTCCAGGAACGCTGCGTGCCCGAGTTGGCGGGTGCGGGCCAGGGAGAGTCGTTCCGGGAGGGTGTCTTTCATCCCGGACAGCTTCAACGCCCGGAGCAGCCCGGTCAGGTCCGACCCGATCGGGTCGGCCGGCCCGGCCGGTGGTGCGGCGACGGTCGTCGGGGTGGCAGTGGCGGCGGTGGTGGTCATGAGTTGTCCTCCGGGGTCTGGGCGTGGACGAGGGTGAGAGTCGCTGCGGGACTGCGGAATTCGCCTGGGTCTCGGCCGAACCGGCCGGCCGGGTGCCCGGCCGCGGCGGGCAGTGCGGGGGCGGCACGTTC
>NZ_JBEPNO010000021.1:0-100473 GCF_040546275.1 Nakamurella sp. UYEF19 | reverse complement strand
AATATCGGGCACCATGCGCACCCAGAAAGGAGCCCAACACTTCGCCGATCTGCGCTCCTACCTACAAACATGCGCCAAAAACGGCATCACAGCCCTCGCCGCCCTCACCCAGCTGACCAGCAGAAACCCCTGGCTACCCGGCTACCCCTGACCAGCTACCATTTGTTTTGCATTCCTGTCGCATGGTCGTTCCTGTACCCGATGCCCGGGTACCGATGGTGCCGAGCGGTGCGGGGGGTGCCGCTCGGCACCACTTCTTGGATGCCGTCATCGCAGTTCGCCGATCATGAACTGGAAAGGGATGTCATGCGCTGCAAAGTCGATTCCATGGAGGTTTCGCCCACCGACACCGCGCACCTGAGGAACGTCGGGATGTGGGGCTGGGTGCACTCGATCAAGGGGGGTGACACCGCCACCGATTGGCACACCATCTCCGGCTCTCCACTGTCCGGCACGCTGCCGAATCTGGTGCTGGTCGGTGTCGAGGGCACACCCGCCGTCGTGGGCTTCCGGTTGGACAAGCAGTCATGACGCTGCCAGATCCGTTCACTCCGGCCCGCTATGCGACGGCTCCGGATGTGCCGGCAACGGCGCCCGGTGGGCTCCCGCCGCTCGACGGCGAGCTGTTCAAGGCCAGATACGGCGAACAGCTGGCCGGCTGGCTCGCGGATGTCGCCGCTGAGACCACGCGGAAGGCGGCGGACGTCGCGGCGGAGACGACCCGGAAAGCGGTCGAGACGGCTTTGGCCGCCGCCAGAGAAGATGCCGACCTCACGGCGGAAACCGCTTCCCTGAAAGGGATCGAGGACGCCTACATCGCGACGACCCAGGCCTCTCTCGATCGTTCGTTGACGCGGGTCAACATCGTGACCGCCTCGGTCGCCACGGTGACCACGCTGTACACGGGCCTGCTCGGCCTGGTCTACACAGCGGACTCGTCCAAGGGCAACAACCACCTGGGCGCCATCGCTCTCGTCCCCGGCCTCTTCCTCGGATTGGCTCTGTTTCTGGTGACCATCTACGCAGCGCTGATCAAAGCCAGCGTCACGGTCGGACCGCTTCTACCCACGGGGATCGGCGGTCAGATTCCTGAGCTACGCCTCATCACGTTCATGCGGTGGTGCTTCAGTGGTGTGCTGCAACGGTCTTGGGCGCTGCATGCCGGCATCGTCAGCTTCGGCGTTGGGGTCGTGACGCTGCCCGTGTCGTTCATCGCCCTGACCTCCGCGCAGCAGCAGCTGATCCTGTTCGGCGGGCTGGCGCTGGTCATCGGCACCGGCCTCGCCGGGAAATTCTTGCGGAAATGAGGCCGCCGACTACATCAGGAAGCGGTAGGCGGCGGAGCCGGGTTCGATGCGTTCCACGTCCATCGGCGCCGCGGCCATGCGCTCCAGCAGTCCCGGCAGGGATCCGGCCACCCCGAGCTCGATCCCGACGAGCGCGGCGCCGGTCTCCCGATTGTTGCGCTTGACGTACTCGAACAGCGTGATGTCGTCATCGGGGCCGAGTACGTCGTCCAGGAACCGGCGCAGCGCACCGGGTTCCTGCGGGAAGTCGACGAGGAAGTAGTGCTTGAGCCCGCTGTGCACCAAGGACCGTTCGACGATCTCGCCGTAGCGGGAAACGTCGTTGTTGCCGCCGGAGATCAGGCAGACCACCGTCGACCCGGGAGTCAGATCCAGTAGCGGCAGCGCCGTCACCGACAGGGCACCCGCCGGCTCGGAAATGATCCCCTCGTTCTGGTAGAGCGACAGCATCTCCGTGCAGATCGCGCCGGCCTCGACACTCGTCACCCCGAGAACGCCACCGGGCTGAGCGGACGGCGCCACCAGCGCATAGGTGAGGTCACCGATCCGCCGGACGGCCGCGCCGTCGACGAAGGGATCGAGGGTTTCCAGCCGCACCGGACCACCAGCCACCAGCGCTGCCGTCAGGGACGCCGCCCCGACCGGCTCGACCGCGGCGATGCGGACCTGCGGTGCATGTTCGCGCAGGTAGACGGTGAGTCCGGCGACCAGTCCGCCGCCGCCGACCGGCACCACGATGACGTCCGGCGCGCGCCCGAGATCCTCGAGGATCTCGGCGGCGATGGTGCCCTGGCCGGCGATGGTGCGCAGGTCGTCGAACGGCCGCACCATGATCGCGCCGGTGTCGACGGCGTGCTGGGCCGCAGCCTCCGCCGCGTCGTCGAAGGTATCGCCGACCAGCAGCAATTCGACCTGGTCGCCGCCGTGGGCGCGGATCCGGTCGCGCTTCTGGCGCGGGGTGGTACGGGGGAGATAGATGGTGCCGCTGATCCCGAGCGACCGGCAGGCGAAGGCCACCCCCTGTGCGTGATTGCCGGCGCTGGCACACACCACACCGGCCGCACGTTCGTCTGACGTGAGCTGCGACATCAGGTTGTAGGCGCCGCGCAGCTTGTACGAGCGAACCACCTGCAGGTCCTCGCGCTTGAGGTATACCTGGGTCCCCGTCGCCTGCGACAACCGGTCGCACGGCTGCAGCGGGGTCCGCTCGATGACGCCGGCGATCCGCCGCGCGGCCTGCTCCACATCGGCGGCGGTGAGGCCGCCCGCTGCAGTGGGGCCGCCGGCTGCAGTGGGGCCGCCGGACCCGGCGGGGACGTCGAGCTGTTCGGAGACGGACACGCTCTCCATTGTCTCCTGCTCTCGCTCCCCACCGTTCGCGGTCGGGGATCCGTCATGCGGGGGATTCTTCTGGATGGACCCCCGAGTTGCGGGGATCACATATCCGACAATTCAGACAGATGCGGGCTATTTGCTCCCCGCTCGATCAACGGACTACGCCCCGACCAGCACTCCTGCCTCACCGCAGCCACGCGCCAGTCGCAGCGGTGCCGGCAACGCTACGAGTGCTGCGTACGCGCTACGGGTCGACCCGTGAACGCTGATTCCCACGGTACACACAGAAACTCACACAGGTAGCTGATCTATGGTTGACATTGTGCGAAATTGATCAGAGAATCGACAACAACGAACCGAATGGACCTCGCCCCAACACCCGCTGATCCGGAAGGGATCCTGTGCTTGCTCAAGTCCGCCAGGCTCGCATCCTGGACGAGGTGCGTCGTTCCGGCGGTGTCCGCGTTGCCGACCTGACGGCGATCCTCGGTGTCTCGGACATGACGGTACGGCGTGACCTCGAGGTGCTCGACCGCAAGGGCCTGCTGGCCAAGGTCCACGGCGGTGCGACGGCGGTCGAGACGGCCAGCGCCATCGAGCCCGACTTCGAGGCCAAGAGCGTCCGGGAGCTGCCGGAGAAGGAAGCCATCGCCGAACGGGCCGCCACCCTGGTCCGCCCCGGCATGGCCATCGCGATCACCGCCGGCACCACCACCTGGACCCTGGCCCGGCATCTGGCCAACGTCGCCGACCTCACCGTCGTCACCAACTCCCTCAAGGTGGCCGAGGTGCTCAACCACCAACAACGGCGCGACCTGACGGTGGTGCTCACCGGCGGCCTGCGCACCCCTTCCGACGGCTTGGTCGGACCCATTGCGGTGCAGGCGATCCGGTCGCTGCGGGTGGACATGGTGATCATGGGGGTGCACGGTCTGGACGAGCATGCCGGCCTCACCACCCCGAACCTGATGGAGGCGGAGACCAACCGCGCACTGGTCGAGTCCGCCCGACGGCTGGTCGTCGTCGCCGACCACACCAAGTGGGGCGTAGTCGGTCTCGCCCAGATCGCACCACTTCGCGCAGTGAGCACGTTGATCACCGACGATCGCCTCGACCCGCACGCCGCCGCCGTCCTTGCCGACCAGGTCGGCGAGGTCATCATCATTCCCACGCCGGACGACCAGACCGATGCCGCAGACCACGAAGAGAATGCGTGACGTCCCGTGACCATGCTCCGCACCTCCGCCCGCCTGTCCGATGGACGGGAGATCATCTACTTCGACGAGAGTCCGGATGCAGTCAGGGTTCTCGAGGACCCGCGTGGTCTGGCGCCGGTCGAGTCCACCTCGACCGCACGCTACGACCGGCTGACCGGCGAGTGGGTCGGAATCGCCGGTCACCGTCAGACGCGCATCTACCAGCCGCCCGCCGACCAGTGCCCGCTGTGCCCATCGACGGCGGCCAACCACAGCGAGATCCCCTCCCCGCAATACGATGTCGTCGTCTTCGAGAACCGGTTCCCGTCATTTGCGGGAACCGGTTCGCCGGCTAGGATCGGGCGGTTCTTCACCACCGTCGAGGGCAATGGTCGTTGTGAGGTCGTGTGTTTCACCTCCGACCACAACGCCACCTTCTCCCACCTGACGCCCGAACGGGTCGGCACGGTGATCGAGGCGTGGGCGGATCGCACCGCAGCCCTCTCGGCGCAGCCGGGCATCGAGCAGGTCTTCTGCTTCGAGAACCGAGGCGCTGAAATCGGTGTCACGCTGGCGCACCCGCACGGCCAGATCTACGGCTACCCGTTCGTCACCCCGAATACGGCCGCCATGCTGCGTCAGGTCGCCGAGTACCGCACCGCCACCGGCGGCAACCTGTTCGGCGCAGTGTTGGACGCCGAGATCGCAGAGGGCGTAAGACTTGTCGCGCAGAACGAGCACTGGGTGGCGTTCGTCCCGTTCGCGGCACGCTGGCCGATCGAGGTGCAGCTGTTCCCCCGGAAACGCGTCGCCGACCTCACCGAGCTATCCCCCGAGCAGCGCCTCGCCCTGGCCCCGATCTACCTCGAGGTGCTGCGCCGGATGGAAGGGGTCTTCGACGACAGCCTCCCGGCCATCACCGCCTGGCACCAGGCGCCGGTGCACGAGGGCCGCGACGACTTCTGGCTGCACCTGCAGATCTTCACCATCCGTCGTTCGGTCGGCAAGCTCAAGTACCTGGCCGGGTCGGAGTCGGCCATGGGAGCCTTCGTCAACGACATCCCACCCGAGGTGGCCGCCGAGCGGCTGCGTCAGGTTCCGCTCGATCCGGCACAGTCCGGGCACTGAAGAAGGACTGACAAAGATGAAAACGCTCGTCGTCGGCGGTGCCGGCTACATCGGTTCGGTGGTGACGCGACTCCTGCTGGCCGACGGCCACGAAGTGGTCGTGCTGGACAACTGCTCCACCGGCCACGCCGACTCGATTCCCGAAGGCGTGCAGCACATCCAGGCGGACATCACCACCTCGAGCGAGGTGCTGGCCGGCGCGGGCTATGACGCCGTGCTGCACTTCGCCGCCAAGTCGCTGGTCGGCGAGTCCGTGCTCGAGCCCTCCCTGTACTGGCACACCAACGTACTCGGGTCACGCGCCCTGCTCGACGCGATCACCGAGCACCAGGTGCCGCGCCTCGTCTTCTCCTCCACCGCCGCGGTCTACGGCGAACCGGAGACCTTCCCGATCACCGAGGACTCACCGACCAAGCCGACCAGCACCTACGGCGCCACCAAGCTCGCCGTCGACATGATGATCACCAACGAGTGTGCCGCTAGCGAACTGGCCGCCGTCTCGCTGCGCTACTTCAACGTCGCCGGTGCGGCGTGGGGTGCCGGCGAGAGGCATACCACCGAAACGCATCTCATCCCGATTGCGTTGGACGCAGTGGCCGGCCGCCGCGACAAGCTCGACATCTACGGCGACGACTGGCCCACTCCGGACGGCACCCCGATCCGTGATTACGTGCACGTCGAGGATCTCGCCCGTGCGCATGTCCTCGCCCTGACGGCGGCCAGCCCCGGTGAGCACCTGATCTGCAACCTGGGCAACGGCAACGGTTTCAGCGTCCGCGAGGTGATCGCCGAGGTCGAGCGCGTCACCGGCCTCGAGATGCCCACGGTCACCGGTCCGCGCCGTCCCGGCGATCCGACCAGGCTCGTTGCCTCGGCCGCCCGTGCCAAGGAGCGTCTCGGCTGGGAACCGCAGCTCGACCTCGGGCGCATGGTCGCCGACGCCTGGGAGTTCAGCAACTCCCCGATCGCGCAACACGCGTTGCACACTCAAACCCCATGAGCGCAGGCGATCTGTTCCGTTCCGCGTTCGGATCCGGCGCGTTCTCGGAATTTTCAGCACCCGGCCGGGTCAACCTGATCGGCGAGCACACCGACTACAACAACGGCTTGGTGCTGCCGTTCGCCATCGACGCCCGCACGCACGTCGCTCTGTCGCGCAACGACCTCGGTGAGGTGCGGGTCGTCTCGGCCCAGCGTCCCGAGCAGATCCGGTCCCTGCGGGTCGGCGAGATCCAGCCCAGCGAGGGTGATGTGGACTGGACCGACTACGTCTACGGTGTCTTCTGGGCGCTGACCCAGTCTGGTCGGACCCTCGGCGGTGTCGACCTGGCCGTCGACTCGAACGTGCCGGTCGGGGCCGGGCTCTCGTCGTCTGCGGCTCTGGAATGCGCTGTGGGACTAGCGTTGTCGACGGTGCACGGGTACGACGTGCCGCTGCCCGAGATCGCCCGGCTGGCCCAGCGCGCCGAGAACGTCTACGTGGGCATGCCCTGCGGCCTGATGGACCAGATGGCCTCCGCCACCTGCCAGGCCGGCAGCGTGCTGTTCTTCGACGTCGGCGCCGACACATGCGAGAACATCCCGTTCGACACCGCCGCGAGCGGGCTCTCGGTGCTCGTCATCGACACCAAGGCCCACCACGAACTGGCCGACGGCGAGTACGCCAAGCGCCGTGCCTCGTGCGAGCAGGCGGCAGCGCAGCTGGGTCTGAAGTCGTTGCGGGACATCGAGTTCGACGGCCTGGCCGATGCCCTGTCCCGGCTGGACGACGACGTGCTGATCCGCCGCGTCCGCCACATCGTCACCGAGAACGAACGCGTCCGGACGGTGGTCGGGTACCTGCGTCAGGGCGCGGTGTCCTCGATCGGCCCCGATCTCACCGCCTCGCACGTCTCCTTGCGGGACGACTTCGAGGTGTCTGCCGAGGAACTGGACATCGCTGTCGACGCGGCCCTGTCCTCCGGCGCCCTGGGTGCCCGCATGACGGGCGGAGGTTTCGGCGGGTCGGTGATCGCTCTCGTTCCCGAGTCCGTCGCCGCCGCCGTGACCGACGCCGTGCTCGCCGCCTTCGCCGCCCGGTCGCTGACCACCCCGGTGGTCCGGACCGTCGCCCCCGCCACCGGCGCCCGCGCCGACTGAGCTCGAGCCGGGCCCGACCCGGGTTGCGGGCACTCGTCTGAACGCCCGTCTGCCCGCCTGGTCAGCACCGGCACCCTGTCTCACCCGTTCGGATCTCCCGTTGGCTTCTCTCCCTAGGTAGCGTACGACCATGGTGGACAGATTGCCCCGGCTGACACATTCGACGCAGGCCGTACTCCGCGCGATGGTCGAGAACCCGATGGCGCTCAAGTACGGCCTGGAAGTCGGCGCTGCCACTGGACTCCCGAGTGGGACCATCCACCCGATCCTGGCGCGGTTGGAGAACCTCGGCTGGGTCGAGAGTGACTGGGAAGCCATCGATCCCAAGATCCAAGGGCGTCCGCGGCGACGGTACTACCGGATCAGTGACGACGGCCTTTCCGCCGCCCGACAGGCCTTGGCACAGGCTGACGCCGCCACCAGCCGAATCAGGACGAGGCTGCGGCCCAGCCCAGAACCGACATGAGCGAACCGCCCGCACCACGACGACCAGGAGCACTGGCACAGATCTTGATCATCATCGCTGTCCGGGCCATACCTCGCGACCGCCGTGATCGGTACGAGGACGAATTCCGCGCTGACCTCTGGCTGTTGACGCCTCGTGGCCAGCTGGTGCACGCGGTCAGCGTGCTGGCCGGCATCATCCGACTACGCAGGAGCCTGAAGGAGAATGCCATGCGATCGATCTCGAACTGGCGGTGCCGGATCGGTCTCCACCACTACGTGGTGGTCAGCGACGACAACGCCGAGAACCAGAAGGCCTTCCACCTGGAATGTACGAGGTGCCTCAAGTTGAAGGACACCAAGGAATACGAGCCCTCCGACGGCAAGTACATGTCCGGCGGCACGATTCCCCTGTAGTCCTGCGGTGCTGTACTACCGGCCGCTCTGATATCCGAGGGCCAACCGCAGCGCTCTACAGGCCCAGCGCCTACGGGCGACGAAGCAGCGCGGTCACCTCGATCTCGATGAGCATGGCGGGGTCGAGCAGGCCGCACTGCATCATCGTCGCCGCCGGCGGAGCGTCCCCGAAGTACCGCCGCAACGTCGGCCAGCAGGCTGCGAAGTCATTGCGATCCGGGAGCAGGTAGTGCACCCGGACGACGTCGGCGACCGTCGCTCCAGCTTCGGCGAGCGCCGCGACCACATTCAGCATCGTCTGTTCCGCCTGCGCGACGACGCCCTCCGCCAGCGTCATGCTGGTGTACTCGAAGCCGGTGCAACCGGAGACGAAGACCCACTCCCCGTCGACAACGGCTCGGGCGTAACCGATCTGGGTCTCGAACGTGGACCCGGAGGTGAGGTGGCGTCTGGACATCACCCGACCCTAGCCCGACGGTTCGGTCGGCGGCTCGGATGAGCGCCCGCCCACTCTGATGACGCTCGAGTGTCATACGTCCACCCCGGAAGTCATACCAGCGCCCGCGCACCGCACCGTACCGCAGGCGTTACCAGCCGACAGTGGCGTCGCGCAGTGCGTCGTACTGCGCCCGGACGACCGGCGTCGGCACCCCGGTGAACTCCTGGAACGGGGCGGCGGCCCAGATCGGCGGCTCGGCCGCACCGGACAACGCCCACGCGGCCTGACGAGCGGCGCCCAGCGCCACGTACTCGCCGGGCTCGAGCACCTGCACCGACTGCCCGAAGACGCCCGGCGCGAGCTGCTGCACGGCCGGGTTGCGCGACCCGCCGCCGATCATCAGCACCCGGGTCGGCTTGACGTCCAACGCGTCGACGGCGTCGGCCAGCGAGCAGAGCAGGGACTCGACCGCGGCCCTGGCCAGGTTCTCCCGGGTGGCACCGGACGTCAGCCCGGCGAACACACCGGTCGCCGACGGCCGGTTCGGGGTGCGCTCGCCATCCAGGTACGGCAGCAGGGTCAGGCCGCCGGCACCCACGTCACCGGCGAAGGCGAGCCGGGCGAACTCGTCGTGGTCGACCCCGAGCAGTCCGCCGATGACGCTGAGGATCCGCGAAGCATTGATGGTGCAGACCAACGGTAGGTAGTGTCCGGTGGCATCGGCGAAGCCGGAGACCGAACCGGTCGGGTCGGCGCACTCCGTATCGGCGATGCAGAAGGCCGTCCCCGAGGTACCGATCGACACCACCACTTCACCCGACGCGATGGCCAGACCCAGTGCGGCGGCCATGTTGTCGCCGGTACCGGCGGACAGTGGAACCCCATTCGGGGTGTGGCCGGCGACGGCGCCGGGAGCCACGAGCCGAGGCAGCACCGGGGCGGTCTCGCGGCCGAGTGCCCATGCGGCCAGTTCCGGGATCCAGTCGCGTCGGGCCGGTGAGTAGTACCCGGTGCCGGAGGCATCGCCGTGGTCGGTCGTCATCCCGGTGTTGCCGGTTCCGCCACCGAGCTTCCAGGTCAGCCAGTCGTGCGGGAGCAGTACGGCGGCGGTGCGCGCGGCATTCTCCGGCTCGTGCTCGGCCATCCACCGGAGCTTCGTCACGGTGAAGGACGCTGCCGGCACCGATCCGATCGCGTCGGCGCAGGCCTGCGGCCCGCCGAGGTGCTCGACCACCGTGGAGATCTGCGGCGCGGACCGCAGGTCGTTCCAGAGCAGGGCGTCACGGACGACCTCGCCCGAGGCGTCGAGCGCCACCATGCCGTGCTGCTGCCCGCCGACGCCGATCGCCGACGCCCGCTCCAGGAGGCCGGAACCGGCCTGCTGCAACGCTTCCCACCACGCATCGGGGTGGACGGACGTCCCGTTCGGGTGCGGTGCCGAGGCCTGGTCGACGACCACGCCGTCCGACGCCCGTACCAGCAGCACCTTGGTCGACTGCGTCGAGGAATCGATTCCTGCCACAAGAGTTTCGCTCACGCCCTCATCCTTTCACTCGCCTGCCCGACCCCTCGCCCGCGCTCGCCCACCGCCCCCACGCATCCACCCTCACCCTGGCACCAGCACCAGGGTGGGGTCGTTGATCAGGGTGTCGATCCCGGCGTGGGCGGCGCCCAGGGCCGGCGCCTCGAAGCCGAGGGTCGAGAACTCGAGGCGACAGGCCATCACGGCGCCGCCGAGCACGCGTGACCGCATCTCGGTGTCCACCGCCTCGTGGATGTACTTCTGCAGCGCGGCGAAGTGCCCACCGAAGATGATCACCTCGGGGTCGAGCAGGTTCGCCAGCACGGAGGCGCCGACGCCCAGCAGCCGGCCGGTCTCGGACAGCGCGTGCAGGGTGCGGCCGTCGGCTGCCTCCGCCCGCAGGATGATCTCGTTCAGCCGGGCCGCCATGTCGCCCTTGCGCAGCCCGTCCCCGGCACCGTCGCCGGATCCGGCGCCGTCTCCGGATCCGGATCCGGCGACGGCGTCCACCACCGCGTTCATCCCGACCGCGGTCTCCCAGCAGCCCTGACGCCCGCAGCCGCACAGCACGGTCGGATCACCGATCGGCATGTGTCCGACCTCGCCGGCGAAACCCGTTGCGCCGCGGATGATCCGCCCGTCGACGATCATCCCGGCACCGACCCCGATCTCGCCGACCAGGTAGAGCAGGTTGGACGAGCCGGCGGACGGTCCCGACGCGTACTCGGCCATCGCGCCCAGATTCGCATCGTTGTCGACGGCGATCCGGGTTCCGGTCCACCCGAGACGCCCCATCAGCGTGTGCACCACATCGACCTGACGCCAGTGCAGGTTGGGACCGTAGGCGAGCACACCGGCATCGATGTCGATCAGACCGGGCAGTGACAGATGCAGCGTCTCGACCTGTTCGGGACGGGCGCCGCAGTCGAGCACCAGGGCTGCGGCCAGATCGGCCACCCGGCCCATCGCCCGGGCCGGCCCGAGCTCGAGCATGGGCAGCGAGAGCCGGCGGCGGGCCAGCACCCGGCCGGTCAGATCGGTGATCACGCCCGCGAGGTAGTCGACGTTCAATTCCAGGCCGATGCACCGGACGACCCCGGTGTTGACCTCGATGGTGCGACCAGGGCGGCCGACCCCGCTGCGTTGGGTATTGCCTTCGATGACAAGGCCGCGGTCGACCAGTTCGGTGACCAGGCTGGACACGGTGGCCTTGTTGAGTCCGGTGTCGTCCGCCAGTCGGGCGCGTGATCGCGGCCCGCCCGCAGACAGGCTGCGCATCAGCAGCCCGAGGTTCAACCGTCGGACGGTGGCCTGGTCGGCGGGCGAACCGGCGTCGCCGGTGGCCGGGATGGTACGCATGCCGGCCTCCGTTTCTGCTGCGGGACAATGTTTTCCAGGACAACGGTGCATGTCGGGGTACGGGAAGCAGTGGCCCGGCGACACTGCCGCCGGGCCACTCCTGTTGTTGATCGGAACGTGTGTTGATCGGAACGTGCGTCTGATCGACCGGGCTGATCGGAAGAACGCGGTAACCGAGCGCTAGCGGGCAGAACCGGCCCGGCGACGACGCGACAGCGCGTCCACCGAGGCGGCCAGCAGGAGCACGATGCCGGTGATGATGTAGTTGATCTTCGTCTCGACCCCGAGCAGGCCGAGTCCGTTGTTGATGACGCCGATCACCAGGCCGCCAAGGATGGCATCCCGGGCCTTGCCCTTGCCACCGAACAGCGAGGTACCGCCGATGACGGCCGCCGCGACGGCGAACAGCAGCACATTGCCGCCGCCGGAGCTGGACGACACCGACCCGATGCGCGAGGCATCGATGATGCCGGAGAAGGCGGCCAGCGCCGAACTCAGCACGAAGCAGTAGATCGTCATCCGACCGACCCGGATACCGGCCCGTCGTGCCGCTTCGGCGTTGCCACCGACGGCGTAGACGTACCGTCCGAAGGCGGTGCGGTTCTGCACGAAGGTCAGGATCACCAGCAGCACCCCGACGATCGGCGCGATCCACGGGATCCCGGCGAGGTCGGAGTTGTTCAGCCCGCGGTTGGTGGACAGCGCGATGGTGCCGAGGATCAGCAGGACGGCGATGACGGCGATGCGGATGCTGACCACGACCAGCGGCGTGGTGATCAGATTCTGTGCCGTCCGGCGCTGCCAGACGATGAGGTTGACGGCCGCGTAGGCGACGATCGAGAGGATCACCACGACCCAGCCGACACCGACGGACATGTTGCCGCCGTCGATGGCGACGATGACCGAATCGCCGACCGAGACGGTTCCACTCTGGCCCATGATGACCAGCAGCAGGCCCTGCCAGGCCAGGAAGAAGGCCAGCGTCACGACGAAGCTGGGGATACCGACGACGGTGACCAGCCAGCCGGTGAGCAGACCCATCAGCACGCCGACGACGAGCGCCGCGACAGTCGCGGTGTACCACTGCCAGTTGTGCAGCACGAGCAGCTGAGCCATCACGCCGGCGGCCACACCGCCGATCACACCGGCCGACAGGTCGATGTGGCCGAGCAGCAGCACGAACCCGATCCCCATGGCCAGCACGCAGATGGAACCGCTCTGCTGCAACAGGTTTCCGAGGTTGTAGACCGTCATGAAGTCGCTGGGCTTGGCGATCCAGAAGACGATGATCAGCACGACGAGGCCGAGCACCGCCGGCAATGCCCCGACATCACCTCCCCTGACCTTGTTCACATATCCCTGGAAGTACCCACCAAGGCTCGTCGGGCCGGAACTGTCGCCCGAGAACGACGTCCTGGCCTCCAGACTCGCCTCGTCGGCCGTCTTCTTGCCCAACTTGGGCTTGCTGGGACTCGTCATGCGGACACCTCTGCGACGGCGCGGGGCAGACCGATGTCGCCGGTCCGCCCGGTGGTGATCAGTTCGATGATCTGGGGGGTGGTGACGTCCTTTGCCGCCACGTCGGCCGCGACCCGGCCGAGGTAGAGCGGGGTGATCCGGTCGGAGACCTCTTTGACGTCATTCATGTTGTGGCTGATCAGCATCACGGCAAGACCGTTGTCGGCCAGCCGGCGGACCAGGTCGAGGACCTGGCGCGTCTGCGCGACACCCAGGGCCGCGGTCGGCTCGTCGAGCATGACGACCTTGGAGTTCCACAGCACCGACTTGGCGATGGCCACGGATTGGCGCTGCCCACCGGACAGACTCGAGACGAGTTGGCGGACCGAAGAAATGGTCCGGACGGACAGGGAAGCGAGCGTCTCCTTGGCGCGCTTCTCCATCGTCGCCTCGTCGAGCACCATGCCGGCCTTGGGCTCGCGGCCGAGGAACATGTTCTGCACGATGTCGAGGTTGTCGCAGAGCGCGAGGTCCTGGTAGACGATCTCGATGCCGAGGGCGGCGGCGTCACGGGGACCGCTGACGCTGACGTCGTTGCCCTCGAACAGGTACTGCCCGGAGTCGATCGAGTTGATCCCGGCGACACACTTGACCAGGGTTGACTTCCCGGCGCCGTTGTCACCGACCAGTGCGGTCACCTGGCCGGGATACAGCGACAGGTTGACGTCGTGCAGGACCTGGACGGCGCCGAAACTCTTGTTCACCCCCAGCAACTGGAGGATGGGCGTCTGCGTCTGGGTCATCGGCATCTCGTCTCTGGGCTCGGGATCTAGGTTCGGTGTCGAGCCTCGGGGCTCGGTTGATCTGTCGCGCGAAAGTTGTTGGACCGCTTGCGTTTCAGGATTGCTCGTCCGAGGACACCCGACGCCGACGCAGAACCGGGCGGTGACACAGGATGCCTGCGCCACCGCCCGGTCGATTCAGCTGACTGCGGTCGAGCTCGCCGCGGTTGACATCACAGCGGTTGACATCACAGCGGTCAGGAGGTGATACCGGCAGCCGTGCACTTGGCCACGAAGGCCGCGGTGCACAGATCCTTGTAGGTCACCAGACCACCCTCGAGAACGGTCTTGATGTTCGTCTTGGTGATGGCCTCCGGCGTCAGGAGCACGGCCGGGATGACCTTCTTGGTGGTGCTGTCGGTGACGGTCCCGGTGGTGGCCGGCGTTCCGCCCTTGGCCAGCGCGACAGCGGCAGCGGCGAGTCCGGCCGCTTCCTTGTCGACGGCCTTGTAGACCGTCATGCACTGGGTGCCGTCGAGGATGTTCTGCAGGCCCTGGGCCGTGGCATCCTGCCCGGTGACCGGGATGGTCAGCTTGTTCTTCTTCAGGATCGAGATCGCGGCGTTGCCGAGACCGTCGTTGGCGGCGAGGACGCCGTCGACCTTGCCGCCGGCGGCGGTGAAGAGCTGCTCGAAGACGGTGGCGGCAACGGCGTTGTCCCAGTCCTTGACGGCCTGCTCGCCGACCTTCTTGTAGGTGGTGATCTTGTCGAGCACGGAGTGCGCGCCGGCTGCGAAGAGGGTCGCGTTGTTGTCCGTCGGCGAACCGTTCAAGTAGATGATGTTCTTGGCGCCGGCGCCCATGCAGTCAGCCAGACCCTTGCCCTGCAGCTCGCCGACCTTGGTGTTGTCGAAGGACACGTAGGCAGAGGCGCTGCCGCCGAGGGTCAGCCGATCGTAGTCGAGGGTCTTGACGCCGGACTTGGCTGCCTTCGCCTCGATGGCCGCACCGGACGCGCTGTCCAGGTTGACGATGGCCAGGACCGTGACGCCGCTGGCCAGCATCTGGTCGGCGATGGTCGCCATCTGGGTGGCGCTGCCCTGGGCGTTCTGGATGTCCGAGGCGATCCCGGCCGCGTCGAACGCCTTCTTGAGCAGCGGAGCGTCGAAAGAGGCCCAACGGGCGGAGGACTTCGTATCGGGAAGGATGACGCCGACCTTGCCCTTGCTCGAGCCGCCACCGGACGCAGGCGCCGAGGAAGGAGCGGATCCGCTGGAGGCGGCCGACGTCGTCGGGGCCGCAGCCGTCGTGCTGGAACTACCACATGCTGCAACCACGAGCGTCCCGGCGACCATCAGGCCGAGAGCAGCGGAAGTTTTGAGCCGCATGTACTTTCCTCTCTGTTGAAACACCGGCGGTCGGACGACCGGGCGGCGTGAATGCCGGACCGGGTCGGGGGCGACCGTGGTCCGTCGAGCAGGGGATGGGAATACACCCAGGGGGAGAAGGTGCCGAGCGATCGGCGAAGCGGGCTAGGTGCCCGCAGGGCAGGTGGTGCCGAACACCGAGGCAGCTGGGGACAGACGGGGCCTGTGGAGCGGGTCGGAAAGATACTTCGACTCAGACATCGGTGTCCTTCGCTGTACGGCCACCGCGACGCCATACGTCGGGTGTCAGGGACCGAGGCCGTGATGTAGTTCACGAGCAAGGTCAGCCGTCCAACAAACTATGGACAGGTGTTGGTGCTTGTCAACTAGGCAGAAGGTCACCTTTAGGTCACTGCCCATCCAAATTGGTCACGATTGTGACACCAAGGATGACCAAGTTCCCCCAGCACCTGCGAAGACACTGCCTCGGCGGGTGTCCGGCAGGCGGGCCGTGCCCTGGCCGAGGAGCGAGGACAAAGCGTCAGTACGAGTACAGCGATCCGCGGACCTGACCGCCGCCGGTCACGATTCGGACACCGGCGGACGTACCGACCAGATCGGCGCCGGCCACCAGGACGGCACGGACCTGCTCGATGGTCTTGATGCCGCCGGCCGCCTTGACACCGACCGAGTCGGGGACGGCGGCGCGCAGGTACGAGATGGTCGACGGGTCCGCGATTCCGACGGCGCCTCGTGACGCGTTCTTGACGAAGGCGACCCCGGCGTCGATCGCGGCCTTGACACACCGTTCACGTTGACGGGCGTTCAGCAGCGGCAGTTCGAGCATGACCTTGACGCCGACCGGTGAGGCCGCCTCGACCACAGCCTCGAGGTCCGCGGCGAACTCGTCATACCGACTGGAGAGCAGATAACCGATGTTCACGGTGGAGTCGAGCTCGTCGACCCCGGCGTCCACCAGGGCCTTCGCCTCGGCCACCCGGCCCGCCGTTGTCCCGTTGCCGTGCGGGTAGTCGATGAACGCACCGACCCGCCCGGCAGTCCCGCGCATCTCGTCCTTTGCGGCCCAGATCCAGGAGGGCGGGACGATCGCCGCGTCGAACCCGTAGGTCAGACACTCCTGGACGTGCAGGCGCACCTGGCGTTCGGTGATCGCCTGCCCGACGAGGGTGTGCTGGATGCGCCCGGCCAGCTGGGCCGGCGGCAGCACGAGCGCCGGATGCGGCGCCGATACTGGCTGGTCCTGGAGGTACTGGGTGACATCGAGCGGCTTGAAACCGTGCGGCGCAGTAGGTGCGGCCATGATTGATCTCCCTTGAACCGATCGGCACCAGCGAACTGATCGACCCGGATCCGGTGTGTTCGTGCAACGACATGCGTGAGCATCGTCTCATGACCAGCGGGTCACCGGCCCACGGGTCGTCCCGGGTCGTTCGGGCGTCTCCTAGGCTGAGCGACCATGCGCATCCTGTCGATCCAGTCCTCGGTCGCCTACGGGCACGTCGGCAACAGCGCCGCGACGTTCCCGCTCCAGCGCCTCGGACACGAGGTCTGGCCGGTGCTCACCGTCCACTTCTCCAACCACACGGGGTACGGATCGTGGCGCGGCCAGGTGCTCGATCCCGGAGTGGTGGCCGAGGTGATCGAGGGTATCGCCGACCGCGACGTGCTCGGGACCGTCGACGCGGTGCTGACCGGCTATCAGGGGTCGCCCGGGGTGGCCGAGGTCGTGCTCCAGACGGTCGCCCGCATCCGTGCGCTGAACCCGGCCGTCGTCTATTGCTGCGACCCGGTGCTCGGCGACGTCGACCGCGGCATGTTCGTGCTGCCGGGAGTGCCCGAGCTGATGCGTGATCGGGTCGTTCCGGTCGCAGATGTGGTGACGCCCAACGCTTTCGAGCTGGCCTACCTCGCCGGTGTCTCGCTCGACGACATCTCCGAGATGACGGGGCTTCTCGCCGCCGTCGAACGCGTGCGGGCAATGGGACCGTCGACCGTGCTCGTGACATCGGTGGAAGGTTTGTGGGGCAACGGTTCCGACGTTTCTGGCGCTGAGATCGCGATGCTGGCCGTCGATCCCACCGGAGCCTTCCTCGTCCGCACTCCGCGGCTGCCGATCTCGGTCAACGGCGCCGGGGACGTCACGGCTGCCTTGTTCCTGGCGCACCTGCCCTCCGGGATCCAGAGCGCCCTCGCCAAGGTCGCCTCGTCCGTGCACGCGATCCTCCGGCGCACCGCCGACAGCGGGTCGCGGGAGATCCAGCTCATCCAGTCCCAGCACGAGATCGCCCACCCGGCCTGCGAATTCGAGGTGGTCCGCATCGGCTGAGCACTGTCCGCCGACGGGTGCGAGACACGCTCATGTTGCCCCCCGACACCAGGTCACGCGTTCCGAACCATGCCCGATCCGGGGCCTGCTGTGCTCACCCGCTCACCCGCTCACCCGCGGTCGGCCGTGGGCCCAGGGCAACTTGCGGGGAGCATAAGTCCGGCAAATCGGACGTAGATCAGAAATATGCTCCCCGCTCGATGCCGCCGAACACACCCGGTCAGCACTCAGCGCGCTGGATCGCCTGCCAGGTGCGTCCGTCGAGCACGCCGTTGGCGGGCAGCTTGACCGATTGCTGGAACCTCAGCACCGCGGCTTTGGTCCCGGCGGTGAAGGTGCCCCAGTTGCCGCTCAGGTCGGACACGTTGAAGTTGAGGCGGTTGCCCAACACCCGCTGCACCTCGCCGATCCAGACGCCCTGCTGACCCACCGCGCTGTACTGGGGCAGGGCGTTGATGGAGGTCGGGCAGAGGCAGGAGACGTACTGGCCGGACGTATCCGGATTGCTGCCCTTGATGTAGGCGTCCGCCGGTCCGGAAAGCCGAGCGGCGCACCCGGCGTACGGCGAGGAGAAGGGACCTGCGTAGAGCACCAGGGTGTTGGTCTGGCTGGTGAAGATCTTGCACGACCCGGCCGAGTCGGCCGCGAGGGCGCCCGTCGGTACCTGGCCCGCCGCCTTCAGTCGGGCGACGTGTGCGGCGAAGGTCGCGGCGTCGAACTCCGAGGCCAACTGCACGATGTAGCCGGCATTGCAGGTGATGTTCTTCTGCGGCACGCCCAACACCACCGCCGGGGTGGTCGGCGTCGGTGGCGCGGTCGTCTTCGGCGCCGTCTTCGGCGGCGTCGTCGTCTTCGGCGGGGTGGGTGTGGGCGTCGCCTTCGGTGGGGTCGTCCGGGGCAGCGTGGTCCTGGCCGTACCCGCGCCCGGTTTCGTGGCGACCGTACGGGTCGGGGCCTGGGTCACCGTCACCGTTCGGGCCGGCGTCGGTGTCACCGGCACCACACTGCTCGGCGGGCCGCTGGTTGCTCCGTCATTCGGGGCGGGGGCGGGGGCGACCGAATTCGGCGCGCTGACGCTCGGACTGCTGGCCACCGCCGTCGGCTGGCCGTCCTTGTCGGCGACATTGCCGGCGCCGCCGAGATGGGGCGCGATGAGAATGGCTGCCACCAGCACGATCACGGTGGCGGCCGCGATGGCCAACACGGCGTAGATCGCCTTGCGTCGACGGACCGGCCGGGGCGCCAACGCTCCGCCGGCACCCTCGGTCGCGACGACCGGGTACATGCCGGTCCAGCCGGGGAACAGTCCGGTCTGCGGGCCGATCGGCGCCGCCCCGGGCTCTGGGGCCTGCGACCACGCCTGCGACGCGCCGGCACCTGCGGTTGGCACCATCTCGGTGGGGAACATCTCCGGGGTGGCCCGCAGCGGTCCGTCGGACCGGGGCACTGCGGGGAGCGACGGGATCGTCGGCAACTCGGCATCGGCATACGCCTGACGGCTCGCTCCGGTCCAGACGGGTTCACCCGACGAGATCGTTCTGGTGCCACAGTGCGGGCAGAACTGGCTGTCCACAACCGAACCGCATCCGGGACAGGGACGCGCGCCCCGAGCTTCCGCCATTGCGTTGCACCTCCTCGTCGAGCCCGATGATCGGGGTTCATTCTGCCGGTGAGGTCGTGCTCCCGCGGTCCGAGCGGGCCGACCCGTCCACCCGGGCTTCCCTCAGCGCAGGCATCACCGCAGGTGGAGAGGGATCATCCGCAGATGGGTGGACTTTGACCACTTCGCCCTCCGATCGGTCACAACAGGCCCGGAGCAGATCGGGCGTCGGTCATCCGATCAGACCAGCAATTACTTCCCCGACCGACAATGCTCTGCGCCGATGCCACGTTTCCCGGCCGGAAAATCCATCCTCCAGTAGAAAACTACTTGGTGTGACCGCACAAACGGTGGAACGGCCACCTCGAAGTGGTGGCTCCCCCACGTTCTGTTGCCCCGCGCGGTCCGGACTCGCCACACTTCATACGAGCAGAGGTCGTTTCGCCGATGCTGGACGTTCGGCTGGCCGATGCGAGAAGGTGACATGGTACGGGCAGCATCGACCTCTTCTCGTGGCCCGCTCGTGGTGTCGGCCCTCGTCGCGTTCGCTGGCGTCGTCGTCGCTCTCTGGCTCTGCCAGCTGTCTGTCCCCCATGCGTGGCAGATCACCGCGGTGTTGTGCGCCGTGGCGATCGTCGGATTCATCGCCGGCGAATACGCACAGACTCCCATTCCCGAGGCCGCGCAGCCGTGGAACGTCCATGCGATCTGGCTGGTGCCCTCCGTCCTGCTCACCGGACCTCGCCAGTTCCTCCCGCTGCTGCTGCTCTCCCTGGCGGCGACGCTCTGGCCGTCCTCGCGGCAGGCGCTCCGCAGCCGACTCCCGGTCGCGGCCAACACGGTCGTCGGGTGCGCGGTGCTCTACGGCGTCAGCCGGATCACCGGCAGATGGCAGTGGGGGCTCGCCGTCGGGCTGCCCGTGCTGCTGGTGCTGGCGGGCGCGATGGCGGTGCTCGGCCCGCGGTGGACCGGCGTGGCCACCCGCTCGGGATTCGTCCGCGAATGGCACTGGACGGCCATCGAAGTCTGCTCGGCGTGCACCGCCTGCCTCGTCACGGTGGCCATGTCGGATCAACCGGTGGTCGGGCTGACCGCCATCCCGCCGATGGTTCTCGCCGTCTTCGCGCTTCGCTGGCCGGAGCTGACCAGCCGTGCCCGCACCGACGACAAGACCGGACTGCCCAACGCCGGACGCTGGGAGGATCTGTCCCGCCGCGCACTGCAGACCAGCATGCTGACCGGCCGGCCGGTATCGCTGCTGATCATCGACATCGATCACTTCAAGGCCGTCAACGACACCTACGGCCATCTCGCCGGTGACGGCATCCTGATTTCTGTGGCGGAGTGCATCCGGACGGCGTTGGGCCCCGGTGATCTGGTCGGTCGATTCGGCGGCGAGGAGTTCGTGGTCACCACCGTCGACCTGCACGAGTCGGCGTCACTGGCCCTCGCCGAGCGAATTCGTCGCCGGATCGCCTCGACCAGTCACCAGGTGGTCACCCGTGAGGGCGTTGCGGTGGTGGCCGCTCCGGTGACGTGCACCATCGGCGTGGCGAGCAGCGAAACGCTCGGCCACGAACACACGACCCTGCTGCGCCGCGCGGACGCGGCGTTGTCCACCGGCAAGCGCTCGGGTCGTGACCAGGTCGTCCGCGCGACGGCAGTCGGCCGTCCGGCCTTGCCTTCGGCCGGCGCGGACCACCCACGGCTCACCCAGCTGTCCCATCCGGGCGGGATCGTGCCCGTCCAGTTGACGCCCCAGCAACATCCGGTCGGCAGCCGGTCCGTCAACCGCGCGGGGCTGCCGGCCCGTCCTGCGTCCCGCCCCGCCCCGCTGGTCACCAGGAACTCCGAAACCGGCGCACTCGGGGCGCTACCCGTCCAGCGATCTCGTGTCACGACGACCAGGCCGATCCCCCGGAGCCACGAGACCGAGGCCTGAGGCAGACTCACCCGCATGCCCGAGTCCAGCAGGAGTGCTCAACCGCAGATCATCTCGGACGACGTCGCCACCCTGCTGGATCTCGATCCGCTCGATCGGCAGGGCGCCGAGGCTCTCCTGCAGCAGTCGATCGGGTCGCCCGGCGTCGCAGAAGCGCTCGGGGTGCTGGAGGCGCGACTGGGGACTTTTCCGTCGGGCCCGCCGACATCCGAACTGGCACAGGACGTCTGGATCTGCGCCATGGTCCTGTTCGCCCCCCGTGTCCAGCAGTGGCACCTCGGGCAATCAGTTGATGACGAGATCAGTCGCGCCACGCTGGCGGATGTCGGGCGGCAGTTCCGCCTGCACCGCATCACGCACGGGGAGTTCGGGCTCGAGACCTGGTGGTGGTTGAGCAACCATCTGGCCGGCGGATGCTTCGAGCTGGGGCGGCTGCACGTCATCCTGCGCCGCCTGAGCCCGGGCGAGCCTTCCCCGCCCCGTAACCCGCAGTGGATCCTCGATGTGCACATCCCGCCGACCGGGCCGCTGACCCACGCAGCTGTCGAAAGCTCCTTCGCACAGGCGATCCCGTTCTTCCGGCGACACTTCCCGGACCGTCCCGCCGACACGGCGGTCTGCTTCTCCTGGTTGCTGGACCCGTATCTCGCCGAGCACCTGCCGACCAGCAACATCGCCCGGTTCCAACAGCTGTTCCATCGGCACGGCGAAGACCGCCCGAGTCAGAAAGACGCCATCTACTTCGTCTTCCGGACCAGGAACCTCGATGACCTCGACCGTCTACCGCGCGACACGGCGTTGCAGCGACTGGTGCTGGACCGGATCGCTGCCGGTGGGACCTGGCAGTGCTGTCACGGCTTCCGGCACCTCGCCTGACGACGCAACACCACCCATCAGCCCGATTCGGCGAACAACCACCGAGCGGTGAGCGAGGCGCTCAGCGCCATGTCGCCGGTGGCGACCGGCATCTTCGCCGCGGCCCGGAAACCGGCGCTGCCCGAGATGGGTTGCGCTCCATCACCTTGGCGCTCCTCGATCCAGCTCAGCTCGCCGAGCAGCCGGCCCGCCAGACCGGCAAGGTGCGAGGCTTTGGCCATCGCATCTGCGAAGGCGATCTCCCGAGCCTCACGAAGCGCCGATTCCGGGTTCGACGGAGTCAGCGCGACGCTGTCGATTCGCACGCCCTCACCGCCGCCCACTGCGACGTCGGTGAGCATCCGTTCGAGTCCGGCCAGACCGGGGAGGTGGACGATCAGCCGCTGGCCCGCCTGATAACCCATCAGGAACTCGCGGTTGTCACGCCATTCGATCTGCGGTCCGAGGGTCAGATCCGCGGTCCGCACCGAACGCGAGTCGGCGCCGTCATCCGCAAGGATCGCCATCACCCTGGTGGCGGTGTGGGCTGCCGCCTGGAAGGCCGCACCGGCATCCGGTCTGACGACGCTCACCCCCAGCGTCACCGTGACCTGGTCGACCGCGGCGGCGGCCGATCCGTTGCCGGTCACCGTCACGCCTGCGCGCCGACGGCCCTGCGAGTTACCTCGGTCCCGATGATCCATGCCTGCAGTCTGCCCCGCCGGGCCCGACGGTGCGCGGTGTCGGTGTCCGTGGAACCCTTCCGGAACTGCTTGACTAGCCGGATGGATCTGCAAGCCGAGATCGACACGTGGCCGGTCGGCCGGGGTGCCGTCGCAGTGATCGGGCCGACCGGAGTTCTGGATCGTCATGAGACCGACGATGCATCAGACCTTTTCGAGTGGGCGTCGGTCACCAAACTGCTCACTTCCCTGACGGTGCTGGACGCCTGCGCCGACGGCACCGTGTCGCTGGATGATCCGGCCGGCCCGCCTGGCTCGACCGTCGCCCATCTGCTGGCCCACGCCGCCGGGCTCAGGTTCGAGGCGGGCGAGCCGGTCGCGCTGCCCGGACTCCGCCGGACCTACTCGAACCATGGGTACGAGTTGCTCGCCGCGCATCTGGAGACGGCCGCCGGGGGTCCGTTCGCGGACGAGCTCGTCGGCCGGGTCCTGACCCCGCTCGGCCTGACCCGAACCGTCCTCGAAGGTTCTTCGGCAAGTGGCGCGGTCGGACCGCTCGACGACCTGATCCTGCTGGCGCTGGAGTTCCTCGACCCGGTACACCTCGGTGCGGAGATCATCGGCTGGGCGAGCACTCTCGCGTTTCCCGGCCTGGCCGGGATCCTGCCGGGATTCGGCCGGCAGACGCCCAACGACTGGGGCCTGGGCTGCGAGATCCGCGACCACAAGAGCCCGCACTGGACCAGCCCCGACAACAGCCCGCGCACCTTCGGCCACTTCGGTCAGTCCGGCAGCTTCCTGTGGATCGATCCGGAGGCACGCCTGGCCTGTGTGAGCCTGTGCGACACCAGGTTCGGTCCGTGGGCGACCACCGCCTGGCCGGCACTGTCGACCGCCGTCCTCCGGAACTACGCCACCTGATCTCAGGATGCGGTGCGGATGAAGGAGTCCGGACCTCCACCAGGATTGGCCACGACGGAATTCGGACCGTCACTGGGTCGGCCGGCGAAAGTCTGGGCGATCGAGAGCCACTCGGCAGCCGGCCCAGGGGTGGCGCTCACATTGACCTCGGCCAGCGAACGCCGCTGGGTGACGACCAGGCCGAAATCCCAGGCGTCACCGACGATCCGGGCCGGCGACTGCTCGTCACCCCAGGTCCAGACCTGACCGGCCGGGGCGACGAGTTCGACCCTGACGTCCACCTCGGGCATCACCAGACCACGGTTGTCGTAGGAGAACCGGCGGGTCAGCACCCCGAGATGGCACACGTGCCGGACCCGCTGGCTGGGCAGGCGCATCAGACCGAGCGCGTCGTGGATGTCCTGGCTGTGGGCCCACGTCTCCATCAGACGCGCGCTCGCCGAGGACGCCGCGCTCATGGACGGCCCGAACCAAGGCCGTCTGGCCTCCGGACCGACCTCCACCAATGCGCCAATCACGGCGCCCCTGGTCTTCACGAACCAGTCGAGAACCTTCGGGGCTGGTAGAGCACGCCGCTCCCGGCTGATCACGTCGACCCAATCGATTCCGGCCGCGGTGACAGATTCCGCGGTCGCGGTGAACTCCTCGGGACGGGTGAGTGCCAGGCTCGTCATCTGGTCGAAGAACGCGAGGTGCACGACCTGGTCGTGGATGTCCCAGCCAACCGCAGGGGTGGCGAGCGACCACGCCGGATCGTCCAGCTCGAAGAGGGTGGAGAGCAGTTCTTCTCCTTCAGCGCGCAGATCGTCGAGGAGGGCGCGATAGCTGTCCTGATTCATCGCCATCATCCACCGTCCGATCCTCGATCGACACGCCTGCCCGCGCGGGAACACCCTCGATCCACCGACCCGCCGCGATGGGGAAACCCTGTCGTCGACCGGGAGCCGGTTGCTCCACAGTATGTTCCGAAAGCCCCGAAAACGCACCCGTTTTCGACCGGTTCGCGATTGCTCGTCTCCCGACCCGGTGTGTCGTTCGCCTGCCGACGCGTGATGGGCATGGGCAATGACCTCGGCGACGACTCGGCTGATCGGCTACACGTTCCTCGCCGCCGCGGGTACGGACACGAACACGCTGCCCGACACGCTCGAGTTGGTGCAGAAGGCAACGGCAAAGATGCTGGCCCGGGGCCTGGGCTGATCGCCAGGGCGACACCGTCGACCTCCGCGCGGTCGCACCCTGCCTGTTCCACAACGCCTGCGCGAGTGGGGTTCGAGTTCGCAGGAACTCGGCGCCGAGCAGGTCGGCCCATGGCCTGGGCCGGTACTTTCGTCTCGGTCACTGGGACGAAAGGCGTTGCGTTCGTGACCTACCCCATTCCACCGGATGGCCGCTCGCTGGACGACCTGCCGCTCGCCGCCCCGCCACTCGATCCTGCCTCCCACCATCGGGCGCAGGCGGCGACGTTGTTGGAAGCTGCCATCCACGCGGTGGGGAACCAGGCCACGGTCGCCGTGGCCGCGGCCCAGGCCCACGCCAACCTGGCGATGGCCGAGGAGATGCGCACCGCCAATCTCATCGAGGCGTTCCGCATCCCCAAGGTCACCGACGAGAGTTCCAAGGCGACCCTGCAGATCGTCGCAGCACGACTGGCGCTCGAGCTCGACTGAGCTCCGCGCCAATCCGAGAGGCCTTCCGCGGCGTACTCCTTGCGACGAGAGGAGCACAGCATGCGTACCAACCGCACCGGATACCTGATGGCCATGCTGGCGGGCCTCGCGATCGTCGGCGCGTCGACCGGCGGAGTGGTCGCCGCCACCTCGCACCACAACGACACCTTGGCCGCTGACGCCAGTGCGTCGGCAGCCGCCCAGAGCTCAACGGCCGCAGCCAGTTCAGCCGCCTCCAGTTCGACCACCTCCGGTTCGACCGCCTCCAGCTCGGCCGCCTCCAGCTCGGCCACCTCCAGTTCGGCCGAATCCAGTTCGGCCGAAGTCGCTCCCTCTAGCGCGGCCGCGAGCAGCGCACCCCGAGCCACCACGGCGAGGACCCCCGCCTCCAGGACTCCGGCCTCCACCACCACCGCGCCGAAGACCACCGCACCGCCGACGACGAGCAAGCCCAGCACCAGCGCACCAACCACCAGCAAGCCCAGCATCAGCACCAGCACCGCCGCCGCGGCATCGCAGTTCAAGGACGGCACGTACTCGGCCACCGGCTCGTACAACAGCCCCGGCGGGACCGAGAAGCTCGGCGTGACGCTGACGATCGCCTCCGACAAGGTCACCAAGTCCGAACTGGACCTACTCGGAGGTGCGGGCCTGAGCCATTCCTTCCAGGCGGCCTTCGCCGCCGGCTACTCCGATCTCGTCATCGGCAAGGACATCTCCGGCATCACGCTGGGTGCGGTGTCCGGATCCTCGCTCACCGGAATGGGTTTCAACGATGCACTGAAGCAGATCGAATCCCAAGCACGCAGCCAGCAATGAGTCCGTCGCGCGAGGTCTTCGACGCCATCGGGACGTCGTGGTCGATCGAGACTGCTACCGCACTTCCCACGCCGTTGCTGGTCACCATCCACCAGCGTATCGAGCAGTTCGACCGCACCTACTCCCGGTTCCGCCCCGATTCTTTGGTCAGCGCCTTCGCGGCGACCGGCGGATCGTGCGAGTTCCCACCCGATGCCATTGCGCTGCTTCATCTCTACCGAGAGTTGTACGAACTCACCGGTGGCCGTGTCAGCCCGCTGGTCGGCTCGGCACTGGAGCATCTCGGGTACGACGCCGGCTATTCGCTCCGCCGCCGACCGGGTTCGGCAACCGTCCCCCGGTGGACCGACGTGCTGACGGTGGAAGGGACCACCGTGTCGGCACGGAAGCCGGTACTGCTCGACTTCGGCGCAGCCGGAAAAGGTTACCTGATCGATCTTCTCGCCTTGATCCTGCGGGAGCACGACGTCGGGGACTATCTCGTCGACGGCAGCGGAGATCTCGCGCGGCGCGGGCAGGACGTCTTCCGGGTCGGCCTGGAACATCCCGCCGATCCGACGAAGGTGATCGGAGTGGCGAACGTGACCTCCGGAGCTCTCTGCGGATCGGCCGGCAATCGCCGCGCGTGGGGCGACGGGCTGCACCACATCGTCGATCCGCGGACCGGCGAGCCGGCCACCGAGATCCTGGCCACCTGGGTGGTCGCGGAATCCGCCTTGATCGCCGACGGACTGGCTACCGCCCTGTTCTTCGCCGAACCCCGCGATCTCGCAGCACGATTCAGCTTCAGCTATGTCCGGATGCCCGCCACCGGCGGTGTCGAGTACTCGACCAACTTCGACGGAGAACTGTTCACATGACGGTGTCAGCACTCAAGACGAACTTCGACACGGTGATCGGCAAGGTCACCATGTACCGCCTCGTCTCGCTGTGTCTGGCGGTCCTGGCCGTGCTGGCCTTCCTGTTCAGCGCGACGAACAAGATCGCCTACACCCCAGGGGCCATGGGCGCGACACTTGGCCTGCTGCTGATCGTCACGATCGTCAGCGGCCGCCTGTTCGCAGTGCTCTTCCGGGCCAGGGCGCACACCGAGTCCTCGATCATCACCGCTCTGCTGCTGTTCTTCATCCTGCAACCGACCAACGACCTCACCACGCTCGGTCAAGTAGCCCTCGCAGCCGTGTTCGCCTCCGCCTCCAAGTACCTCCTGGCGGTCCGCGGGCGGCACATCTTCAACCCTGCCGCCGTCGGGGCCGTCTGGCTGGCCGTCTTCCACTTCTATCTGGCCTTCTGGTGGATCGCCAGCCCGATCATGTTGCCCGGCACCGTCATCCTGGCGTTCGTCGTCCTCTACCGGACCAGGCGGCTGCCACTGGGGGCCGTCTTCGCGCTGGTTGCCGCGGTGATCCTGATGAGCCGCAGCCTGTCGAGCGGCACGGATTTCGCGGACGCGCTGAAGTTCACCTTCGCGCAGACGCCGCTGGTGTTCTTCGCCGGATTCATGCTGAGCGAGCCGCTCACCCTGCCGCCCGCCCGCTGGCAGCAGCTCACCGTCGCAGCGGCGGTCGGCGTGCTGTTCTCCGTCCCGATCACGATCGGCACGTTCTCCGTCGGCCCGGAGACGGCGCTGATCGTCGGCAACGCCCTGGCTTTCGCCTTCGGGCAACGCAAGGCCGTCGAACTCGTCCTGACGGCCAAGAAGGCGCTGTCCCCCACCGCGATGGAGTTCGTCTTCGCCCCGCGCAGTGGGATCGCCTTCAAGGCCGGTCAGTACCTGGAGCTCTCGCTCCCCCACGCCAAGACCGATTCACGAGGTAGTAGAAGAGCTTTCAGCATCGCCTCGGCCCCCCAGGAGGCCGGCGCCGTCCGGATCGGGATCAAGGTGCCGGAACGGGCCAGCTCGTTCAAGTCCGCGCTGCGTGATCTGCCGATCGGCGAGACCGTTCGTGCCACCGGCGTTTCGGGCGACTTCCTGCTGCCCCGGAACACCAGCACCCCGATCCTGCTGGTGGCGGGCGGGATCGGGATCACCCCGTTCATCAGCCAGCTGGGTTCGTTGCCCGGCGACCACCGACGCGACGTCGTCCTGGTCTATGCGGCCGGCGACGCCGCGGAGGTCAGCTACCTCGATGAACTGCAGGCCGCCGGCGTCCGGTCCGTCGTCATCACCAAGGACGGAAGCGCCCAGCTTCCGGCCGGCTTCGAATCCGTCACCGCCGCGAGGCTGGACCGGGAGCTGCTGGCCCGGCTCGTCCCGGACATCGACAAACGGCACGTGTACATCTCCGGGCCGCCGTCGCTGGTCGGATCCATCGGCGACGCCGCCCGTGCGCTCAAGGCCAGGAAGATCGAGAAGGACTACTTCAGCGGGTACTGACGCCACCGGTCGTACGCTCGGGTCATGACGCAGCAGGGGGCGCACGCATGACCACCACCGTGGCATCACCGCAGGGACGTGGGGCGGCCGCGATGTCGACCGTGGTCGAACTCCTCGGCCGGGAGCTGCCCGCCGACCGATTGGTGGTCGATCCGGAGGTCCTGGCGAGCCTGTCCCACGACGAGGCCGAATGGGCGGAGGTCGGAACCGCGGCCGTCGCTCTGCGCGCTCGCAGCGAGTCCGACGTGCAGATCGCCGTCCGGGTCGCTGCCGCCCTCGGCGTCCCGCTGGTGGCCCGCGGCGCGGGAACCGGCCTGTCCGGCGGCGCCAACGCAGTCGACGGATGCATCGTGCTCGACCTCTCGCAGATGACGTCGATCCTGGAGATCGACGCCGACAACCTGATCGCCCGGGTGCAGCCCGGCGTCGTCAACAACGACCTGAAGGCCGCGGTCGCGCAGGCGGGCCTCTGGTATCCGCCGGACCCGGCGAGCGCGCCGTGGTCGACGATCGGCGGCAACGTCGCCACCAACGCCGGGGGTCTGTGCTGCCTCAAGTACGGCGTGACCCGCGACTACGTCCTCGGCCTGCGGGCTGTCGTCGGCGGCGACGCGGGTTACGGGACTGCGGTTCCCCTCGGCCGACAGACCAGCAAAGGTGTTGCCGGGTACGACATGACGGCCCTGATGGTCGGCTCCGAGGGCACCCTGGGGATCGTCACCGAGGTGACCCTGCGGCTCCGACCCGCGCTGACCGGCACTCCCCGCACGGTGGTCGGTGCCTTCGGATCCCTCGTCGACGCGGGCCGCGCCGTCGCCCTGACCACCAGGCGCGGACTGATCCCGTCGGCGCTGGAACTCCTGGACCGCATGTGCCTGCGGGCCGTCGAGGACTGGAAGCACCTGGGAATCGAGGCCGACGCCGCCGGGCTGCTGCTCGCGCGGATCGACACTCCCGGCGACGCGGGCGAGGCCGAGGCTCGGGCCCTGGCCGAGACCTTCGAATCCGCCGGCGCACTCTGGGCGACCCAGTCGACCGACGCGCTCGAGGCCGAGGCGCTCTTCGAGGCCCGCCGTTTGGCGTACCCGGCGCTGGAGCGACTCGGCCCGGTCCTGACCGAGGACATCTGCGTGCCGCGATCCCGCATCCCGGAGATGCTGGGGCGCATCGAACAGATCGCTACCACCCACGAACTGACCATCTCCACCATCGCCCACGCGGGTGACGGCAACCTGCACCCGCTGATCCTGACGCCCGTCGGCGACGACGCCGCCCGAGCCAGGGCGCAACTGGGATTCGAGGAGATGCTGGACGCCGCCCTGGGTTTCGGTGGAACTGTCACCGGCGAGCACGGCGTCGGACTGCTCAAGCGCGGTGGCCTGGAGCGGGAACTGGAGCCCGGTTCGATGTCGATGCAGCGCTCCGTGCGCCGAGCCCTCGACCCGCTCGGCATCTTCAACCCGGGAAAGGTGCTGTGACGCGTGCTGCTGGACCCCCTGCTGGACACGATGTTCGACAAAGTTGTTCACCTTCCGCCCACCCGGACCCGCAAAGTGCAGGTGGACAAGAACATCGGCGTCCCGATGGACGACGGTGCGGTCCTGGTGGCCGACCACTACTGGCCGGGTGACAGCCGTTCCACCGGCAGTGCCGACGACCCGGTGGTGTTGATGCGCACCCCGTACGGCCGCGCCTCGTTCATGCCGCTGCTCGCCAGGGCGTTCGCCGCCCGCGGCGCGCAGGTCGTGATGGTGAGCTGCCGCGGTACTTTCGGCTCCGCCGGGGAGTGGATGCCCATGCGGGACGAAGCGCCCGACAGCCTGGCGACCTACCGCTGGCTGGAGGCGCAGCCGTGGTTCGGCGGGCAGGTGGTCCTCGCCGGGTACAGCTACCTCGGATACACCCAGTGGGCGCTGGCCACCCAGATCCCCGATCGGATCGCGGCGATGGTCCCGCACGTCACGTCGTCGCGGCTGACGATGCCGTTCGTCCGGGAGGATGCCCTGGACTGGGACCTGCTGGTGCGGTGGCATTTTGGACTCGAGCACCAGGAGGACTCCCGCGCCGCCCTACGATCGGCGCTCAAGCTCGACGAGAAGAGAGTGCAGCAGGCTCTCCTCACCCTGCCCCGCGAGACAGTCGACCAGGACCTGGCCGGGCATCGGTGGCAGTTCTTCCAGGACTGCCTGCGGCACAGCACCTCTGATCCGCACTGGCGTCCGGTCGATCACAGTGGCGCCGTCGCCACCACGACGACACCGGCGAGCTACGTCGCCGGCTGGTACGACATCTTCCTGCAGGACCAGCTCCGCGACCACGCTGCGACGATGGCGGCCGGCACCCCGCACCGCCTGACGATCGGGCCCTGGGTGCACGGATCGTCCGCCGGGCTGGGCGCCGCTGCCGCGGAGACGCTGTACTTCGCGCTGCCCTTGGCCAAGGGCCGCTCCCCCGGCGAGCGGGCGCTGGTGCGCCTCTACATCATGGGAACGGGCGAGAAGGGTTCTCCCGCCCCGGGAATCGCGGTCCGGCCGCCCGAGCCGTGGCGCGATTTCGACAGGTGGCCACCGGGTGGCTACCGGCCGACCCGACTACATCTGACGCCCACCGCCGGCCTGACGGTTCCCGCACCCACCGAGGGTGGCCCAGACGCACCAGGCCCGTCGCACTTCCGCTACGACCCGGCCGATCCGACTCCGTCCTGCGGAGGTCCGTTCCTGGGCGCGGCAGCAGGTCCGAAGGACAACCGCCCACTGGAGAAGCGCGACGACGTGCTGACTTTCACCACCGAGCCACTGACCGCGGACGTGGAGGTGATCGGCGAGGTGTCGGCCGAGATCTGGTTCGCCTCCGACCTGGGCTCCGCCGACGTCTTCGTCCGGCTCTGCGACGTCGAGCCGTCCGGCCGCTCGACGAACATCTGCGACGGCATCGTCGGCATCGCGAGCGGGTCCGACACGGAGACCGCTGTCATGGTGCCGGTCACGCTCTGGCCGACGGCCTACCGCTTCCGCCGTGGCCACCGGATCCGGGTGCAGGTCTCCAGCGGTTCGCACCCCCGCTACGCCCTGAACCCCGGGACGGGCGAACCGCGGGCGAGCGCGACCCGGATGCTCATCGCCGACCAACGGGTGTGGCACGACGCCGACCATCCGTCGGCCATCGTCCTGCCGGTCGCTGACGCGCACCGCGCGACCCTGACCTGATGCCCGGCGAGGAGACGAAAGTAAAGGATTGCCCAGGTCGCCCTTGAAATCGGGCATGATCGCATGATGCCGGATCCGCAGATGCAGCAGAAGCAGCCGCCGAAGAAGACCGCCAGGCCGGGCTACCTCCGGGCCGGAGATCGGGCACTGGAATGGGTCGAGGCCATCCTGTATCTCGGCATCGCGATCTTCCTGCTGATCACCGCCATTTCGCTGCTGGTCGTCGCCGGGCGCGAGACCGGAAGCCTGTTCAGCTCCGCGGCGGCCACCGGCGATGCCGCGGTCAAGGTGCTCGACATCCTGCTGCTGGTCTTCATCGTCGTCGAGCTGCTGTTCGCCGTCCGGACGACCGTCGTCAAACGTGAACTCGTGGCCGAGCCGTTTCTGCTGGTCGGGATCATCGCGTCGATCAAAGAAATCGTCGTGCTGTCGGTGAAGGCCGCCGACCAGGTCGGCAAAGGCCCGGAGTTCTCCGACTCGGTGCGCGAGATCGCGATCCTCGGCGCGCTCGTCCTGGTGCTGGGCGTCACCGCCTACCTGCTGCGCCGCAAGGAACGCGAGCCGGTCGAGGGTGATGATCTGGACAAGCAGCCAGAATAGAGACAATGAGGTTCAGAAAGAACATCCCGGTGTGAACAGGCTGGTCGAATCGAGTATTTAACCTGATTGCCACCGAATATTTGACGTTGCGCCGCAGGAAATCGGCGGGCAGGCAGAGACAATGAGCCCGGCACAGCCCACACCCACCGGAGGCACAGGACATGAGCCGACAGCGCTCACCACGTTCACCACTGCGGATCGCACTCGTCACGGCCCTGGCGGCGGCAACGATCGTCATCGTCGGTCAGCCGGCCTCCGCCGTCCCGTCGAGCACGGTGGTGGTGAGCGAGGCCTACGGCGGGGGCGGCAACAGCGGCGCCACCCTGACGAACGACTTCATCGAGTTGCAGAACCGCAGCGGAGCCGCCGTCGACGTCACCGGATGGTCGGTCCAGTACCACCCCGCAGGCTCGGGCTCGTGGCAGAGCACGCCGCTGACCGGCACGATCGCACCCGGCGCCTTCTACGTCGTCACCGAGGCCAAGGGGACGGGTGGCACCGTTCCGGTCCCCGGTCAGGCCACCGGGACCATCGCGATGAGCGGTACCGGCGGGACCGTCGCCCTCGTCACCAACGCCACAGCGTTGAACTGCCAGGATTCTTCCGCCTGCCAGACCGCCGCACTGGACCTCATCGGGTACGGCGCGGCCGCGATCGCCGAGGGCGCCCCGGTGCCGGGTGCGAGCAACACAGCGTCGGTCGCGCGCAAGACCACGGCGGACACGGACTCCAATGTCGCGGACTTCGCAGCGGGCGATCCGACCCCCGGGGCGGCCGGTACCGTCGTCGACCCTCCCCCGCCGACCGAGCCACCGGTCCCCGGACCCTTGCGGATCCACGACCTGCAGGGCGCATCCTTCGTCTCGCCGCTGAACGGGCAGAGCGTCACGAACGTGCCGGGGATCGTCACCGCCGTCCGTGCGGCAGGTAGCAGCCGCGGCTTCTACCTGCAGGATCCGACCCCGGACATGAACCCGGCCACCAGCGAGGGCATCTTCGTCTTCACCTCGACACCTGCTGTCGCAGTGGGCGACTCGGTCGTGGTGTCCGGTACCGTGCAGGACTTCTACGCCGGCGGGACGCCGGACGTCGCCACCACGCTGTCGACCACCGAGATCACCCGCCCGACGGTTGCGAAGATCAGCAGCGGGAATGCCCTGCCGGCACCGGAAGTCATCACCCCGACGACGGTCCCGGAGCTCTACGCGCCGGATCTCGGTGGCGCGAACATCGAGACCACACCCATCACGCCGACCCGGTCGGCGCTGGACTTCTGGGAGTCACGCGAGGGCATGCGCGTGGAGGTCGACGACGCCAGGGTGATCGGACCGACCAGCTCCTTCGGCGAGCAGTTCATCACCACCAAGCCGGCCAAGAAGGCCAGCTACCGCGGCGGCAGTGTCCTGACCGCGGAGAACGCCACCCCGTCCGGTCGCGTGCAGATCGTCCCGGTGATCCCGAACGTCCAGGTCAGCGTCGGTGACGTCTACAGCGGCGCCACGGTCGGCCCGGTCGACTACTCGCAGTTCGGCGGCTACCTGATCGCCGCCACGCAGCTCGGCACCGTCAGCCCGGGCGGCATCGCCCCGGTGGTCGCCACCACGCCGGCGGCCCGTCAGCTCTCGATCGCCACCTACAACGTGGAGAACCTGGCCCCGGGCGACGCACCCTCCAAGTACGCCGCGCTGGCCAAGGGCATCGTCACCAACCTCGCCGCGCCGGACATCATCGCGGTCGAGGAGATCCAGGACAACGACGGGGCGAGCAACACCCCGGTCGTGGGTGCGGACGCCACCATCTTGAAACTGACCGACGCCGTCGTCGCGGCCGGCGGACCCCGGTACTCCTCGCGGGAGATCGACCCGGCCGACGACAAGGACGGCGGCCAGCCGGGCGGCAACATCCGGAACGTCTTCCTGTTCAACCCGGCCAGGGTGACCTTCGTCGACCGCGGCGCGGCCACGGCGGATCGCACCAACACCGCTACCGGGGTGACGGGCTACTTCGGCAACCCGTCGCTGACGCTCTCGCCCGGACGGATCGACCCGACGAATACCGCCTGGACCACGAGCCGCAAGCCGCTGGTCGGTGAGTTCCGATTCCGCGGCCTCCCGGTGTTCTTGGTGGCCAACCACTTCAACTCCAAGGGTGGCGACGGCAACGCCGACGGCCGGTACCAGTACCCGGTACGATCCTCCGAGGTCCAGCGGCAGCAGCAGGCGTTGCTGGTGCACAACTTCGTGCAGAGCATCCTGAAGAAGAACCCGCTCGCGCAGACCGTCGTGCTCGGCGACCTGAACGACTACCAGTTCAGCCCCGCGCTGAAGGTGCTCAAGACCGGCAAGGCCGACGGCACCGGGCGCCCACTGCTGATCGACCTGATCGCCACGTTGCCCAACTCCCAGCAGTACACCTATGTCTACCAAGGGATCTCGCAGGTGCTGGACCACATCCTGGTCACCCCCGGCACCTATCTGACGGGGTCGGTCGACTACCAGGTGATCCACATCAACAGCGAGTTCGCAAACCAGACCAGCGACCACGACCCCCAGGTCGTCCGGCTGTTCGGCTCCTACCGACGGTAGCCCGGGTGCGGGCCTCGTCCGACCGGGGACCATCGCGGGGCGACGATGCTCAGGCGGGACGTGCCACGTGGTCGTTCTTTGCGGTGCTCGCCAGGATGATCCACTCGGGCGATCGCTCGGTGATAGGGCTCTCATCCCAGTCGCCCCAAGTACTCTCGAGTTCGAAGCCTGCGCTCTGCAGTCCGTCAGCGACGCTGTGCCAGTCCGGGAACCGCAACGTCTCCGACGTGATCCAACGGGTGCCGTCCAGCAGGTACTCGTCGACATGGGTCACCAGATCGCCGGTCTGCCGGACCGACTGCTCGATGGTGCCTCGTGAAGTCGGGCGCGGCTTGGACGTTGCCCAGCTGCGCCAGCTCTCGGTGGCCCGGTTGCGGATCTCGAAGCCGAGGCGGCCGCCAGGTCTGAGAACACGCCGGACGTTCGTCAGGAGATCCAGCCATGCCGCGTCGTCGAGGAAGTACTGGGCGACATGCCCGGTCATCAGGACCAGGTCCGCACAGAGGGGCGCGAGATCCGCTGCCGTCCCGTGGACCCAGGTGACGTCGTCGGCGTGTGGTTGCCGGTCGGCGATCTTCAGCATGGTCGCCTGCGGTTCCACAGCGATGACTTCGAAACCGGTCTCGGCGAGCATGCTCGCCAGCAGACCCGTTCCGGCGCCAAGATCGATGATCGTGCGTGGATTCAGCCTGCGCGCGAGCGCAACGTAGAAGCCCAGGTCTCGACGCCCGGCGCAGTCGTCGTCGTAGACGGCAGCCAGTTCGACGGTGCCGTAGTAGTTCTGCGCCGCACGCTGTTCCCTCATCCCCTGATTCTCCGATCCAGACCACCAGGGCAAGGTGCAAGACCATTTCCCCGTCGACGTCGGGCGGAACGCTGGCGGCAAGCAATGTCGCGTGCGGGATCGCGATGTCGTGATTGACGGTGGAGACGTCGGAGCGAAACGACGCCGTCAGCCCGGTCCGAAATGGGGGCGCGGTGAGTTACCCATGACGACAGCAACGCTGGGGCAGTCGTCGGCAGGGTCTGCACGAGAACCAGATCGCTCGCCGGATCGATGTGTGCGGTCACGCCTGGCCGTTCGGCCACCTGAAGATCCTCGCACTCGATCGATGCCTGCTGCCGCCCTGCAGCGAACGAGGCGAGCCGCCGTGTCGGTGGACTGCTGGTTCTACCTGCGCCACCGGCGTGGTGGGTCGGTCTTCGGAGCCACTCCCACCCGGCCTGACCAGGTCTGACAGCCCCGACCGGTGTCCGTTTCGGGGGACTGTCGGTGCTACCTGTGACACCGGCGCGGTGGGTCGGCCCTGCGAGCCGCCCTCGCCCAGCAGCACCATCCTGACGACGCCCCCGACCCGCCGATTCCTACTGGGAACCCGGCCCGGCGCAGACCGCGATCGACGCCGTCGCCACCGCGGTGGACGGCCTGCTCGAAGTGGACCTGACCGCCCCCGGCACCGGCGCCACCCTGGACCTGCTGCGCGCCGTCGAAATGCAGACCCGCCGTCTCTACGGCATGTCGGTGTCCGTCATCTCCCAGATGGACCACCGCGGCCTCGCCGCCGCCGCCGGGCAACTGTCCACCACCTCCCTGATCCGGCAGATCATCAACATCAGCCGCACCGACGCCGCCGCCCGCGTCCGCCGCTCCGCAGCGACCAGCGCACGGCGGACCATCCAACTACACCAACGGGTGCCTGCTGTGCCGACGACACCACACCCTCATCCACCACAGCGACTGGGAAGTCCGCCCGGCCCCCGACGGCCACCCCGAAATCATCCCACCCGCCACCCACGACCCCACCCGAAAACCGTTGCGCAACACCCTCAACCACCAACCACAATTCAGCTGGCCACAACCAGCCTGACCGACCACGCGGTGGATACGGCGCAGCGCGGTGGGTACGGCGCAGCGAACGGCCCAAGGTCTCCCTCGGCCGCAGCCGGCCTGACCGAGCCCAGAGTCACCCAGCCGGCTGCAGCCGGAATTACTACCGAGCCCGCTGCGCCCAGCGAGATCGCCCTGACTGCTCAGAGAACGGTGTTGCGGAGGCGCTATTCCGGGGAGAGGGCGCCGTCGGCCCGGCGCGGGAACGGCATGTCGAAGGCACCGTCGTGGCCGGCGAGGGCGGTGAGTTCCTCGGCGGCGGCGGCGCGCAGACCCGGCGTGAAGACGGCGACGGAACTGCGACCGGCCCGCTTGGCGGCATACATGGCCAGATCGGCGTCGCTGACCAGATCGAAGAATTCGCCGGCATCCTGCTGTCGGCGCATCGCAATGCCGATGCTCGCCGAGACGGACAACGTGCGGCCGGCGATCGTCATCGGGTGGCAGAGCGCCTCCACCATGCTGTGCGCCAACGCTTCTGCGTCCGCCAGGACCTCGCAAACCGGGCAGAGCACGACGAATTCGTCGCCTCCGAATCGAGCAACGGTGTCGGCCGGGCCGGCGCACCCGGTCAGCCGGCGTGCGACCACCTGCAGCACCTGGTCGCCGGCCGCATGGCCGAGGGTGTCATTGACCAGCTTGAACTGGTCGAGGTCGACGAACAGGATCGCCGGACACGCCAGCGAAAGCGCCTGGGCGGCAACGATCCTCCGGAGGATCTCGGCACGGTTCACCAAACCGGTGAGCGGGTCGAGCGTCGCGGCCTCGCGCAGACCGATGATGTCGCGGGCCCGGCTGATCGCTACCTCTGCCAGGTTGACCCAGCGGGCCAGCCGGTCGAGTTCGTCCTGCTCGGGCACCCTCACCTCGCGGTAGTACAGCGCGAACGTGCCGAGCACCTGGCCGCCCGGTCGCCGGATCGGGACCGACCAGCAGGCCCGCAACCCATGGGGCAGGACCAGATCCCGATAGAGCTCCCACCGTGGATCGGTGGCGATGTCCGACACGATGACGGTTCGCCCGGTGTAAGCCGCCGTTCCGCAGGACCCGGCCAGCGGGCCGATCTCGGCGCCGTCGATGGCACGTCGCGACGATTCGGGAAGGTGCGGGCTGGAACCCTCCCGGAGCACCGTCCCGTCGAGCAGATTGATCGAGCAGACGGTGCCGGGAATGGCATCCTCGGCAGCCAGTGCGAGCGAGTCCAGCACCGTCGGGAGTTCGGCACCTTCGACGATCATCTCGAGGAGATGACCGGTGGCCACCAACACCTCTCGCTCGATCTCCAGCTCCCGGCCGACCCGATGGAGGTCGATCATCGTGAGCGCGTGTCGTGCGTACTGCTCCAGGTTCGCCACGTCGTCCGGAGTGGTGTGGCGCGGGTGGCTGTCCCAGGCGCACAGGGCCCCCAGCGCCGATCCGTCCATTCCCACCAGCGGTACGCCGAGGAAGAACTCCAGACCGACGTCCGCGCCCAATTCCGGATGGCCCTCGACGGTCCGGTCGGCGGCATCGATGACGACCGGCGTTGATCCGGCGGCGACCGCGGTAGCGAGCGCGTGAACGGAGGCGAGTGTGGACTCCGTCGCAACGGCCGGCGGGCGACCGAGAAAGCGATCCGAGCCGAGGAGGAGCACAAAAGCGTCGTCGACCGCCAGACGCTGGGTGGCAAGTCCGAGCAGTTCGTCGAAGACCGCCTCGGGCAGGAACGACCCGCGGAAGGAACTCCGTTCGACGTCCATGGCAAAGGGTACGGCCGCCACCGGTGATGAGGCCAGATGGAACGCGGGAAGGCACCCGACCTGGTGGTTCAACCCCGCCACCCCGAACAGTGGAGCCGGCGCCTGGCATGCAGACCATTGGATGGAAATGCGCCGCACCATCGAGTGACGGAGCGAGGGGGGGCGGGTCCGAGGGCTACTCTTCGTATCGGCACCGCTACTTTGCGCATGACAGCCAGAGGAAAGAAGACCTTGGCACCCCACGCCGTTGCACCGCGTCCGCCCCTAGCCGGACCTTCCTGGATAAGTTGATCATGTGAGGTCGGCGGAGCCGACCAGAACATTCTGATCTGCAACTACTCGGCGTGTCGGAGCGGTTTCGAACCTCGATTACAGTATGACCTAAACCATGGCGAGTGTGTATTCGAAGAAGGTCAACGGGAGCACGTACTACTACCTGCGGCAGATGGCCCGGATCGAGGGGAAACCGAAGATGGTTTCCGAGCGGTACCTGGGCTCGGCCGCCGACATCGAAGCCGCCCTGGACCGCACCGCGGCCGGGACGATGCCGGACCGGACCCGGCATCTGCGGTTCGGTGACGTCGCCGCCGCGTGGTCGATGCTGACCGAACTGGATGTCGCGGGGATTATCGACTCGGTCCTCGGGCCGCGTCGGCGTGACGCGGGCGCCTCCGTCGGCACGTATCTGGCGTTGGCTGCGTTGGGTCGGCTGGTCGCACCGGGTTCCAAGAGTGGTTTCGCCGACTTCTGGGCCGCCACCGCCGGGGACCGGTTCACCAAGATCAGCCCCGGCGTGCTGGATCACCGGAAGTTCTGGGACGCGATGCACCTGGTGACACCGCAAGCTTTGCAGGATATCTCGACCAGAATCGCCGCGAAGATGATCGAGGTGTTCGCATTGGACACCTCCAGCGTCGCATTGGACATGACCAACTTCGCCACCTACATCGACACCACCAATGACAAAGCGCCGCTCGCGCAACGCGGCAAGGCGAAACAAAAACGCACCGATCTTCGCCTGATCGGGCTGGGTATGGTCGTCACCCGCACCGGCGGGATCCCGCTGGTCTGGCACGCCTACCCCGGGAACCGACCCGACGTCACCCAATTTCCCACCCTCATCGACCACCTCGTCCGCAACTACACCGCCGCCACCGCCGACAACATCGGTAACGCCGGCAACATCGGTGACGCCGGCGACGATCAGGCCCGCGGCGACACCGCGGCGATGACCGTCGTGTTCGACGCCGGACAAAACTCCGCCGCGAACTTCGCGCACCTGGCCGATGCTGGGCTGCATTTCGTCGGGTCCGTCCCACCCAGTGACTGCCCGGACCTGCTCGCCCTCCCCGCGTCCCGCCGCCGGAAGGTCGACGACCAGCAGTATCCCGGCGTCACCGCGATCGACACCCACCGCGTTGTTTACGGCGCGGACCGGCGGGTCGTGCTCACCCACTCCCCAAACCTGCACGACGACCAAGCCCGCTCCTTCACCGGCACCACCCTGAACAAAGTCGGTCGGCAGCTCGACGAACTGGCCGCGACCTTGGAACGAGGAAAAACCCGCCGCAGCCGCGAACAGGTCACAGCCGAAATCGACAAGATCACCCACGACCCGTGGGTCCGTGAAGTCACCGACTGGAACCTGACCGGCGACACCCCCACCGAGCACCGACTGACCTGGACCATCAACCCAGAACGGCGGGAAGTGTTGGAACAACGAGTCTTCGGCAAACGGATCCTCATCACCGACCACCCCACACTCACCGCCACCACCCCCGACGGCTGGCCGGTCGTCGACGTCGTCGCCGGCTACCGCTCCCAATCAGAAATCGAATTCGGCTTCCGACAACTCAAAGACCCCCACCAAGTCTCCTTCTCACCAATGTTTCACTGGACCGACCACAACATCGCCGTCCACACCTTCACCTGCGTCCTGGCCCTACAACTCGCCCACCTCCTGCGACTACGAGCCGAACGCGCCGGACACCACCAATCCGTCCGCAACATCCTCGACACTCTCGCCGGCATCCAGGAAACCGTGCTGATCTACCCCTCTACCGGCGGCCGACCCAAAGCCCGCCGCATCACCACCGACATGACCCCCGAACAGAAAACCCTCTACGACCTGTTCCACCTCGAGCAACTAGCAGCCCCCACACCGACTTAGGTCATACACCCCACCACCCACCGCACCACCCCTGACCAGCAACAACACCACCAAGATCAAAATAGCCGGGAAAGTCCCGCTAGCGCAGCGCAATGGTTCGCGCACTCTGGTCGACTCCACCCTCAAGAAGGCGCCTACCGGCATCAGCGGGCTCGACGAAGTGACCGGCGGAGGCCTGCCCGACGGCCGCCCGACCCTCGTCTGCGGACCAGCCGGTTGCGGAAAGACCCTGCTGGCCATGGAGTTCCTGGTCCGCGGGATCGTGGAGTTCGGCGAACCCGGGGTGTTCCTGGCTTTCGAGGAGACCGTCGATGAACTTGTCGAGAACGTGGCATCGATGGGGTTCGACCTCCGGCAACTCCAGGCGGACGGACTGCTCGTGGTCGACCACGTCAGCGTGCCGTACGGCGGAGCGCATGAGACCGGCGCCTGGGACCTGGAAGGGCTGTTCATCCGGCTGGGCGCGGCAATCGACGCGGTCAAGGCCAAGCGGGTGGTTCTGGATACCATCGAAACACTGTTCGGCGCCTTCACGGACATCGCGATCCTCCGCTCCGAGCTGCGGCGCCTGCTGGGTTGGCTGAAGGCCCGGGGGGTCACGGCGGTCATCACCGGCGAGCGGGGGGACGGAACCCTCACCCGCCACGGGATCGAGGAGTACGTCTCGGACTGCGTCATCGTGCTGGATCACCGGGTCAGCGCGCAGACCTCCACCCGTCGGTTGCGGGTGCTGAAGTACCGCGGCACCCTGCACGGCACCAACGAGTACCCGTTCCTGATCGGCGAGCAGGGCGTCTCGGTGCTCCCGATCACCTCGCTCGGGCTGCAGCACTCGGCCTCCATGGAGCGGGTCTCGAGCGGCGTACCCAGCCTGGACGTGATGCTCGGTGGGGCTGGGCTCTACCGCGGCAGCTCCGTCCTGATCAGCGGAACCGCCGGTACCGGGAAATCGACCATCGCGGCGCAATTCTGCGCCGCGGCGTGCAGTCGGGGCGAGCGCGCGCTGTACTTCGCCTTCGAGGAATCCGCAGCCCAGATCGTCCGCAACATGGCTTCGGTCGGCATCGACCTCGCACGCTGGGTGGACAGCGGCCTGCTGCAGTTCCGTTGCGTCCGGCCGAGCCTGCTCGGACTCGAAGCCCACCTGGCCACCATGCAGCAGGTGGTCTCGGACTTCGAACCCGACGTGGTGGTGATGGACCCCATCTCCGACCTCCTGCACGTCGGCGCCGGCGAGGAGGTGGCCGCCATGCTGACCCGACAGGTCGACTACCTCAAGAGCCGCGGCGTGACAGCGGTTTTCACCAGTCTGAACACCATCCGGGACGCAGAGAACTCCGAGCAGCAGATCGGTTCGCTGATCGACACGTGGATCATCGCCAAGCTCGAGGAAGGGGACGGTCAGCGCAGTCGCGTGCTCTACGTCCTCAAATCGCGGGGAATGCCCCATTCGCAGGAGATCCGCAACTTCATCCTGTCCAGCCATGGCCTGGAGCTCACCGACGTGTTTCACCGTCGGGGCCGGTGAACATGACCGGGCCGGACGCGACCGGAGGCCGGGCCGGTGACGGCGCCTATGGCGAGATCGTCGGCAGCACCGGCAATCCCGAAACGTGGCAGCTCCGGCTGTACGTGGCCGGCGAGTCACCGAAGTCGGTAGAGGCCTTCTACAACCTGAAGAAGCTGTGCGAGGAGCACCTTCCCGGCCGCTACCAGATCGAGATCATCGATCTCGCCGAGTTTCCGTCCCTCGCCCGCAGCCACGAGATCCTGGCCATTCCCACCCTGGTGCGTCAGGTTCCTCGCCCCTTCCGCAAGATCATCGGCGACTTGTCCGATACCGACGGTGTTCTCGACGGTCTACAACTGAAACCGAGACCAACCCGGTGACCGGCGAGCATGATGCGGCCCTGGCGCGCTACGAACAGCAGCTGGTGGCGGCCGCTGTCGCGGAGTACGTCTTCACCCTCTTCGTCAGCGGTGCGTCGGAGATGTCGGCGGTGGCCATCGGCAATGCCCGGTCCTTCTGCGAACGCCATCTGGCCGGCCGGTACCGATTGCAGGTGGTCGACGTCCATCGGGATCTGGCGACCATGATGGCCGCCGACGTACTGGCCGCACCCACGCTGCTGCGCGAGGCGCCGCTGCCCCGGCGCAAGCTGGTCGGTGACCTGTCCGATACCGCGAGAGTGCTCGCTGCACTGAACATCCACGAGTCCAGTGGACCGATCGCCTCGTGACCCACCCGGCAACCCAGGGCACACAGGCACCACCGGGCGGGCAGACAGCGCAGGACGATCAGGCGCAGGACCTAGCGCTGGAGCTGGCCGCGACACGGGCGGAGCTGGCGGAACTGCGGGAGAAACTCGACGAGTACGAGCAGACCCTGCGGGCGATCCGGCTCGGTGAGGTCGATGCCCTGCTGGTCGCGGCCGTTCCGGGCCAGGAGCAGGTGTTCACCCTCTCGAGCGCCGATCGGCCCTACCGCAACTTCGTCGAGAGCATGTCCGACGGCGCCGCGACCGTATCGTCGTCAGGCCTGGTGCTCTACGCCAACCAGGCGCTGGCCACCCTGGTGGAATCGACCTGCCGGCAGATCGTCGGGGCACCGCTGCTCGATCTGGTCCAGCCGTCGAGCCGGCCGTCGCTGCACCGGCTCGATCCGTCGAGCGGGCCGGTCGAGGCCGCCCTGTCGACGACGACGGGTACCTCCGTGCCCGTGCGGATCAGCTCGTCGGCGCCTTTCCGGGTGAACGGCGAGACGATCACCTGCATCACCGTCATCGACCTGACGGGCGAGCGGCTGGCCGAGGCGAAGCTCGAACATCTGGCACGGCACGACGCGCTGACCGGACTACCCAACCGCACCCTGCTCACCGAGCGGATCGCGGCGGCCATCGCGGAGCGCGCCGGCACCGATCATCTGGTCGCGCTGCTGTTCTGCGACGTAGACGGGTTCAAGAACGTGAATGACGCCTACGGCCACCAGGTCGGCGACCAGACCCTCCGGGTGCTGGCCAGGCGCCTGTCCGACGCGGTACGACCCGGCGACACGGTGGCCCGGATCGGCGGCGACGAGTTCGTGGTGCTGTGCCGGGGCCTCTCCGAGGTGCAGGCTGCGACAGCTATCGCAAGCCGGATCAGAGCGGCCATCGCAGTGCCATTGCGTACTGCACCGAACCCGCTGGACATCACCATCAGCATCGGCATAGCCCTCGCGCCCGGCGGCGATCCGGACACCAGCGCCGACAGCCTGCTGCGGGACGCCGACGAGGCCATGTACAAGGCAAAACGTCAGGGGCCCAACGTCATCGAGGTCTTCGACGAGCCGCTCCGGGTGGTTGCGGCCTCCCGTCTGCTGATGCTCACCGAGCTGCGCCGGGCGCGGATCGGCGGCGAGCTGCTGCTGCACTACCAGCCGGTGATGAACCTGGAGACCGAGACCAGCACCGGCACCGAGGCGCTGATCCGATGGCAGCATCCCGCCCGCGGGCTGGTGCCGCCGGATCAGTTCATCCCGTTCGCCGAACGCACCGGGCTGATCATCGACATCGGCGCCTGGGTGCTCGGCGAGGCCTGCCGGCAGGCCTCGATCTGGACCGGTGGCATCGCGGGCGGGCAGCCGATGGAGATGTCCGTCAACGTCTCGGGCCGGCAGCTGGCCCAGGGCGCCGGCCTGGTCCACGACGTGCGACGGGCGCTGGCGGACTCCGGCATCGACCCGAACTCGCTGGTGCTGGAGGTGACCGAGAGCGCGCTGATGGACGATGCGGCGGCGGCGCTCCGGGTGGTCAACGAGCTGAAGTCGCTGGGGGTGCGCATCGCGATCGACGACTTCGGCATGGGGTACTCCTCCCTGGTCTACCTCAAGAACTTCCCCGTCGATCTGCTCAAGATCGACCGGTCGTTCGTCGCCGGGCTGGGTCACGACCAGCAGGATTCGGCGATCGTGCGGAGCGTCATCGACCTGGCTCACGCCCTGGGCATCAAGGCCGTCGCCGAGGGCATCGAGACCACCGAACACCTGCGGATCCTGCAGGGCCTGGGCTGCAGCTACGGCCAGGGCTTCCTGTGGAGTCCCGGCCTGCCACCGGCGAAGGCCGGCGATCGCCTGCGTCTGCTGTCGCCCACCGGCACCGGCACGTCCGCCCCTCTGTCGAGGACCTCCGCGATCGAGTCCTGACCTTCTGTCCCACTTGGAATCTCATCTTCTGCCCATCCGATTCGACGCAGGCAACGAAACACGGGGGTGGACGAACCGCAGAAGCTTCGACCTGGCCGGTGGGCCGATCAACCAACCGGTGACGACGCCGCCGAAGCGGGCTCCGGCCGGGAGATCGACGTGGCGATCGACGAGTTGCTGCAGGCGATCGCGGAGGGCAGCCAGGACGCTTTCGATGCTCTCTACTGCCGTCTGCAAGTGCCGGTCTCCCGCCTGATCAGGCTGCTGATGCGCGATGTGGCCCTGGCCGAGGAAGTCACCCAGGAGGTCTTCCTGGCCGTGTGGCTGGGCGCCTCCCGCTTCGATCCGCAACGCGGCCAGGGTGACGCCTGGGTCATCGGGATCGCCAGATCCCGTGCCATCGACCGGATCCGGTCAGTACAGGCCGCGCGGCAACGAGATCGGAGCTGGGCCGCGGCAGTCGATGTCCCGATACCCCCGACGCCGGATCTGGTCGGTGATCGGTTGGACGGGCGGCTGGTCCACGACGCGCTCTGGGTGCTGACGCCCAAGCAGCGGCAGTCGGTGATGCTGGCCTTCTTCGGCGGTCACAGCTACCAGGAAGTGGCCGCGCTGCTCGAGGTGCCACTCCCGACGATCAAATCCCGCATCCGGGACGGTCTGCAGCGGCTCCGCGAGCATCTGGAATCGACCGGACGCGTTTCGGCCGCCTCCTGACCCTGCGTCATGGCGCGGTCCTCTTCCGTGGGCCCCGGGCTCGCCAGCCGCTCGTTCGGAGCAAGGTCAGAGTTGTCCGGGACGGTCGAATCGTCTTCTGAACCCGAGGCATCCGGGGAGCTTTCCGGCACCCGGGTGGTTGTTGACTGCCTCGCCGCACCGGGGCCATCCGCCTTTCCAGGGGCTCCGAATGGGGCGTGATCCACCCCTCATGTTCCCGGCTGCGACCAACTCGCCGCCCGTCGAAGGAGAATCATGGACAGCGCCAATCGCCGAGGCTTTCTCAAGGTCGCCGGGGCGGGTGCGGCCGCGGCCGGCGCCGCCTCGCTGATCCCCCTGTCGGTAGGAACCGTCGCCGGTGTCGCCGGTGTCGCCGCGCCGGCCAGGGCCGCAAACCTTCCGGCCGCCGCCAAGGGCTCGATCGCCGCCTACATCCACGATGTGTCGACCGGCGAGATCGCCGTCATGGTCGAGGGTCACGAGGTGACCATCACCGATCACGAGTTGGTGGCGCGGCTCGCCATCGCCCTGCACACCGCCCCGGCGACCTCCGCCTGACAGCAGGCCTTTCCGCACCGAGCCCTGTTCCGCTCTTCCGACCCGAAAGGTCGATCATGTCCTCGCACCGCGAAGCGCCCGAGATCTCCAAGGACCCGAATGCCGACAACACCGACGTGTACGCGTTCGTCAGCCCGGACGCGCCCGACACCGTCACCCTGATCGCCAACTTCATCCCGTTCGAGATCCCTTACGGCGGGCCGAACTTCAGCGAGTTCTCCGACGACGTGCTGTACGTCATCAATGTCTCGAACGCCGGCGACGCCCACGCCGACGTGAGCTACGAGTTCCGCTTCACGACCAAGATCCGCAACGCGAAGACGTTCCTCTACAACACCGGCCCGATCACCTCGATCGACTCGCCGAACTGGAACCGGCCGCAGACGTACTGCGTGACGCGTGTGGTACGCAGCAAGGGCAAGTACACGAGCACCGTGCTCGGCACCGACCTGCTGGTTCCGCCGTGCAACGTCGGCGAGCGCAGCACACCGGACTACCAGGAAACCTTCGGCGCTGCCTCGGTGCACGCGCTCAAGGGTGGTGGAAAGGTGTTCGCCGGGCAGCGGTCCGACCCGTTCTTCGTCGATCTCGGCAGTGTCTTCGACCTGGCCGGTCTCAGGCCGCTCAACCCCGCGCACCTCGTTCCCCTGCCAGTCATGCAAGGCATGAACGGCCTGCAGGGCATGAATGTCCACACCATCGCCATCCAGGTCCCGAAAACGGATCTGACCGTCGGCAACAAGAAGCCGACCGACCCGCTCGCGTCCTCCTCGGTGATCGGGGTGTGGTCCGCCACCTACCGCGCACGCGGAAGAATTTTCGACGAGCGCACCCGTAGGTTCCACTCGCTGGGAGGTCGGGCGCAGGTCTCGCGGCTGGGCAATCCGCTCTTCAACGAGGTGATCAACCCGATGTCGGTGAAGGATCGCTGGAACACGCTGACCCCCAGCCAGGACAGCGAATTCGCCGGCTACGTCAACCAGCCGGAACTGTCAGGCCTGCTGCCGGCCCTGTACCCGGGTGCGTTCCCGAACCTCGACGCGTTCAACAAGTCGAAGAAGCCGCGGACCGACCTGCACGCGATTCTGCTGACCGGCATCCCCGGATCGGTGCTGGGGACCTTCACCACCTACACGGGACCGGTCGAGGCGGACATGCTGCGGCTCAACCTCACGATCCCGCCGACGACCGACCCGCAGAAGATCAACGATCTCGGCGTCCTGGGCGGCGACCCCGCCGGCTTCCCGAACGGTCGTCGCGTCTTCGACGACGTGACCACCATCGAGATCAGAGCCCTTGCCGGACTGACGCTTCCGCTCACCTACCCGAACTACAAGAAGGACGACATCCTGGGGGGTGACGCGCTGCGGGACGGCACCACCAACACGAACGCCGCGCTGCTGCCCGCGTTCCCGTACGTCGCGCCCCCGGCCAGCGGCTACCTCACGACGCCGCCGGTGCCGGCGGTTTCGTGATTGTTGCCAATGTTCGAAGGCGCTACCAACGCTCGAACTGGTACCGGTCGCGGATGTGCTCGCCGAAGAAACGACCCTTGCTCGGCGAGCCCATCAGCGCCCGGTGCACCGATGCCGGCACCAAGAAGTAGCTGTAGACGTCACCGCTGACGAACTCGAGCTGCAGCACGGCGGTCGACGGGTCGTAGCCGATCGACGCAACCGTACTGCCGGACACCGGTTGTCGGTCCATCTCTGGTCCTCTCGCCGGCTCATCCGCTGCTGTCAGACACCGGAGCCCGGGCCCCGTGCAGGGCCTGGGCTCCGGTAGCGGGTTTCGGATCAGCCTAGTTCTTCGACTGCAGGAGGGTGAAGGACGCATCCCTGACGATCAGGGTGGTGACCGGCGACCTCACCACCTGCTCGGCATCGCTGGACGACGCGAGCTGCCAGTCCTGACCCGGCGCCGCCGGGATGGCGAACTCCACGCCGTTCTCGGCCGAGTTGAGCAGGAGCGCGAAGGTGTCCGCGTCCCGGTGGCCGAGCAGGAACATCACCGTTCTGGCCTCGGGGTTGTCCCAGTCCGAGTCCGCGAACTCCTCGCCGTCGGAGCGGAGCACCCGCACCCAGTCGAGCACGTCGTCGCCGGGCGCGTGTCGGAACCAGGCGGGGCGCAGCGCCGGGTGGGCAGCGCGCAGGCCGGTCAGCGACTTGGTGAATTCCAGGAGCTCGAGATCCACTGCGTCCCAGTGGAACCAGGAAAGCTCGTTGTCCTGGCAGTAGGCATTGTTGTTGCCGCCCTGGGTCCGGCCCATCTCGTCGCCGCCCAGCAGCATCGGAACCCCCGCCGACAGCAGCAGAGTGGCCAGCAGGTTCCGGCGGGCGCGGGCGCGACGCTCGTTGACGGCTTCGTCATCGGTCGGTCCCTCGGCGCCGTTGTTGAACGACTTGTTGTCGCTCTCGCCATCGTTGTTGTCCTCGCCGTTGGCGCTGTTGTGCTTGTGGTTGTACGAGGTGAGATCGTGCAGGGTGAACCCGTCGTGAGCCGTCACGAAACCGACACCGGCGACGGGCGAGCGCCGGTCACCCTCGTAGACATCAGGGCTGCCGAGCACCCGCTGCGACAGTGTCCCGAGCACGCTGTCCTCGCCGGTCCAGAACGCCCGCACGTCGTCGCGGAACTTGCCGTTCCACTCCGACCAGTCGGCCGGGAATCCGCCGACCTGGTAGCCGGCCGTGTCCCACGGCTCGGCGATCATCTTGGCCGGCGCCAGAATCGGGTCCTGGGCGATCATGTCGGTGAACGCGCTGTGGTGGGAGGCCTCGCCGTCCTGACGCGTCAGCGTGGTGGCGAGGTCGAAGCGGAAGCCGTCGACGTGCATGTGCTGGACCCAGTAGCGCAGCGAATCCATGATCACGCCGAGCGCCGCCGGGTGCGCCACGTTGAGGCTGTTGCCCGTTCCGGTGGTGTCGAAGTAGTGGGCCTCGTCGCCCTCCACCAGGCGGTAGTAGACCTCATTGTCGATGCCCTTGAACGAGAGCGTCGGACCCAGGTCGTTGCCCTCGGCGGTGTGGTTGTAGACGACGTCCAGGATGACCTCGAGGCCTGCGGCGTGCAGCGCCTTCACCATGGCCTTGAACTCGTTGACCTGGCCGCCGTCGCTACCGGCCGAGCTGTACTCCGCATGCGGCGCGAGGAACCCGATGCTGTTGTAGCCCCAGTAGTTCCGAAGGCCCTTGCCGGTGAGGTTGTCGTCCTGGACGAACTGGTGGACCGGCATCAGTTCCACCGCGGTGACACCCAGATCGGTGAGGTGCTTGATCGCCGCCGGGTGCGCCAGACCGGCGTAGGTGCCGCGGATCTCGTCCGGCACGTCGGGGTGCAGCTGGGTGAAACCCTTGACGTGGGTCTCGTAGATGACCGTGTCTTCCAGCGGCACCAGCGGCGGGGTGTCGTCGCCCCAGTCGAAGTCGTCAGCGGTCACCACGCACAGCGGGGTGGAGCCGGCGCCGTCGGTCTCGTCCATCGTCTCCGGGTCGTTCATGTCGTGGCCGAAAAGTGGCTGACCCCAGACGTACTCGCCGGAGATCGCGGTGGCGTGCGGGTCCAGCAGCACCTTGTGTGCGTTGTGCCGGAACCCGGCGGCCGGGTTCCACGGGCCGTGGACGCGAAGGGCATATTTCGTCCCGGGCCCGACCCCGTCGACCAGAGCGTGGAAGACGTGCCCGGTCCGGCTGGTCAGGAGGTGCCGCGTCTCGGTGCCGTCACCATCGAAGACGCAGAACTCCACCGCGTCGGCGGACGAGCTGTACACGGCGACGTTGGCCCGGGTGGGACCATCCCCATCGCTGCGCTCGCCCTGGCCGTGCAGTGACACCCCCAGCGGATAGGGATGGGAGCGGTCGTGCGATGCGGACATTTTTCTCCAGGAATGCTTCGAGCTGCAGACCTGACGACGGAACGACGCCGGGCACCAGACGCGGTACCCGACGCCGACCTGGCTGAACCGCCGCCCGCCCGGCCTGGACGCGCGTCACACGCCGGCGAATCCGAGTTGCGGGGAGCATAATTCCGGCATTTCGGACAGAATCGGGAATTCTGCTCTCCGCTCGCTGCCCGAAATCCACCATGACCCGAGAACCCCCGCCCGACGGTAGCCTGACCTCCATGTCTGATCGAGCGGGCCGACGGCAGCCATGACCGGAGGGCGCGACCCGTGACCGGCTCAGCTGACAAGCCATTGGTGGTGCTCACCACCGCCCCGCAGCCGGTCGAGCGCATCTTCACCGGCGCCGCGCTGGCGGCCCTGCACGAGCGCTTCTCCGTCGTGGATCTCAGCGGTTCCGATGACCCCGACCGGGCTCTTCAGAACCTGTTGCCGAGGGCCTTCGCCATCGTCGGGCAGCCGGAACTCACGCGCGAGAGCGCCGAACGGGCAACGACGCTGCGAGCCCTGATCAACGTCGAGGGCAACTTCTATGCAAACGTGGACTACCCGACCCTGTTCCGGGGCGGGGTCCACGTGCTGGGATGCGGACCGGCCTACGCGCAGGCCGTTGCCGAATACGCGCTGGGTCTGGCGCTCGACCTGGCTCGCGGGATCAGCCGGGAGGACCGGGCGTTCCGGCGGGGCTTCGAGCGGTACCTGGGTGCCGGAAATGCGGACGCGATCCTGCTGCGGCACAGCAACATCGGGTTCCTCGGCTACGGCAACCTTGGGCGAGCCCTCCGCCCGCTGCTGGTTCCGTTCAGCCCCATGCTGAGGGTCTACGACCCCTGGCTGCCCGCGGCCGTCCTCGGCGAGGCGGACCTGCGGCCGGCGTCACTGGAGGAGACCTTGTCGGCCAGCGAGTTCCTGTTCGTGCTGGCGGCGGTCACCGACGCCAACCAGCACCTGCTGGGTCCCGCCCAACTGGACCTGATCCCACTCGGGGCCAGGGTGGTCCTGGTCAGCCGGGCTGCTGTCGTCGACTACGACGCCCTGCTGGATCGGGTGGCGGCCGGCCGGTTTCTGGTAGGCGTCGACGTGTGGCCGGACGAGCCGATGCCGGCCGATCACCGCGCACGGTCGCTCGACGGACTGGTGCTCTCGGCGCACCGAGCCGGCGGCATTCCGGCCGCGTTCCAGCAGATCGGCGACATGGTGGTCGACGACCTGACCCTGATCAAGGCCGGCCTGCCGCCCGTCCGCAACCAAGCCGCCAGCCGGGAGCTGGTGGGCCGCTACCGCAACCGCCCAGCCGGCTAGTCGGGCAGTCGTCCGAACCAGGACTCGAGCAGGTGCCGACCCCACCGCCCGCGCACCCACACCCAGCCCCGCACGCCGATGAAATCCCGCAGACTGGGTATGTCACCTGTGGGGCCGGACCTTCGGCCCGCGGCTGCAGCGACCTCGCTGCACGAAGATGACCCGCACCTTTCAGGGTGCACGACCGGAAAGAAAGGGCGACCGTGAGCCTGGTGGGATCGTTCGGCAGCGCAGTGGCCAAGAGACTTGCCCCGGGGGTGACCGGACCTGCCGTCCGCGACATCCTGGAACGTGCGATCGATGGCGCCGGCCCCATCCCGGGCGCAGCCAGGTCCGCAGACACCCAGTTGCTGCGGGCGAACGGCAACGTCAACAAGGCCATCGAGTCGTTGATCGACAACCACCTGCGGCTGGCCGGCGCGCAGGGCTTCCTGACCAACATCGGCGGTCTCGTCACGATGGCGGTGACGATGCCGACCAACCTCGCCGCCGTGGCACTCATCCAGTGCCACCTCGCGGCCTCGATCGTGCATCTGCGGGGGTACTCGCTGGATCGTCCCGAGGTGCGCGACGCGATCCTGGTCTGCCTGCTCGACAAGGACGCCCGGAAGTCCCTCTCCAAGGAGACCGGTAGCACCATTTCCCCCGCGGTACTGCTCAACGCCGGTCCGTCACCGGAGCGTTCGGAGAAGATCGCGCGGGCGGTCACCGGTCAGCTGCTGGCCGGGGTCGGCGGCAAGCGGGTGGCGAGCTTCGTCGCCCGCCGGATTCCCGTGCTCGGCGGAGCCGTCGGTGGTTTCGGGGACGCCCTCGCCACCCGCCGCATCGGCTTGGACACCGCCGAACTGCCGGACAACCCCCGTCGGCAGATCGTGACCGACCTGACCTGACGCGGCGGCCGTCCGCGACGGGACGTCGTCGACGGGTCCTCGTCTTGATGAAGACTTGGCCGGTCCGACTTCTTGACCAGTCGGTCTAGAACGCCTACGGTCTTCCCATGGGACGGCCACGCAACTTCGATGACGACGTCGTCATCGAGCGCGCGATGGACGCGTTCTGGACTCATGGCTACGCGAACACCTCCCCGGCCCAGCTGTCGGAGGCCACCGGCATCGCCAAGGGCAGCCTCTACAACGCGTTCAGCAGCAAGCGAGAACTGTTCGCCCGAGCCCTGGTTCGATACGATCAGCAGTCTTCTGCGATCGCAGCAGACCTGCTGGCGCGCCCCGGCAGCACCATCGAATGCATCCGTTTCGCCCTCCGGTCCATCGTCGACTTCGACCTGTCGCAACCTCTGCGGCGCGGCTGCCTGGTGGCCAACACCGCAGTGGAACTCGCCGGCCACGACCCCGAGATCGCCCGGACGGTCCGCCGGATGCAGGATCGCCCGATCGGTGCGCTGACGGCCCGCATCGAACAGGGCCGCCGCGACGGGGACGTCGATGATGATGTCCACGCCCGCGCGGTCGCCGAATTCCTGGCCAACACTCTTGCCGGCCTGCGCGTCATGGCCATCACCTACGACGCCCCGACGCTCTACCGCATCATCGACTCCGCAGTCGCTGTTCTCCGCCGACCGCCATCACTCCGCGCCGACCCCGCCGACCCGCCTCCGCCAGCCGACCGAGCCGGCTGACCCTCCGCTGGACCGAACCGCTCCGCGCGGCCTCCTCGCTGTCCTCATATTGGTCCTACAGTTCCAAAAAGGCTGCCGTCATGGATCTTCAACTGCAAGGCAAGACGGCACTCGTGACGGGCGCGAGCCGCGGCATCGGGCTGGCCACCGCCCGGGCGCTCGCACGTGAAGGGGTACAGGTCGTGGGAGCGGCGCGGACCATCACTCCCGAATTGGAGGAGGTGAGCGTGGCCGCGGTGCCGGCCGACCTGTCCACCCCGGACGGCGCCGCGACCGTCGTGGATGCGGCGCTGGCCGAGCTGGGCGGCATCGACATCCTCGTCAACAATGTCGGCGCCGGCGACGCGGACCGATTCGGTCTCGGCGGGTTCCTCGGCATCGGCGATGACCAGTGGCGAGAGCTGTTGAACCTGAACCTGTTCAGCGCCGTGTGGGCGACCCGTGGAGCCATGCCCAGCCTGCTCGAGCGGCAGGGCGCCGTCGTCAATGTCTCGTCGATCAACGCTCGCATCCCGGCCCCCGGTCCGGTCGGCTACAGCGAGGCCAAGGCAGCGCTGACCGCCTTCGGCAAACGACCGAGCGAGGAGTTCGGACCTCGCGGTGTCCGGGTCAACACGGTGTCGCCGGGCGTCGTCGGCACAGCGCTCTGGCGCGATCCGGAGGGTTTCGGCTCCAGGGTCGCTGCCGCGAACGGCGTGGGACACCAGGAGTTTCTGGCCGCCATCCCAGACCATTTCGGCATGGCTTCACGCCGCATCACCGAACCCGAGGAGGTCGCGTCCCTCATCACGTTCCTGGTGTCGGGCGCGGCGCCCAACATCCTCGGCGCCGACATCGTGATCGACGGCGGGACCGTCAAGACGAGTTGACGGCGAACCGTGACTGATCGGACCGCCCCGGGTAGGACCTATTGCGCGGCGAGGTCGGTGAACCGTGAGTAGTGCAGTTGGTGGGCGACCGAGATCGTCGTGGTGGGACCGTTTCGGTGCTTGGCGATGATCAGGTCCGCCTCGCCGGCGCGGGGGTCGTCGGCTTCGAACGCGTCGGGCCGGTGGACCAGGATGACCATGTCGGCGTCCTGCTCCAGCGACCCGGACTCACGGAGGTCGGAGAGCATCGGGCGCTTGTCGGTCCGCTGCTCCGGACCACGGTTCAGCTGGGAGATCGCGATCACCGGAACCTCGAGTTCCTTGGCCAGCAACTTCATCTGCCGGGAGAATTCGGAGACTTCCTGCTGTCGGGATTCGACCTTCTTGCCCGAGGACATGAGCTGGAGGTAGTCGAGCACGATCAGCTTCAAGTTGTTGCGCTGCTTGAGCCTTCGCGCCTTGGCACGGATCTCCATCATCGTCATGTTCGGGGAATCGTCGATGAACAGTGGGGCGTCGGAGATCTCGCTCATCCGGCGGACGATCTTCTGCCAGTCCTGCTCGCTCATCGTGCCGGCGCGCATCTGCGACAGCCTGATCTGCGCCTCCGCCGAGAGCAGGCGCATGGTGATCTCGGTCTTGGACATTTCCAGCGAGAAGATCACCGACGTCAGCCGATGCTTCACCGACGCGTTCCGGGCGACGTCGAGAGCAAGCGTGCTGTTGTGGGTCGGCACCATCGACCGACCGGCCAGATACAGGCGGTCGGCGTTGTCGATCTGCACGCACCGCACCGGGACCGACGCCACCGGTGCAACATCGACGATGTAGCGGATCCTTCGTCGAGCGTCCGACAGTGTGCGGGCACATTCCTTGTGCACTAACAGCTTTCGCTGCAACCGGAACAATTCGTCGCTGGTCGAGAAGTTCAGGGTGTAGAGACTGGAGGATTCCGCCGTGCTCCCGCTGACCTGCTTCGTGATCACGCTGCACCGGTAGCCCAGGCTCACGATCAGCTCGTACGCATCAGCGGCCAGAGTCGGATTCGTGACGCCGAACTGAACCTCTCCGCCGGGCGATACCGTGCCGTCGGTATCCAGGAGCCCGGCCAGGAGCAGACGACGCTGCGCCTCCGAAGCCCGCAGGTAGCTCATGGGGATGTGCTTGTCGTTCAGCAAGCCGAGCGCGCGGAGGCGCGCCTGGATCGAGTCGATCGAGTAGTCGCGCTCACCCTGCTGCACGACCGGCAGACCGTCGTTCTCGATGTTGATACCGATTTCGACGTCCAACCCGGAGAAGCGCGCGGAATCGCTGTCGCCGGCCTCGAGCCACACGCCCAAGGCGTATGGCGGTATCGGCAGATCGGCTTCAGGCAATTCGAGCGGGGCTGCAGTGGCCACAGAGTGGTTCAGGCGAGCGTCGGCCGGGTGGCAGCGCAGGGTGTTCCGGATGTCCTTGGTCGTCAGCACCTCGCCGAACGTCCGCTGGCTCTGGTGGTGGTTGTCTCCGGTAGCCGCCTGCTGGGCGGACCGCCGCGACGCTCGCGTCTCGGTCAGCCACTGGTGCTCGGCATCCGCGACGATGACTTCGCCGTCGGAGAAGGTCACCGCATAGCAGGGGCGATCTTCCATCACCTCGGTGGCGGCCACCACGGGGACGGGCCTCCCGTCTGCGCCCAGCAGAAGGTCGCCGACCTGTACCTCACCCATGGTCGTCCACCCGGTCGGCGTGGGCAGCGGAGTGTGGAGGGCGAGCGCCTTTCCGACACCAGGCCGTGCCGCCATGATGATCATCTGGCCGGGGTGGAACCCGTTGGTCAGGGCATCCAGATCCGCGAAGCCGGTGGGCACGCCGTTGGACATGCCGCCGCGGCTGGCGATCGCGTCCATCTCGTCCATGGTGGGCTGCAACAGCTCTTCGAGGACCACGTAGTCCTCGGTGGTGCGGCGCTCGGTGACCTCGTAGATCTCGGCCTGCGCACGGTCGACGATCTCGTCGACCTCACCGCCGCCGACCTGACCCTCGTTGCCGCCGTAACCGAGCTGCACGATCCGCGTGCCGGCCTCGACCAGCCGACGCAGCACGGCCTTCTCCGCGACGATCTGGGCGTAGAAGGCCGCGTTGGCTGCGGTGGGCACCGCGCTGGTCAGCGTATGCAGATAGACCGCTCCGCCGATCCTGGACAGCGTGCCTGCCTTGTCCAGCTCCGCCGCGACGGTGACGACGTCGGCCGGCTCACCGCGCGCGTAGAGGTTGAGGATGACGTCGTAGACGGTCGCGTGCGCGGGCTTGTAGAAGTCGCCCGTGCTGAGTTCCTCGACGACGTCGGCGATCGCGTCCTTGCTCAGCAGCATGCCGCCGAGCACCGACTGCTCGGCGGCCAGATCCTGCGGCGGCTGCCGGTCGAACTGCCGGGGCGGCTCCGAAGAGGGTGCTGCTGCCCAACGGTCGTCGATCACCGCCATCTGGTTACCGCCTCCAATATTCGTTCGTCGTACATCCGAACCCCTGTTCTACCGGTGACCACCGACAGTCAGCGGTGGAAGCGATGTCAGGTGGTCCCGGTCGAGAACGCAGTCGGACGTTAGGCCCGCTGAGCACCGCGGCCAAATGCACCCTGTGGACAGGCCGTGAACCGACCGGGGACACCTTGTGGAGCAATCGGGATCTGCGCAGGTCGGCAGCGGGGACTGATGTGGACAACGTGGGGAAATGTGGCTCGTCGGCGGGTATCGCTGCTGGTCAGGAGTCCAGGGTGCCCGGTGGACGGTGTGGATGAAATATGTGGGTAGCTGATCGGCGTTTCGCCCCGGCGTGTCGCACCGACATCGACTCAACCTCACCTACACCCTTTTGTGACCCGATCGTGATCAACTTCGACGACGACGCAGGCGCGCTTCGGAGACATTTCTCAGGTGTACGGGGTTGTGCGTCAGCCATCCGACCTACCGGTGAGCCGGGGATCGATCCAATCGAGTGTGGGCTGCAGCACACCCTCCAGTGTCAACAACCACCGTTTGGTCCTCAGGCCGTCACCCGAATTTCCCCCGCTGTATCCACCCAGACCAGTGCTGGCAAGCACACGGTGACAAGGCACCACGATCGGGACCGGATTGGAGCCCATGATCGAGCCGATCCCTCTCGCGGGCACACCGGTGTTGCTCGAATGCGCGAGCTCTCCATAGGTGACGCTGGACCCGTACGGCGTCTTCTCGCAGAGGGTCTCCAGAACCTTCCGGCTGGTGGTGGTGACACCCCGCAGATCGAGCACCAGATCGAACTCGGTCAGGTCCCCGTCGAAGTAGGCCGTCAGCTGCTCGACGGCCGGCCGCGTCCGCTGGGGGTCAACCACCGGAACACCCCTCGCAGGCTCACGGCCCACCGAAGGATGCGATTGTCGGTCTCCCCACGCGATTGCGGCCACTCCGACGTCGCTGACGAAAATCGTCAACCGACCGACGGGCGTGTCGAGAAGCGCGACGGCGTCCGGAGCGTGTTCACCGTCCATCGAGCCGGCCCTTCCGTCAGCCGCCCGCATCGCTCTGGTCATGGCCCCGATTCTGCACCGAGCCACCGACACCCCTGCGAACCTGGCGAAGGTGGAGGCGCAGAGGTGGGAGCGACTGTGCGCCATGCCGCGACGGCGGCCGCACTGCGCCCGTCAACGGGGAGGATGATCACCGTTCATGAGCCCCCCCGCGTCGGACCTGGCAGCACTGATCCAGCAGTTGGAGCAACAGGAGTCGGACCTGGTGTTCGACGGCTTCGACCACGCGGCGGCGTGGCGGCTCGGGTCCGCCCTGGTCGCCAGAGCCACCCAGGAGTCCGCTCCGGTCGCGGTCGACATCCGGCTGGGCGAACAGCAGGTGTTCCACGCCGCACTGGCCGGATCGTTCGCCGACAACGACGCCTGGATCGAGCGGAAGTGCGCGCTGGTGCGCCGTTTCGGTGTGTCGTCCTTCCTCTTCGGGCGGCGGCTGGCCGCAGCCGGCAAGAGCCTCGAGGAGGCGACGCTGCTCGACCCCGCCCACTTCGCCGCCCACGGCGGGGCCTTCCCCATCCTTATCGACGGCGTCGGCGTGGTGGGCACCGTCGCCGTGTCCGGGCTACCCCAGTCGGAGGACCACCGCATGGTCGTCGAAGTCCTGACGGAGTTCCTGGCCACAGCATCCCCCGACAGGTCCTGACCGCGATCAGGGCACAGCGACGACCGCATTGGTGGGCGGGCCGCCTGCGTTCCCGGTGTTGACGACGCCCTGAGGCTCGATCAGGAGTGCCGCCGTCTGATCGTGGCTGTGCCACACGAAATCACCCTGCACCTCGACGAGTTCGATCTCGTGATCGGCGAGATCGGCAAACTTCTTCGGGACCGGTGGGATCGCAGGTGTCAGGATGTCCCGATGAGTACCGAGAACAAGTTGGACGGCGCCCGGCTCGACGCGCTGTGGGACTTCGACGATCCGGCGGCGTCGGCCGAGAGGTTTCACGTGGAGCTCTCGCGTCTGGAGCCTGGATCCACGGCCCACGCGGAGCTCCGCACCCAGGTCGCGCGTGCCTTGACCTTGCAGCACCTCGAACAGGAGGCGCTGGCCGAACTGTCCGCCGTCGAGGCCGAAGGGCGGGATGATCCGCAGGTCAGGGCACGCCTGGAGTTGGAACGCGGGCGGGTGGACAACTCCAACGGGAGGGCGGCGGCCGCCGTTCCGCATTTCCAGGCAGCGGCCACGGCCGCTGCGGACGCCGGCGACGACTTCCTGGTGGTGGACGCCCTGCACATGCTGGCGATCGCCGATGACGAACGCAGCGACGAGTGGACCCGCCAGGCACTGGCCGCCACCGAGGCCAGTACCGATCCACGCACCCGACGGTGGATGGGCTCCCTGCGGAACAACTACGGCTGGACCCTGCACGACCGAGGCGACTTCCCCGGCGCCCTGGAGCAATTCGAGGGCGCGCTCACCGCGAACCAGGAAACCGGAATCGCGAAGCGGATCCGGATCGCCGAGTGGTCCGTCGCCCGGGCACTGCGTTCCCTCGGCCGCTTCGACGAGGCCCTGGCCATCCAGAGCCGCCTGGTCCAGGGCCCCGAGGACGGTTTCGTCTCGGAGGAGCTGGGCGAGCTGCTGCTGGCCACCGGGCGACCTGACGAGGCCGCGCCCCACTTCGCCACGGCGGCCACGCTGCTCTCGGCCGATCCCTGGTTCGACGAGCCAGATCGTCTCGCCCGCCTGGTCCGACTGGGGACGGTGTATCAGCTGCGTCGACACCCGGCATCCGCGCAGCGGAGGCTGAGCCCGATCCGTCGATCGCGCGGCTGTCGGATCCGCTGACTACATTGTCCGCATGTCCGATCTCGACTACCTGGCCGACCTCCGCCGCGAGTCCGTCCGGTTCCACGAATGCCTGTCCAACGCCGACCCGGCCGCCCCGGTGCCGTCCTGCCCCGGGTGGACGGCAACCGACCTGCTGTGGCACCTCACCGAGGTCCAGACGTCCTGGGGGACGATCGTGCGCGAGCGGTTGCAGACCGAGCCGACCCGGTGGCCCGAGCAGCCCGACGTCGACTACCAGGGTCTGCTGACCGGTTTCGTGGAGGCCAGCAACGCACTCCTCCAGACTCTCGGGGAGACGACCGATGACGTTGCGGTGTGGACCTGGGCCGACGAGCAGTCGGTGGGCTTCATCCGACGGCGGCAGGCTCAGGAGGCCCTGATCCACCGCCTGGATGCCGAGCTGACGGTCGGCCAGGTCGGTCCACTCGGGTCCGCGCTCGCCGATGACGGCGTGGACGAGGCACTACGGGTCATGTTCGGCGGCTATCCGGCCTGGGCCCACCATCGATCGCTGCCCGGCGCCGGGCGGGTGATCGCCACCGACACCGGCACCCGGTGGGACTTCACCCTCGGGCGGTGGTGCGGCACCGGCCCCACCTCGGGCAAGACCTTCGACGAACCGACGATCCAGGTTCTCGACGAGCCGACCTCGGCCGAACCTGCGTTCACGGTGAGCGGGTCGGCCGGCGAGCTGGATGCGTGGCTCTGGGGCCGGAAGGCGTTCACCGAGCCCGTGATCGACGGCGATCAGGTTGCCGCCGCTGCGTTCCTGGCCGTCATCGCTGCCGGGATCGCGTGACCGACGCCCGGCCACGTCCGTATCGCCCGGCCGTGTCCCCGTCGCAACCAGCCTGCCGCTCCGCCACCGCACCGCCCACCGGGCCGGCGGAGCGGTCTTCTAGGCTGGCGGCGCCGGAGCGCGAGTTCGAGAGCGATGCCTCACCCAAGGAGCGGAGACCAGTGACGGAGAGCCCCAGCGTGCTACGAATCGGTGGAGTCGAGATCAACCGCGGGTCGGCCCTGGAGTCGGCACGCAGCTACCTGAGCCGGCGGGATCGGTTCGGCTATCCCGCCTACGACTCCTTCGGGTCCGAGGGCGGACCCTGGCAGATCAGCGATGCGGATTTCGTGGCCCCGGTGCTGCTGAACGCCGAGATGAACTCACGGACCTTCTACGCCCTGGCTGCGATCCGGCCGCACCTGGAACGCTGGCTCGTCGACATCCCCTTGGACGCAAGGCTTGTCGAGGCCGGCCCGACGGAGCTCGCGCGGCTGGGCGAGCTGTTCGCCGTGCTGGATTCCGACGATCTCCCGGTGAACGCCCGCGGATCGATCCTGGCAAAGGTGATGCATCGCAAGCGGCCCGCGTTCATCCCGCTCTACGACCGGTTCGTCGACTACTGCTACCGCGGAACCGACGACGCCCCGATCTCCCGCGACCGCAAGCGCACCTGGCAGGAGTTCCTGCCGATGCTCGGGCAGGCGATCATCACCGATCTGCGCGACGGCCGCGAGTTCTTCGCGGAGGTCGCCGCGCTGGCGACCCGCCCGGTGATCACGCCCCTACGCGCGCTGGACATCGTGGCCTGGCATGCGGGACGCAGCCACATCGGCCCGGCCATCTGGGCCGCCGCCACGCCTTCGGATGCCGGAGATCCGTCCGACGGCGATGATCTGCCCTCGATCGATCCGGACGACGAGACGCCCTGAAGTCCAGCCGAACGCCGGAACTGACAGCGAGGCTCCGGCCACCTTGAGTGACCTGAAAAGCACAGAGCGGGCTAAACTCGTGGCAGGGACCGAGGAGGTCCGGATGCCCTCGACGGGTGGTACGCCGACCCGACCGGATGCGCTCGGCTGGTAGCAGTATTCCGGGGAGGGGGCGTGTCGATGAGGTTGTTCGATCCGGGCGCCGGGGAGATCTGTCGATGCGGACACGAGGCCGCCGCTCACCAACATTTTCGCGCCGGCACGGACTGCGGCCTGTGTCCGACCGGCCGCTGCACCCGATTTCGGTCTGCGCTCCCACTACCCAGCCGCCTGCTGGCCAGGATGCGATCGGCCCACGGCTGAAACACCACGCCCGGCCCGCTGAACCACCACCGCCGGCCACGCGTTCGGCCCTGATCTCCAAGACCCCGTCCGACTTTCTGCAAGACCCGGTCCGACTGCAGGAACAGCAGTGGCCCCGGAGGAGACCGGGGCCACTGCTGTTCCGTGCCAAAACGTCAGGCGGCGATCAGCCGGCCTTGACGACCAGGGCGACGTTGGCGGTCACGCCGGGGTGCAGCTTGACCGACACCGGGTGCGATCCGACGGACTTGATGTGCCCGCCGGTCTCGATGGTGCGCTTGTCGACGGACGGACCGCCGGCGGCCTTGATCGCAGCAGCGACGTCGACCGTGGTGATGGAACCGAACAGCTTGGTGCCGTCGCCGGTGGTCCGGGCGGTGATCGAGACGGTGAGCTTCTCGAGAGCCTGCTTCACCTCGTTCGCGTGCTCGGTGCCGCGGATCTCGCGGGCCAGCTGGGCGCGCTTGATCGTCGCGACCTGCTTCTCGGCGCCCTTGGTGGCGACGATGGCCTTGCTCTGCGGGAGCAGGAAGTTGCGGCCGTAGCCGTCACGCACCTCGACGATGTCGCCGGGAGCTCCGAGTCCAGGGACGTCGGTGGTCAGAATCAGCTTCATGAGTGGGAGTCCCTTTCTCTATCGTGCGGTCGAGGTGTAGGGCAGCAGAGCGACCTCGCGGGCGTTCTTCACGGCCGTGGCGACGTCGCGCTGGTGCTGGGTGCAGTTGCCGGTGACCCGGCGGGCGCGGATCTTGCCGCGGTCGGAGATGAACTTGCGCAGCAGGTTCGTGTCCTTGTAGTCGATCGGGGCTGCGTTGTCCTTGCAGAAACCGCAGACCTTCTTCTTGATCTTCCGTACGGGGGGCTTTGGCACTGGGATTCCTCCGGAATCGAGGCACCTCTGACGAAGTCATCGGTGAGAGTTATTTGGGTTGTTTGCTGTTCGAGATGCAGTCGGGACGAACGCGCCCGGTGAATGGGACGGGGATCAGAACGGGGGCTCGTCGGAATACCCGCCGCCGGCCGGAGGCGCTGAGCCCCATGGGTCGTCGGCCGGTGCACTGCCTCCGCCAGAGGAACGACCGCCACCGGAGTAGCCGCCTCCCCCGCCGCCGCTGTTACCGCCGCCGCTGTTACCGCCGCCGCCGCTACCGGAGCCGCCGTAACCGCCGCCGCCACCGGTTTCGGGACCGCGGTTCGCGCGGTTGACCTTCGCCGTTGCGTAGCGCAGGGACGGGCCGATCTCGTCGACCTCGAGCTCGATGACGGTGCGCTTCTCGCCTTCCTTCGTTTCGAAGGACCGCTGCTTGAGCCGACCGGAGACGATCACGCGCGAACCCCTGGTGAGGGACTCGGCCACGTTCTCGGCTGCCTGCCGCCAGATGTTGCAGCGCAGGAAGAGCGCCTCGCCGTCCTTCCATTCATTGGAGGCACGGTCGAACGTCCGCGGTGTCGACGCGACGGTGAAGTTCGCGACGGCAGCGCCCGAGGCGGTGAAACGCAGCTCCGGGTCGGCAGTCAGATTGCCCACCACGGTGATGACGGTGTCGCCAGCCATGACCGGGACCTACTTCTTGTTGTTGCGGGTGCGGCGGACGCGGATCTTCTCCGGGGTGCGGGTGATCTTCGTGCGGAGCACGGACTCGTTCAGGTTCAGCTGACGGTCCAGTTCGTCGACGGTGGCCGACTGCGCGGTCACCTTGATGACGGCGTAGATGCCTTCCGGGTTCTTCCTGATCTCGAACGCCAACCGGCGCTTGCCCCAGATGTCGACGTTCTCGACGCTTCCGCCGCCCTGGCGGATCACGTTGAGGAACGTGTCGATCGACGGCGAAACAGTTCGCTCGTCGAGGTTGGGGTCGAGGATGAGCAGCAATTCGTAGTGACGCGGAGCGGTGGATACGCTCACGTGCACCTCCTGTGGACTCGTCGGCCGCGGTCTTTCCGCGGCAGGAGGATGTCGGGCCGCAAAAAGAGCCCGCCGATGTCGGCGGGCGCAGCACAACCCTTGAAGCCTACCAGTGCGGGCCGGACCAGCCAAAACGCCCAGGTGCCTGCGCTCGGACGTGAGCGAGGCAACCCCACCGTATGGGCCTCGGGCAGACTGGCGGTCATGTCTGCCACGACACCAGGTGCCGCCGGCGTCCAGCCGAGCTCCACCCAGCTCGCGAGCCGCACGCTGTGGGTCGCGGCGGCAGGCACGCTGATCGCACTGATCTCCTTCACCACACCGGTCGCCTCGCTGGCCGACACCGCCAAGGGCCTGAACGCGGGCCCCGGCGCGCAGGCCTGGATCCTCAGCTCGATGAGCCTCGGCCTCGCCGTGGCCCTGCTCACCAGCGGCGCGCTCGCCGACGACTTCGGCCGGCGCCGGGTCTTCATCATCGGGGCGACGGTGCTGGGCATCGCCAGCATCCCGTGTGCGCTGGCGCCGAACGACGTGGTGCTGATCATCGGCCGCATCCTCGAGGGAGTCGGGGCAGCGGCCGTCATCGCGTGCAGTCTGGCGCTGATCAGCCACCAGTTCCCAACGGGACCGGGCCGGGCCAAGGCCTCTGGGATCTGGGGCGCGGCCCTCGGCGGCGGGATCGCCGTCGGTCCGTTGATGGCCGCCGGGTTGGGGCTGGCGATCAACTGGCGCGCGGCGTACGGCCTGGTCGCGATCCTCTCGGTGGCGCTGGCCTTCGCGGGCGCGCACCTGCTGACCGAGTCCAGGGCACACCACCGCCGCCGGATCGACTGGGCGGGCGTCATCCTGCTGTCCACCGGACTCGGTGCGCTGATCGCCGGCCTCACCCTGGCCCGCTCCGGCCTCGCCAGACCGTCCGTCCTCGTCCTGGTCATCGGGGGTGTCCTGCTGCTGGTCGCGTTCGTCGCCGCGGAGATCAGGAGCGTCTCGCCGATGCTGGATCCGAAGCTCTTCGGCAATCCGGCGTTCGTCGCGGTCAACGTCGCGGCGCTGGCCACCGGCCTCGGGGTCATCGCCCAGATGTCGTTCTTCTCGACGGTCCTGCAGCGCGGGATGCACGAGTCCGAGCTGGTCGCGGCCATCGCCCTGCTCGGCTGGTCCGCGTTCAGCGTGCTCACCTCGCTGGCGGCACGGCATCTGAGGATGACGGGCCGCGTGCAGTTCGTCCTCGGACTGCTGGTGGTGGCGCTGGGACAGGCAGCGATGGGCTGGCAGCGCACCGACTCCTCCGTCCTGCAGGCCGTCCCCGGACTGATCGTCGCCGGCATCGGGACAGGCGTCATCAACGCGGCGCTGGGCCGGGAATCGGTGGCCACCGTCCCGCCCGCGCGGGCCGGGATGGGCAGCGGGGCCAACAACACCGCGCGGTATCTGGGGTCGGCAATCGGCGTCACGATCGTCGCGATCATGGCGACGTCGGTACATTCCGGGACGCCCCAGCAGTCGCTGATCAGCGGCTGGAACCACGCCGTCGTGTTCACCACCATCGCCACCACGGTCGGCGCGCTCCTGGTCCTGGGGTGCAGGCCACGGGCCGCGCCGGCCACCACGGTCGCCCAGTCCACCTTGGCAACCCGCTTGTCCCGGACGACACGGTGACCAGCGACCAATCCGGTGGTCCCCTGCGGCGCAAACTCGGCATCAGGCCCGGCGAACCGGTACTGGTGCTCGGCGACCCGTTCGAATTCGACGTCACCAGCCTGGCGATCGCAGACGGACCGGACGACGCACTACGGATGGGCAAACCCGGCAGCTATCCCGTGGTGCTGCTCTTCTGCCCCGAAAGCTCCACGCTGCACAGCCTTTTCGGCTTCGCAAAGGCAGCGCACACGACGACCGGCAGTCTCTGGGTGTGCTGGCCCAAGCGGGCGTCCGGGATCGTCACCGACCTGACGGATGTCGTCGTCCGCGACTACGGCCTCGCCGGCGGCCGGGTCGACATCAAGGTCGCCGCGATCGATCCGACCTGGTCAGGGCTGAAGTTCGTCATCCGTCTGTCGGAGCGCCGAGCCCGGTCGAACCGCCGAGTCCGATTGGATCACTGAACTGGACGAGCCGTCGTCCGGCGCGCCAACCAGGACCGTTTCCCGCTCGGGTGCCGGCCGCTTCAGGTCGTTCCAGAGCGCCCCGATCGAGGGCAGCACGAAGCGGTCGGGTGAATTCTCCAGCACCCCACCGGACGGGTCGTCGTCACCTGCCATCCGAATGAGATCGTTTGCCGGGTGTTGGATCTCGCGGATCACCCTGACCACCAACATCACCAGCAGGATGTCACGCAGGATCGCCGCACCGATGAACGGATAGATCGAAAGACCCTTGTTCTCCACGCCGGCGAAGGACAGCATCAGCAGGATCCAGACGACGGCCTCGGAGAACTGCCAGGCCAGCACGGGCCGCCAGCGTGGCAAGGCGAGCGTCACCAGCGGCAGCAACCAGAGGCTGTACTGCGGCGACCACACCTTGTTGGTCAGCAGGAACGCCGCGACCACCAGGAAGATCAACTGAGCCAGCCGGGGCCGTCGCGTCGCGGACAACGCGAACCATCCGATGGCCAGACACGCGAGCGCGAAGAGCAGCAGCGACAGGACGTTGAGCAGCGTCGGTGAGTCGGCCCCCCTGGCGTTGTCGAAGACCGTGCTGCCGGACAGCGTGGTGTAGATCGAGTACCAGGAGTCGTATTCGGCGGGGCGCTCGGAATTGAGCTTGATGAACTCGTACCAACCGGTCGGAAAGAGCGCCATGATCGGAAGGTTGATCGCGAGCCAGACCACGGCGGCGGCGATCGTCGACCGGACGAAACCCTGGAGCTTCCCCGTGCGGAGGCAGAGCAGCAGCAACGGGCCGAGCAGCAGCACGGGATAGAGCTTCGCCGCGGTGCCCAGCCCGATCAGGGCGCCGGCCAGCACCGGTCGACCCCTCGCCCACGCGGCCATCGCGCCGGCCGTCATGCCGATCGCCAGCAGGTCCCAGTTGGTGAAGGCATGCACGATGAGCAGCGGGGACAGACACATGATCGCCACGTCCCAGACCCGTCGCCGGGCGATCCGAGCCGTCGAGGCGACCGCCCAGAGGTAGAACATGCCGAGAATGATGGCGCCGATGGTGAAGTAGGCGGCGACGTCCAGGGGGACCGGCAGACCGGCCGGCCCTGCGAACTTGACGTAGTACTTGGCCAGCTCGCTGACGCCCCACATGAAGTAGCCGGTGACGACCGGGTACTCCATGTAGTGCGTGGTGCCGTCGGTGTCGACCCATGACGTCTTGTACGGCATCGCCTGGGTGTCGAGTTTGTGGCTGCCGTACAGCGGCACGACGTCGTTGTAGCAACCGGTGATCCACGGGCGCTGGCCGCTCTGGTCAAGGGTGACGCCGCCGCCGTCCCCGTTCGGACCCTGCTGGATGCAGGCGGCCTTGAACAGCCAGCCGAAGATGAGGATGAGGATGGCCATCAGCAGGCAGACCCGCAGCGGCGTCAGCCAGACCGCCCGACCGACGATGGCATGACGGCCGAGCGGGCCGCCGATCACCTCCGAAGCGCGGCGCACGGTCGGGTCGGTCCAGGTCGGGATGACGCGTTCGGTGGGTGACAGGGTCGCCGAGCGGCTCAGCCCGGACGCGGTCTCGACCCTGGCGATCTCGTCGGCACCGAAGACCCCCTCGGGCGGGGCGCCGGACCCGGTTCCCGACCCGACACCGGGGATGGCAGCACCCGTAGCGTCGTCGCCGGCAGGCTGCTTCCCGAGTTCGTCCACGGCGCGATGCTACTGGGACCGGGGTGAGCCGAGTGTGTCCTGGGCGAAGTTCGACCTGCGGACGGGTGTGATCCAATCGTTCACCGTGCTCACCGATGACGATCTGCCCGCCTTCCTCGCCGCTCTCGGCCTGCCCGGCATGGTCGACATCCACGTGCACTTCATGCCGGACAACGTGCTGCGCAAGGTGTGGGACTACTTCGACAAGGTGCCCCCGACGGTGGGGATGCAGTGGCCCATCGAGTACCGGCAGGACGAGTCGGTCCGGCTCGCCACGCTGTCGGCGCTCGGCGTCACCGGCTTCACGGCTCTGACGTACGCGCACCGGGCCGGGATGGGGCAGTGGCTGAGCGACTGGGCCATGGATTTCGGGGCCAGGACACCCGGTTGTGTGCCATCGGCGACGTTCTACCCGGAGCCCGGGGTGGACGAGTACGTCCGCACTGCCCTGGACCGTGGTGCCGCCGTGTTCAAGTCGCACGTCCAGGTCGGCGCCTACGACCCGCGTGATGAACTGCTGGACCCCGTCTGGGGCATGATCGCCGACGCCGGGGTGCCCGTCGTCTGCCACTGCGGCAGCGGACCGTTCCCCGGTACCTTCACCGGGCCCGGACCGATCGCCGAGGTCCTCCGCCGGCACCCTGACCTGACGTTGGTCATCGCCCACGCCGGTTCGCCCGAGTACGGCGAGTTCCTGGACCTGGTCGAGCAGTATCCGCGGGTGCACCTGGACACCACCATGGCCTTCACGCCTTACCTGAATGCGCTCGCGCCGTTCCCGGTCGACCTGGTGCCCCGGCTGGCCGACCTCGGTGACCGGGTGGTGCTGGGGTCGGACTTCCCCAACATCCCGCACCCGTTCTCCGTCCAGATCCAGTCCCTGGTGGAGCTCGACCTCGGCGACGACTGGCTGCGAGCAGTGCTGCACCACAACGGTTCCCACTTGCTCCGCCACCCCTGACCGCGCGGATCGACTACGCCCGCACGGATCAACTAGGCGTGAAACGGACGGGTGGGACAGGAGTCGCCGAGTTCATCCGCGCGGCGGGGCATCAGAGCGTGCGGCGCAGGACCACAGCCTCCCAGGGGGCCAGCTTGCCGGTCCGCGCAGCGTTGCCGGCGTGTGTGCCGGCGTCGATGTCGATGTCGCCGGCGTCGATGTCCACCGTGCCGATCACCAACTCGGCGCCCTCCCAGTCCGCCAGCTCACCCGGATCGGCGGTCTCGCCCGACAGGTTGGCCAGCACCAGGAGTTCGGTGTTCTCCAGCCGGCGGGTGAAGGCGTAGATCTGCTCGTCGTTCGGCAGCAGCATGGTGAAATCGCCACGGGCGACGGTGGGCTCGCTGTGCCGCAGAGCGATCAGCTTGCGGTAGTGATGCAGGACCGAGTCCGGATCGGCAAGAGCCGCAACGGTATTGATCTCGTGGTAGTTGGGATTGACCTGGAGCCATGGTGTTCCGGTGGTGAACCCGGCATGCGCTGAATCGTCCCACTGCACCGGGGTTCTCGCGTTGTCCCGGCTCGGTCGGCGCAGCGACTCCAGCGCGGAGGCCGGATCCTGGCCCGCCGCAACGGCTTCCGCGTAATGGTTGCGGGACTCGATGTCCTGGAAGTCGTCGATGGAGGAGAACGGATAGTTCGTCATCCCCAGTTCCTCGCCCTGGTAGACGTAGGGCGTGCCGCGGTGCAGGTGCAGCACGGTCGCCAGTGCCTTCGCCGACCGCACCCGATGGACCCCGTCGTCGCCGAAACGCGAGACCGCTCGGGGTTGGTCGTGGTTGTTCCAGTAGAGGCTGTTCCAACCGATCTCGGCCAGGCCGGCCTGCCAGCGACCGAAGCTCGCCTTGAGATCGGTGAGCAGCAACGGTTTGTGCTCCCACTTGGAGCTGCCGTGATCCAGGTCGACATGCTCGAACTGGAAGACCATGTCGACCTCGGCCCTGGCCGGATCGGTGTACAGCCTCGCGTCATCGACTGTCACGCCGGGTGTCTCGCCGACGGCCAGGAACCGGCCTTCCCCAGAAGCGAACACCTCCGCGTGCATCTCGTGCAGGAACTCGTGGATGCGAGGGCCGTTGAGGAAGTGCTCGCCACCGGGTTGGCCGCCGCCCACCGCCACCCCGTCCGGCAGTCCGACGTCCTTGGAGAGCATGTTGACGACGTCCATCCGGAACCCGTCGACCCCGCGGTCCAGCCACCACCGCATCATCGAGTAGACGGCCTCCCGGACCTCGGGATTCTCCCAGTTGAGGTCAGGTTGCTTGCGGGAGAACAGATGCAGGTAGTACTCCCCGCTGGCCTCGTCGAACTCCCAGGCCGGCCCGGAGAAGAACGACCCCCAGTTGTTCGGCTCGGCTCCCGGCGTACCGGGCTCCATCCCGTCACGGGCGGGCCGCCACCAGTACCAGTCGCGCCGCGGTGAGTCGGGAGATGACCTGGACTCGGCGAACCACCGGTGCTCGTCCGAGGTGTGGTTGACGACCAGGTCCATGACGAGCTTCATGCCCCGCGCATGGACGGCGGCCAGCAACCCGTCGAAGAGCTCCAGCGATCCGAAGAGGGGGTCGACGTCCTGGTAATCGCTGATGTCGTAACCGTTGTCGTCCTGGGGGGACGGATAGATCGGTGACAGCCAGAGCACATCGACGCCGAGATCGGCCAGATAGTCTACCTTTCCGGTGATTCCGGCCAGGTCTCCGAACCCGTCGCCGTCGGAATCGACGAAGCTGCGCGGGTAGATCTGGTAGACCACCGCGTCCGCGAACCATGCGTCCGCCGAACTCTGTGCCATCGGAAACTCCTCTGCCGGGCGGTGTGCCTGGACTACGGGCGGTGTGCCAGGACTACGGGCGGTGTGCCTGGACTACTTGACGGCACGCCGACGTTTCGGGGCCTGCTCGCCCTTGAAGCCCATCACGAAAGAGGCCACCAGATGGTTCCAGGAGCAGGTCCGGCAGACCTCGACCTGATAGACGGAGAACTCGCCGAACGTGGTCGCCATCTTCTCGAGCTCCGGTGGCTGCCGCGCGGAACCCGCCATGTGTTTGATCTCGTCGCCGTAGACCCAGTAGACGTGGGTCAGCGGCTCCTTCCGGCAGACCGGGCAACTCACGTCCGTCGGCACCCCGTGGAACTTCGCCGCCCTGATCAGATAGGGCGTCGCGTCGCAGACCTCGGTCACCCCGGTCCGACCGGACATGACCTCCGCGAGCAGCGCACGACGCTGCAGCGCGTAGTCCACCAGTCCTCGTTGCGTCCGCACCCGATCAGCCTACGCGGGCGCTCCAGACCTCGATCTCGGGTGTCCCCCACCGGTATTTCCGCAGGTGGCGGGCATCGTTGGCGGCGAGTGGGTACCACCGCCCTGACACCGGGACCGGGGTGGACGGCGACCGGAGTCACAGCCGATTCTGTGCCGGAACGCACGACCTATGGGCGTATCGTGACGATACTCAGGTTGACATAGGGAACACTTTGTCAGGTGACATGGTGATCCATTTGTCAGGCAGCCGACCCGATCGAAGCATCACCACCGAGAAGGAGATACCCATCATGGGTTCGCATCCCATCCGCGTCGCCGTCGTCGGAGTCGGCAACTGCGCCTCATCGCTCGTCCAGGGCGTCGAGTACTACCGCAACGCCGATCCGGCCGCCAGGGTCCCCGGCCTGATGCACGTGCAGTTCGGCAATTACCACGTGTCGGACCTCCAGTTCGTCGCGGCCTTCGACGTCGACGCCAAGAAGGTCGGTTTCGATCTGGCCGAGGCGATCTCGTCGTCGGAGAACAACACCATCAAGATCGCCGATGTGCCGCCGACGGGCGTGATCGTGCAGCGCGGCAACACCCTCGACGGTCTTGGGAAGTACTACCGGGAGATGATCAGCGAGTCCGATGCCGAGCCGGTCGACGTCGTCGCCGCCCTCGAGGCCGCGAAGGTCGACGTCGTCGTCTGCTATCTGCCCGTCGGGTCCGAGCACGCGGCCAAGTTCTACGCCCAGTGCGCCATCGACGCCGGCTGCGCCTTCGTCAACGCACTGCCGGTGTTCATCGCCGGGACGAAGGAGTGGGCCGACAAGTTCCGGGCTGCCGGCCTTCCCATCATCGGGGACGACATCAAGTCGCAGGTCGGTGCCACCATCACCCACCGGGTGCTGGCCAAGCTCTTCGAGGACCGCGGCGTGCTGCTGGAGCGCACCATGCAGCTCAATGTCGGCGGCAACATGGACTTCATGAACATGCTGGAGCGAGATCGTCTGGAGTCAAAGAAGATCTCCAAGACGCAGGCCGTGACCTCCCAGGTGGACAGGGATCTCGGTGCCCGCAACGTTCACATCGGTCCGTCGGACTACGTGGCCTGGCTGGACGACCGGAAGTGGGCCTATGTCCGTCTGGAGGGCAAGGCATTCGGAGACGTCCCGTTGGCCCTGGAGTACAAGCTCGAGGTGTGGGACTCGCCGAACTCCGCCGGCGTGATCATCGACGCCGTCCGCGCAGTGAAGATCGCCAAGGACCGTGGCGTCAGCGGCCCGCTGACGTCCGCCTCGTCCTACTTCATGAAGTCGCCGCCGGTCCAGTTCCCCGACGACCAGGCCCGCGACAACGTCGAGAAGTTCATCGCCGGCGAGCTTTCCGAGTGACGAGAGCAGGGCCCGTCCGCACCTCGGGTGCGGACGGGCCCTGCTGCGTTCGAGGCCGCCGGACCCCGGATCAGGTCCCGGCCACCGGCATCACTTCCCGGTGATCTTCAGAACGGTCACCGAGTTCGCCGGGAACGTCAACAGCTTCCCGTTCGTCAGGCCGGAAACGCCGGTGGTGACCGGCACGACGGTAGTCGGCCCCGCCAAGGTGTTGCGGGCAGCCGGATCTCCGGTCAGCACCGTCCGGGTGTAGGTGCCGTCCAGACTCGCCACGTTGACGATGGTGATCCGCGCCGACTGCAGCTGCGAGGACGGGTTGACCACCTTCACGTAGAACGTGGTCCGCCCGCCGGTGGTGGTCGACGTGACCACCTGCTTGAGTGCGCTGCCCTGCGACAGCGAACTTCCCAGCACCACCTTGCCGAGATTGTTGGAGAACATCGTCTGGACCCAGTACGACGGCGACCCATAGCTGCTCCCGGCATCGAGTCCGATCATGTTGGTGGGCCAGTTCGATTGGTTCTCGTTGACGAGGATCGGCGCGTACATGCCGCCGACGATGACGTCGCTGTTGCGTTCCAGCCCGGTGAGGAACGCGGCCTCGCCGACGGCTGCCGCGAGATCACCGGTCGGCGAGCCCTCGAGCGAACCGTACTCACCGACGAGAACCTTCGGCCCGCTGCGGTTGAGCGTGTCGTACTTGCCGGAGTTGTCGTTGAACCACTGCGGCGACTGGTAGTAGTGATCGTCGACCACGTCCGGCGTCCGGCTGCTCACCGGGGTGGTGGCGATCAGCTGCAGCTGCGGGTACGCAGCCTTGATGGCGTCGTACATGTCGGCGAAACGCCATTCGTAGCTACCGGAGTTGTCGAAGAAGTCCTCGTTCCCGATCTCCACGTAGGTGAGCTTGAACGGCGCCGGATGGCCGTCCGCGGCGCGCTTGGCCCCCCAGGTGGTCGAGGGGTCGCCGATGGCGTACTGGATCTCGTCCAACGCGGACTGAACGTACTGCGGGTAGTCCGCCTCGGACACGTGCGTGCCGTTCAGGTTGTAGCCGGCGTAGACGGCCAGCAGCGGCTGCGCACCGAGATCCTCGGCCATCTGCAGGTACTCGAGAATGCCCATGCCGTCGGAGGACCAGTAGCCCCAGGCGGTGTTCTGGTGGCCGGGACGCTGCGAGATCGGCCCGACGGTCTTCTCCCAGTTGAACCGGGTGTCCAGGGTGTTGCCCTCCAGGTAGTTGCCGCCCGGGACCCGAAGCAGGCCGAGGTGCATGGCGGCGAACTGGGTCATGATGTCCGTCCGCAAGCCGTTGGGCCGGTTCTTGTACGTCGGCGGGAACAGCGAGACCGTCGACAGCCACACGTCCTTCCCGGAGATGGCCGCACACTTCCTGCCACTGCAGGAGTTCTCGAGCGAAACGGTGACGAAGTTGTCGGTGGAGGTGCCCGTGTTGGCCGCTGTCGACAGCGTGTAGCCGTACTGCCCCCAGGCCGTGGTCGGGGCACCGACCACCTTGCTGACGATCACCGTGCCGTCAGATTTCGTCAGGCTGACCCGGATCCGGCCGGTGAAGCCGGCGGATGCCTTCGCGAACAGCGATCCGGTGTACTTGGTCGACGGCGATACCTCGACACCGTAGTAGCCGACGTCGTTGAGCGAGATCTGGCCGCCCGCCGGCAGGGTGCCGACGTGTACGTCCAACGACCGGGTGATCGCGGTGTTGAGTGGAGTCTTGGTGTCGATCGCGAACGTACCGGTTGCACCACCGGACACGGCCAGCGACCAGTACGGCACCGGACCGTCTCCCGCACCGCTCCCGCTCTCGTAGCTCTCACCGAAACTACGGTTGCGGACCAGCTCCGCGTACACACCGCCCTCGACGGAATGGCTGATGTCCTCCAGGATCGCGCCGTACTGGGTGGAGTGCGTCAGCGAACGCTGGTCGGCGGCGTTGACGGACAGCGAGCTGATGCCGGCGGCGATCGAGACCTGCTGCGCCGTCAGCGGAGAGCGCAGGACGGTGACCTCGTCGATGGCTCCGGTGAAGCGCGGGGCAGCGCCCGAGGTGCTGCCGACGGTGAAGTCGGCGGTGCTGTCCGCGGACGCAGCGGCACATCCGCTGATGTCGACCGCGTTGCCGGTGACGGTGCCGCAGGTGCCGGTCGTGGTGACCACCGGCTGGGCGATGCCGTCCACGTAGAGCGTGAGACGCTGGGCCGTCCGATCGGTGACCATCACCGTGTTGTGCCAGGTGCTGTCGGCGAAACCGCCTGCTGTGGTGGCGATATCGACGCGGGTGGCACCACCGCCGAGACGCGCGGTGACCTTGCCTGCGGCCACGCCGATGCGGTACCCGGTGTCGGCTGCCGCCACCGCGCCCTTCTGCACCACCGGCTGGACGCCGGTCGACCCGGTCTTCAACCAGGCGGAGACGCTGCTGGACCCGGTGCCCAGATCCAGGGCGGGCGCCGCGCCCATGGTGACGTCGGCGGAGCCGCCGAGGGCGATGGCCGAGCCGGAGACCCCGGGGGTCCAGGTGGCGCCGCGCAGGGTGCCGTTCGCCCCGGACGCGGAGGAGTCGACCGCAACCGTGCCGCTGCCCTCGTCGAAGTGCCAGCGACCGGAGGTGGCCAGTGCCTGCGCCGCGGTGGCGTCGAGCGCGACCGGGTAGGCGTGGACGTCGTCGATGGCGCCGGCGAAGAAGTCGACCGGTCCGCCGTAGTAGCGCCCACGGCCGATGACGAAGTGCCCGGTGGCATTCCAGCCGGTGGTGTAGGCGGCAGAACCCTGCGTCACGCCGTTGACGTAGAGGGTGATGGTCTTGCCGACACTGTCGTACACACCGAGGATCTGGGTCCAGCTACCGACCACCGCGGGGGTGGTTGACTCGACGACGGTGGCCGCCGGATCGCCGGTCGTGTCGCCGGCCAGGCGGGCGAAGGCCCACTTGCCGTCATTGCGGCGCTGCAGGTAGAAGCCGCTGATGTTGGTGCCGTCGACGCTGGCGATGGTGCGGAAGCCGTCGGCCGCGTCCACCCGGGCCCAGGCCGAGACCGAGAAGCTCCGGCTGGAGTCGAAGACGGGCTTCTGGGTCTCGATCGCGCCGGAGGTGCCGTTGAACAGAACGGCGTGCGTCCCGACGACTCCGGTCGTCCAGGTGGCGCCGGCTGACAGGGTGCCGTCGGCGTGATTCTCCGAGTCGTCGGCCGCGACGGTGCCGGTGCCCTCGTCGAGGCGCCAGCCGCCGGCGAGCGAGAGCTGCGCGACTGCCGCGGGACTCAACGCACCGCTGTAGGCCCGGACATCGTCGATCGCACCGTTGACGAAGTCGACCGGATTGGCCCCGTACTTGCCGCGACCGATGACCAGGTGGCCGGTGGCCGCCCAGCCGGAGGGGGCCGCCGTGGTCTGCTGCAGCTGGCCGTTCACGTACAGGGAGAGGGTGGAGCGGTCGGCGTCGTAGACACCGGCCAGCTGGTACCACTGGCCGGCCACGGGCGCCGTCAGCGACGAGGGGAAGGCCGCGGGGCTCGAGCCGGCGTCACCGGGCAGCCGCACGAAGGCGAACTTTCCGGAGTCACCGCGCAGACCGAGGAAGAACCCGCTGACCTGGTTGCCGTCCTGGCTCACGACGGTCTGGAACCCGTTCAGGTTGACCAACTTCACCGAGGTGACGACGGAGAAGCTGGTCGAGGTGTCCAGGACCGCGGCGCCGGTGTCGGCCACCGCGGAGGTGCCGTTCACCGCAAGTGCCGAGGGGCCCTGCAGCCCGCCGGTCCAGGCCGCGCCGCCGGTCAGCGTGGCGGGGTGGGAGCCGGCGGAATCCGCCGCGCTCGTACCGGTGCCCTCGTCGAAGGTCCAGTGCCCCAGCAGGTTCGGCGCGACCGCAGCTGCTGCGGCCGACCGGGTTGCCGGAGTCTCGACCGATGACCCGGCGACCGAGGGTTGGGCGACCGCCACCGTGACGGTGGTGACCGCGAGGCTCAGGGCCGCGAGCAGCGCCAGTCGGCGCCGGCCTCGACGAGGTGTGCGGGTGGAGGTTGGCATCATTGCTCTCCTGTTCTGACGGCGCAGCAGCACTGCGCCGGGGCGAGTGGCGTTCGGCGGTGACAGCCGTGCGAAGCCGGCTGCAGGGCAGGGACTATGCGGATCTGGCGCGTCGGGACAGGACCGCCTGGAGGACGACCACGACCAGCAGGAAGAACCCACTGACGATCTGCTGGACGTAGCTGTTGAGGTTGAAGCCCTGCACGATGAGGTTCTGGATGACGTACAGGAGAGCGATGCCGGCCAGCGTTCCGACGATGGATCCGACGCCACCGGCCAGCAGCGTGCCACCGATGACGACGGCTGCGATGGCCGAGAGTTCGTAGGCGTTGCCGACTCTGGCCTCCTGGCCGCCGCCGGACAGGGCGGTGGACAGCACGCCGGCGACCCCGACGGTGAACCCGCTGATGACGTAGACCATCACCTTGACCCGGCGGACCGGCAGGCCCATCAGGCCGGCTGCGGTGTCGTTCCCACCGACCGCCTGGACAGCCTGGCCGAAGGCGGTGCGGTTGAGCACCCACCAGCCGATGGCGAAGACGATCAACGTGATCCAGACCGGATTTCCCAGGCCCAGAAGGCTTCCGGTGCCGAGGGTCTCGAAGAACTGACTGCCGGGCACCGACGGGTGGTCGTTGCCCTCGTTGGTGATGAAGAAGACCAGGCCGCGCACCCCGGTCAGCCCGGCGAGCGTGACGATGAACGGCGGGAGGCCGAGCTTGGCGATGATCACGCCCTGGAGCAGACCGACCAGCATGCATGCTGCGACCGGCACCAGGATCGCCGCGGCAGAGCCGTATTTCGACATGTCGGCGGACAGGATGACGGCCAGCGCGTAGACGGAGCCGACGGAGAGGTCGATCCCACCGGAGATGATCACGAACGTCATCCCGGCGGCGATGATGGCCAGGAACGACGCCGCCAAAGCGGTGTTGGTCAGGTTGTCGACGGTGGCGAACGTCGGCACCGTGATCGCGCCGATGATCATCACCAGGATCAGCACGGCGACCGCTCCGTTGCGGGAGACAAGGGACGCCAGAGCGCGCGCGCGGGCTGCCGCCGCGGCCGGGCCGTGTTCGCCGTCCGGCACCACGTGGACGACCGCCGTGCCCGGCCGGTCCGAAGGCTGCGGCGCGGTCGATGCTGGAACCTCGGGCACTGCAGGACCTTTCCGCATCGGCATCTTCGGAGTACTCGGCCGGGTCACGTGCTGCTCCGGGAGGTGCGCTGGATGTACACCGCGCCGACGATGATGAGCGCCTCCACCATCTGGGACACCGAATCGGGGATGTTGTGCGAGACGAGAGTGGTCTGCAGCAGCTGCAGCAGGACGACCCCCGCGACGGTGCCGAGGATCCGCACCCGCCCCCCGTTCAGCGGTGTGCCGCCGACGACCACCGCGGTGATCGCGGACAGTTCCATCAGCAGGCCGATGTAGGAGGGATCGCTCGCCCGGAGCCGCGCGGTGGCGATCTCGCCGGCGATGGCAGCCAGGACGCCGCTGATCGCGTAGACGGTGATCAGCGTGCGGCGCACCGGGATGCCGGCCAGCACGCTGGCCCGCAGGTTCCCGCCGATGGCCACCAATCGGTAGCCGAAGGTGGTGCGGCGCAGCAGGATCGTCACCACGATCGCCACCGCGGCCGCCACCAGCATGACGTAGGGGATGCCGAAGAGCTCGCCTTGGCGCACGACCTTGAGGAACGGGACGAACAGTTCGATCAGGGCGCCGCCGGTGATGGCAAGGGCGATACCGCGGCCGGCGACCAGCAGGCTGAGGGTGGCGACGATGGGCTGGACCTTGGCGACGGCGACCACCACACCGTTGAACACGCCGACCACCAGACCGGCCAGGATGCCGAGCACGATGGCCAGGAAGATCGGCCCACCGAAGCCCCCGCTCGACGCCGGCGAGACGAACTTCGCCATCACCGCGCTGGCGATGGCCATGGTGGCGCCGACCGACAGATCGATGCCGCCGGTGCCGATCACCAGGGCCATCCCGAGCGAGACCAGCAGGACCGGCGGGAGCTGCGCGAAGAGCAGCTGGATGGTGTCCCAGTTGTTGAAGTGTGCCGTGAAGATCACGTTGTAGACGACGAGTACCGCCAGCGCGACGTAGACGCCGCGCTCACGGAGCCATTGCCCCCAGCCGACTTTCGGCCGCATCCCTCCAGCGGCCGGCATCTGCTTGTCCAGGGTTGCCGTCATGTGCTGACCACTTCGATCTCCTCTGCCGCGGCGCCGGCGATCATGTTCATGATCGCGTCCTCCGTGATGTCATCGCCGAACAACGTGCCGAGGGACGCTCCGTCCCGCAGCACCAACACCGAATCCGAACCTTCGACGACCTCCTCCAGTTCGGAGGAGATCAGCACCACCCCGAGCCCCTTCTCGGCGAGCTCGGCGATCAGCCCCTGGACCTCGGCCTTGGCACCGACGTCGATGCCGCGGGTCGGCTCGTCCAGCAGCAGCACCTTCGGGTTGAGACACAGCAGACGCGCCAGCAGGACCTTCTGCTGGTTGCCGCCGGAAAGCTCCGAGACCCGTTGATCGGGACCGGAAGCCTTGATGCGCAGGCGTTTCATGAAGACGTCGACGATCTCGGCCTGCCTGCGGCGGGAGAAGAAGCCGCCGCGGGACAGTCGCGGAAGTGCCGCCAGCGCGATGTTGTCGCGGATCGACAGCTCCGGGATGATGCCTTCCATCTTCCGGTCCTCGGGCAGCATCGCGACGCCCGCCTTGATCCGCGAGGCCGGGGTGGCCCGGTGCATCGACCGGCCGTCGATCTCCACCGAGCCGGAGTCGAGCGGCAGGGCACCGAAGATCGCCTTCACGGTCTCGCTCCGACCCGATCCGAGTAGCCCGGCCAAACCGACGATCTCACCCGGATGGACGACGAGGGAGATGTCGTCCAGCACGAACCGCCGACTCAGGTGGCCGGCGGTCAGTACCGGGGCCTGCTCGGCGCGCTCCGGACGGGCGGACAGCTGCGTCCGGCCGCCACCGGCCCCCAGATCGCCGGCCTCGCGGCCGAGCATCCGCGAGATGAGTTGGCGCCGGGAGGTTTGCGCCGTCGGGCCGGTCCAGACCAGCGCGCCGTCACGCAGGACGGTGATCTTGTCGCAGGCCCGGAACACCTCCTCGAGCTTGTGCGAGATGTAGACGACGGCCACACCCTGCTCCCGAAGCAGGCCGACGACCCCCAGCAGGCGGTCGACCTCCCGCGGCTCGAGGGAGGAGGTCGGCTCGTCCATGATGACGACGGACGCGTTGGTCGAGACCGCCCGCGCCACCGCCACCATCTGCTGGATGCCCAGCCCCAGTTCCCCCAGTGGCCGTTTGACGTCGGCCGCGATGCCGTAGCGGTCGAGAAGTTCGGCGGCCTCCGAGTTCATCCGCCGCAGATCCAGCCCCCCGAATCGGGTGTGCTGCTCGCGCCCGAGGAAAACATTGCGCGCGATGGAGAGCTGCGGAGCCAGGTGCACTTCCTGGTAGATCGTCTGGATGCCCTGCTGCTGGGCGTCCCGGGGTGCGGCGAAGTGCACCACCTGACCGCGATGACGCACCTCCCCTCCGTCCGGCTGGTAGACCCCGGTGATCAGCTTGATGAGAGTCGACTTGCCGGCACCGTTCTCGCCGACCAGCGCGTGCACCTCGCCGGGGAAGAGATCCAGGTCGACCCCGCGGAGCGCAGCCACCCCGCCGAAGCTCTTCTGTGCCCCGCGCACCGAGAGGGTCGGCTGTGACGTGGATGGCTGGGACGGCCCAGTCGGCTCGGACGGCTCTGTCGGCTCGGACGGCTCTGTCGTCGTGGTCACCGGTGCTCTGGCTCCTTCGTCTGTCGAGCGTCGCGGATCCGGCGGGAAACTCAGTAGGCCGTTCCGCTGTCGATCGCCGCCTGGGCGTTGCTCTTGTCGTACTGGTTGTCCGTGGTGATGGTGACAGCAGGGGCGCCGGCGCCGTTCACGTAGGCGTCGAGCGCGGCGAAGGCGGACGGACCGTAGGCCGGGTTGGACTCGATGACGGCGTCGAAGTTGCCGTCGACGATGGCCTGGACCGCGCCCTTGGTGCCGTCGATCGAGACGATGTGGACCTTGTCCGTACCGGACATGCCCTTGTCGTCGAGGGCCGCCAGGGCGCCGAGGCCCATCTCGTCGTTCTCGGCGTAGATGGCGGTGACGTCCGGGTGGGCCTGGAGCAGCGTTTCGGTCACCGACTTGCCCTTCTCCCGGGTGAAGTCGGCAGTCTGTTCGAAGATGACCTCGATGCCGGTCGCGTTCTTGGCCTTGAGTTCTGCCTTGAAGCCGGCCGTCCGGTCGTCGGTGACGTTGACACCGGAGGCGCCGAGCAGGATCGCGAGCTTGGCCTTGCCGCCGGTGGCCTTGATCATCGCGTCAGCCGCGCGCTGGCCCTGCTGGACGAAGTCGGAGCCGAGCTGCGGGCCGACCGACTGACAACCGGTGACACCGGTGATGTTCCGGTCGACCGGGATCATTGCGACCTTCTTGGACTTGGCGTAGGAGATGGCGTCACCCAGACCGGTCGAGTTGATCGGGGAGAAGATGATGGCCTTGGCGCCCTTGTCGATCATGCCCTTGATGTCGGTGTTCTCCTGCTGTGCATCGGACTGCGCGTTGGTGGTCAGCAGTTTCACGCCGAGCTTCTTGGCCTGCTCGACCTGGGACTTGGTAGAGGCGATCCGGAAGGGGTTGGCCTCCTTCTCCGACTGCGCCCAGCCGATGGTGTCCGTCTTGAAGTCGATCTTGCCGATACCCAGGTCGGACCCCTTGCACATCGGGCCGTACTGCGCCTCGACACCGGCCGGCAGGGTGCCGGTGAGCACCGAGGTACCGCCGGCGGCCAGGATGGCGGCGGGGACCGTGCCAGACGACGGCGCTGAGCCGGTGCCGGCCGGGGAGCTGCCGGCTGGGGAGCTGCCGGCCGGGGAGCTGCCGGCTGGGGAGCTGCCGGCTGGGGAGCTGCCGGCCGGAGAACTCCCCGGCGCGACCGAACTGGCCACCGAGCTGCCCGGCGCCGACGACGCGGCTCCCGGCGAGGAAACCGGAGCGACCGGGGCCGCCACAGAGGAACCGACCGACGCCGAGCTCGGCGAGGTGGTGGAGGACGTGGTCTGACCGGTGCTGCATCCGGCCAGCACCAGGACCGCGCCGGCTGCGGCGATGAAAGCGGTACGGCGGTGATTCGTCATTCTGCGGGTTCCTTCTCGTGGAGGGCAGGGGCTGTTCTGTGGCGCAACTGCTCTGGATCGACGTGCGGTGACGACTACGTGTGGTGATCGACTACATGTGGTGATCGACTACATGTGGTGATCGACTACCTGCGGTGATCAACCCCGTGCGGGTGATCGACTGCCTGAGGACGGGCCCCCCAGCCAACGGGCCCGGGCATACCGGCGCGCCGTCGATGGCGGGACCTGTCGACACCGGATCGCTCCGGCGGATTCCGCCTGTGGCGGTGGTCACTGTCTGATTGATGTTAACGCTCACAACGCCCGTGTCAAGCGATTCCCACACCTCCTTCATAACATTTGCGATGCACATGGATCCGGCGCTGTCGGGTACGACCGGAAACGGACAATCTGGCGATTTTTGATGCGCAGACAATTCGGACCGAGGATCGATACAGGGGCTGGCGTCGCCCATCTCGATCGCGCGCCGGCTACCATCACGAGCCGGCCACCCTCGCGACAAAACGCGGGTGCCCGGAAACGGGCCTACGAAATACCGCCACCGGGCGTGGTCAGAAACCTTTCGCCAGGCGGTAGTAGGCCTGGTTCCAGCGCAGCTCGTTGGCGAAGTTCCGGGTCGTGGTCTGCCGGTCGATCACCAGCAGTTCGGTCCCGATGATCTCGGCGAAGTCATGCAGCTCCTCCACCCCGAGGGCGGCCGACAGCACCGTGTGGTGCGGTCCGCCGGCAGCGAGCCAGCACTCGGCCGAGGTCTCCAGCGAGGGCGCCGGCTCCCAGACCGCCCGTGCCACCGGCAGTTTCGGGAGGGGCTGCGCCGATGGGACGACGGTGATCTCGTTCGCCACCAGCCGGAACCGTTCTCCCATGTCGGCGATGCCGAGCACGACGGCCGGTCCTGGGACGGCGTCGAAGACCAGCCGGACCGGATCCTCCCGGCCACCGATTCCGAGCGGGTGGATCTCCAGGGTGGGGGTGTCGGCCGCGATGCTGGGACAGACCTCGAGCATGTGCGCACCGAGGATGGTCGGCACGGGGGCGCCGAGGTCGTAGGTGTAGTCCTCCATGAACGACGTACCACCGACGCGCCCGGTCGCCATCGCCTTGAGGGTGTGCAGCATGACCGAGGTCTTCCAGTCGCCCTCACCGCCGAATCCGTAGCCGTCGGCCATCAATCGCTGGACGGCGAGGCCCGGGAGCTGCCGGAGACCACCCAGATCCTCGAAGTTCGTGGTGAATGCACCGAAGCCGCCCTCGGTCAGAAAGCTGCGCAGCCCGATCTCGATCCGAGCCCCATATCGCAGCGACTCGTGGCGGGCTCCGCCAGGCAGCAACTCCGGGGCGACCTTGTAGGTCTCGGCGTACTCACCGACGAGCGCGTCGATCGCGGCCCCAGACGCCGCGTCGACGTGCTCGACGAGATCGTTGACACCGTAGGTGTTCACCGAGACACCGAAGCGTAGCTGAGCCTCGACCTTGTCTCCCTCGGTGACGGCCACGTCCCGCATGTTGTCGCCGAACCGGGCCAGCTTGAGCGAGCGGACGGCCGCGGCGCCCGCCGCGGCGCGCTGCCACGAACCGACCCTGGCCGCCACCTTGGGATTGCTGACGTGACCGGCCACCGTCTTGCGGGCGATGCCGAGCCGGGTCTGGATGTAGCCGACCTCTCGATCACCGTGTGCAGCCTGGTTGAGATTCATGAAATCCATGTCGATCTCGGCCCACGGCAGGTCCACGTTGGCTTGGGTGTGCAGGTGGAGCAACGGCTTCCGCAATGCGTCGAGCCCGCTGATCCACATCTTCGCCGGCGAGAACGTGTGCATCCAGATGATCACGCCCATGCAGTTGTCATAGGCGTTGGCGGCCAACATCATCCGCCGGATGTCGCCGGCCTCGGTGAGCACCGGCTTCCACACCACGGGGATGTCCAGTTCGGCGGAGGCGTCGAGTTCGGTTGCGATCTGCTGCGACTGGTGGGCGACCTGGTCCAGCGTGTCCGGTCCGTAGAGCCCCTGACTTCCGGTGAGGAACCAGCATTCCCGTGGGAGCGTGATCATGAGCGGCCTTTCTGGCTGCGGGCTGCACCTGCGCGGTGTGTGGGAGGCGCTGCGGTGCAGGCGGTGTGGTGGCGGAGGACATGCGCGGGTTCAGGACTGGCCGTAGACGTTCTGGTAGCGGGCATAGAGAGAATCGATGTCGGCCTGGGCGATCGGGACCGGATCGCCGAGCTGTCGGGCCAGGAAAACCGCCCGGCAGACCTCTTCGCACATGACAGCGGCCTTCACTGCCTCCTTGGCCGTGCGACCGATGGTGAACGGGCCGTGGTTGGCCATGATGACAGCCTTCGACCGGCTGTGCCGCAACGTATCCACGATCCCGCGGCCGATCGAGTCGTCGCCGATCAGCGCGAACGGCCCGATCGGGATGTCGCCGCCGAACTCGTCGGCCATCATGGTCAGCACGCACGGGACCGGGATACCGATGGCCGACCACGCGCAGGCGTAGCTGGAGTGCGTGTGCACCACTCCGCCGACATCCGGTCGGTGGCGGTAGACGTACGCGTGGGCGGCCGTGTCCGAGGACGGCGACCCGTCGCCCTCGACCAGCACGCCGTCCAGGTCGGTGACGACCATGGCCGACGCCGTCAGGTCGTCGTAGCTGACGCCGGACGGCTTGATCACCAACAGGTCCCGCCCCGGGACGCGGGCCGAGACGTTGCCGGCCGTCCAGACCACCAGGTCGTTCCTGGGCAGTTCCGCGTGCAGCACGGCCAACTCTGCCCGGAGCCGGGCGACGGTGTCCTGCACGTCACCGGTGACCGTCATACCAGCACGGCCCCGGAGTTGGATGCAGCAGGGTCAGCAGCGCTCCGATGCGCCCGGCGCTGGATGGCCTTGAGCCGGTGCATGACGTCGTTGCCGCCGCGGCCGAAGTAGTCGTGGAGCAGGGTGTATTCGGCGAAGAGCTCGTCGTAAGCCTGCTGGTCGGCGGGGACTGGTTGGTAGACAGCACGTTCCACCCGGCCCATCACCTCCGCCGCGGCCGCGACATCCGGGTAGGCGCCGGCAGCGACCGCGGCGTGGATGGCCGAGCCCAGCGCCGGACCCTGGTCCGAGGTGATGATCGACAGCGGCAGGCCGGTGACGTCGGCGTAGATCTGCATGAGCATCGCATTCTTGGTGAGACCGCCCGAGATGATCAGCTCGGTGACCGGAACCCCGGAGCGGCCGAACGTCTCGATGATCGTCCTGGCACCGAAGGCGGTTGCCTCGATCAGCGCGCGATACACGTCCTCGGGCCGGGTGGTGAGCGTCTGACCGACGATCACCCCGGACAGTTCGTGATCCACCAGCACCGAGCGGTTGCCGCTGTGCCAGTCCAGCGCGATCAGGCCGTGCTCGCCGACCTGCTGGCCGGCCGAGAGCTCGGTGAGCAGCTCGTGCACGCTCTGCCCTGCCGCCTGCGCCCGCCGGTAGTAGTCCTGCGGCACACCGGATCCTACGAAGTATCCGAAGATGTCGCCGACCCCGCTCTGCCCGGCCTCGTAGCCGAACAGACCCTCGCTGATCCCGCCCTCCACGACGCCGCACATCCCAGGGACCTCACGCAGCTCGCGGCCGTTCATCACGTGGCAGGTGGACGTACCCATGATGGCGACCATCTGGCCGGGCGCCAATGCGTTCCCGGCCGGAACGGTGACGTGGGCGTCGACATTGCCGACCGCGACTGCGACCCCGACCGGCAGTCCCGTCCAGGCCGCGGCTTCCGCGCTGAGTCCGCCGGCCCGCGAGCCGAGCTGGCCGATCGTCGCCTCGAGCTTGTCGTCGACGAAACCGGCGAAATCGGGGTTGAGCGCCGCCAGGAATTCGCGGGACGGATAGGCGCCGTCCTGACGGATGCCCTTGTAGCCGGCCGTGCAGGCGTTGCGGACGTAGGTGCCGGTCAGCTGCCAGATGATCCAGTCTGCCGCCTCGACCCAGTGGGCCGCGGCAGCGTAGATTTCCGGGTCCTCCTCGAGCAGTTGCAGGCCCTTGGCAAACTCCCATTCGCTGGAGATCAGGCCGCCGTAGCGGGGGAGCCAGGATTCGCCACGCTCCCGCGCAAGTTCGTTGATCCGATCCGCCTGTGGTTGGGCTGCATGGTGTTTCCAGAGTTTGACGTAGGCATGCGGGCGGTCCGCGTACTCCGCGAGCTGGCAGAGCGGGACCCCGTCCGCGGTCACCGGCAGCATGGTGCAGGCGGTGAAGTCGGTCCCGATGCCGACGACGTCGGACGCGTCGATACCGGCCGCCACGATGGCGGCCGGCACGGCGGAGCGCAGGACGTCGACATAGTCCGACGGCACCTGCAGGGCCCAGTCCGGAGGGAGCTGCCGGCCGGTGCCGGGGAGTTCGCGATCGATGACGCCGTGGGTGTATTCGTGAACGGCTGAACCCAGTTCGGCGCCGTCCGCCACCCGGACGACGACCGCGCGCCCGGAGAGCGTGCCGTAGTCGACCCCGATGGTCAGGGCTCGCTGGGGATCCACCGTCATTGGTGCCTCTCTCGCCGTGCAGGTGCGGTTCGCGAATCTCGTCCGCGATCCACCGATGTTGGACTTGAGACATTGTTAACGTTCACATGGAGCGGCGTCAAGCCCTTCATGGCAACGAGTTCGAGACGTTCGATTCGGCGAGCTACGGTATGCCTACGTCAAGCCGGTGCAGCGGTGCTCTCGCGGACGATCAATCCCGGCGCCAGCGGGCGGTGTTCGTCAGGCGCTTCGTTCAGCGCCGCCAGCAGGATGTCGATGCACTGCCGGCCGAGGGCGGCGAAGTCCTGTTTCACCGTCGTCAGGCCCGGGATGAAGTGTGCGGCACCGGGGATGTCGTCGAAGCCGACCACCGACACCTGTTGCGGGACAGTGATTCCGCTGTCGTACAGAGCTCGGATCAGGCCCAGCGCCATCAGGTCGTTGGCGGCGAAGACCGCTGTCGGCAACGGTCCCGCGGCCAGCTTCCTGCCCGCCTCGTATCCGCTGACGGCCGTCCAGTCGCCGGCGAGCGGGGCCACGGGGCGGAGGCCCGCGGAGACCAGTTCGCTTTCCCAGCCGCGTTGACGTGCTGCCGCGTCGAACCAGAGTGGCGGGCCGGCGACATGGGCGATCGCGGTGTGCCCCAGGTCCAGCAGGTGACGGACGGCCAAGCGGGCACCGGCCTCCTGATCGACGGAGGTGATGTGGACGCCCGGGGCCGGCTCCGCGTCGGCAGACACCATCACCACCGGTACCCGGGTGACGAAAGGATCCGCAGCATGGGCCAGGGCGCCCTCCGGCGCGATCACGATGATGCCTTCCACCGATTGATCGATGAAATGCTCGAAAGCACTTGCCACCGCGGCATTGTCGACGCTACCGATGCCGGCGAGGCTGACATGGTAACCAGCCTCTCTGGCGGCACTCTCCACGGCGATCAGCGCGCTGCTCGGTCCCCACAGAGTGGAACCACTCGTCATCACGCCGATCACGGACGACCGCCTCGTGACCAGAGCCCGGGCCGCGCTGTTACGGCGGTATCCGAGCTCGGCAATCGCCGCGACCACCCGCTCGCGCGTTTCCTCGCGGACGTTGGGCAGACCGTTGAGCACCCGGGAGACGGTCTGGTGGGACACGCCGGCGCGGCGCGCCACGTCGTGCATGCCCGGTGGGCGCCCCGGATTCCCTGCCGTCATACCGTCGCCACCCCTTCCGTCTCCAGCCGGCCGCTACCGACGAACGATCTCCCGGCCCGGGGCGGCGGGCCGGCCACCGCCGGCCACCGCACGCGACCGCATCGCTGCGACTGCACGCGACCGCATCGTTGCGGTCACCGGTCAGATGATCCGCGATTCCTCTGGGAGCTCCTCGATCTCGACCTCGTCGCCCAGGACGAGACGGCCACTGCCACTGGCCACCGCACGATAGCCCCTGGCGCCGTCATCGAGATCGATCAGGGCTTTCTTCACCGCGTCGTCGACCTCGTCCGAGGTCTGCTGCCCCAGACTGAACCGGCTGAACTCGACACACGGGTCTGCCACCCGCACGTCGGACAGCAGTACCGGGCTGCCGGCGCCGTGCAACATGACACGGGCCGGCAGTGGGAGGCCCGCCAGTCCGTCTGGGGCGTCGAGCAGGATGGTCTCGCCGGCGATCCCCTCGGTGAGATGCGGGCCGTAGCGCGCCTGCAGTCTGGTGTAGTCACCGGTCCCCATGAAGGTGATCCCGCCCAGGCCGCGGCGATCCCGCGATCGCGGGTGATCGCGGTGATGGACGTCGATCACCGACCCCAGCCGCTCGGCCAGGCCGATCACGCCGTCCGGGCCGAACTCGATCCGCGGTACCGATTCGATCGACGACGGATCGTAGGTGCGCAGGGGTGCCCGGCCCACCTTGAGCGGCTCGGTCTGCACCTGCAGCCGGACGATCCGATATCTCACGGGGTGGCCCCGACGGCCGCCCCCAACGGCGCCGGATCGATCCGGAAGCGGGCATGTTCGTTGCAGGGCAGCACCTTCCGCACCTCGTCGACGCGGGCCGGGTCGACCTCGACCAGTCCGTAGCCGGGATCGGCGTTGCCGAGGTCCAGCAGGGGTAGACCGAACGGATCGAAAGCAGCGGACCGTCCGACGCCGGCCCGGCCGATCTGGTCCGCAGCCACCATGTAGCAGGTGTTCTCGATGGCTCTGGCCCGTAGCAGCGTGAGCCAGTGCTCCTCCTTCAGTGGACCCTTCACCCACGCCGACGCCAGTGCCAGCACCTGCGCACCGGCATTCTGCAGCACCCGGAACAGCTCCGGGAATCGGAGGTCGTAGCAGGTGGCGAAACCGATGGCCATGCCATCGATCTCGACCACCGGCGGGGTGTCGGTACCGGGCACAACCGCATCGGACTCGACGAAGGAGAAGGCGTCGTAGAGGTGAATCTTCCGGTAGGCCGCGACCAACTGTCCACCCTGCACGATCGCCAGCGTGTTGTGCACCCTCGTCGAGCTCGGATCGGGCACGAAAGTGCCTGCGGAGATGGTGATCCCGTGGCGTTCCGAGGCCGCGGCCAGTGCGGACACGAACGGTCCGTCCAGTGGCTGGGCGGCACGAACGGGTGCGGTCGGGTCCTGCAGGAACGACACCAGCGAACCTTCTGGTGCCAGCAGCAGGGACGCACCGTCACCAGCCGCCCGGGCAGCGGACTTCACCAGGTGATCGGCATTGGCCGCCGGGTCGGTGCCCGGGTCGAACTGACTGACTGCGATACGCACCGGTCGATCCTCTCGTGTGGGTCCGAAATACCTTGTCTTCATCGTGCTGCCGAACGGGTGTTGCAGTCCTACGGGTGATTCCGGTTCGAGCTGTGACACTGCGCCCTGCTGCGGAACGTGCTGTTACGGAACGATCGAGACCATTCGGCCCGGCACGACGACGATCTTGCGCGGCGCCGCACCCGCCAGCAGTTCCACGATCTTCTCGTCGGCCAGGGCCTTTGCCTGCACGGCCTCCACGGTCCAATCAGCAGGGACCGAGATCCGCGAGCGAACCTTTCCCTTGACCTGGATCGGGTACTCGATCTCGTCCGCCACCAGCAGCGCCGGGTCGGCGATCGGGAACGGGCCGTGTGCCAGCGATTGCGTGTGGCCCAGCCGGCTCCACAGTTCCTCGCTGATGTGCGGCGCCAGCGGTGCCGTCATCAGGACCAGCGCCTCCGCGACCACCCGCGGGGTCGGCGACGCAGACTTGGTCAGATGGTTGGTCAGCACGATCAACTTGGCGATGGCCGTGTTGTACAGCATCGCCGCGTAGTCGTTCCGGACGCCGTCGATGGTGCGGTGCAACAACTTCAGCGTCTCGGTGTCCGGTGCATCCTCGGTGACCACGCTCTCGCCGGTCTGTTCTGAGACGACAGCGCGCCACATCCGCTGCAGGTAACGCTGCGATCCGATGACGTCCCTGGTCTGCCACGGCCTCGAGATGTCCAGCGGGCCCATGCCCATCTCGTACATCCGGAAGGTATCGGCGCCGTAGCGATCGCACATCTCGTCCGGCGTCACCACATTCAGCAGGCGCTTGCCCATCTTCCCGTACTCGCGGTTGACCGGCCGGCCCTGGTAGCTGAAGGAGGTTGCATCCGCGGAGATGACGACATCCTCTGCGGGCACGTAGGTCCCGCGCTCGTCGGTGTAGGCGAACGCCTGGATGTAGCCCTGGTTGTACAGCTTGCGGAACGGCTCCTCGCTGGACACGTGGCCCAGGTCGAAGAGCACCTTGTGCCAGAAGCGCGAGTACAACAGGTGCAGCACAGCGTGTTCCACGCCACCGACGTACAGATCGACCCCTCCTGTGTCACCAGGCCGCTCGGGATCTTTCCCCATCCAGTACTTCTCGACCTCGGGGTCGACGAACACCCTGGTGTTGGTCGGATCCAGGTAGCGCAGTTCGTACCAGCAGGAGCCGGCCCACTGCGGCATGACGTTCAGCTCGCGCCGGTAGGTCTTCAGGCCTTGACCCAGATCCAGCTCGACCGTGGCCCACTCGGTGGCCCGGCCCAGCGGAGGCACCGGGGTGGAGTTCGCGTCCATCGGGTCGAACGACTGCGGCGCGTAGTTTGCCACCTCCGGCAGTTCCAGCGGCAGCAGGCTTTCGGGCAGTGCGATGGGCAGATCGTCCTCGTCGTACACGATCGGGAACGGCTCGCCCCAGTACCGCTGCCGGCTGAACAGCCAGTCGCGCAACCGGTACTGCACCTCTGAGCGGCCGAATCCCCTGGTGGACAGCCAGTCCAGCATGGCGGTCTTGGCCTCGGCCACCTCCAGACCGTTCAGCGAGATCTCGTCGTTGGCGCTGTTGATGGCCGGGCCGGAGCCGGTGAAGGCCTCGTCGTCGGGGAAATCGGCCGGCGGGTGCACCGTCCGGATCACCGGCAGCGCGAAGGCTTTCGCGAATTCGATGTCGCGGGTGTCCTGTCCGGGCACCGCCATGATGGCGCCCGTGCCATAGCCCATCAACACATAGTCGGCGATGAAAATGGGCAATTCGGTGCCGTTGGCCGGGTTGACGGCGTAGGCACCGGTGAAGACGCCGGTCTTCTCCTTGGTCTCCTGGCGGTCCAGGTCCGACTTCTGCGACGCGATGACGCGGTAGGCCTCGACGGCCTCCGACGGGGTGGCGGCGTCTCCGGTCCACAGCGCGTTGACCCCCGCCGGCCACGCGTCAGGCGCGATCTCCTCGACCAGCGGGTGCTCCGGCGCCAGCACGACATAGGTCGCGCCGAAAAGCGTGTCGGGACGGGTGGTGTAGACCTCGATGCCGCGATCGGTCGCTACGGAACCGTCTGGGCCGGCTGTGCTCGCTATCGGAAACGTCAGCCGGGCACCGACGCTGCGGCCGATCCAGTTGCGCTGCATGGCCTTGACAGATTCCGGCCAGTCCAGCCGGTCCAGGTCGGCGATCAGCCGGTCGCCGTAGGAGGTGATCCGCATCATCCACTGGCGCAGGTTCCGCCGGAACACCGGGAAGTTGCCGATCTCGGATTTGCCGTCGGCGGTGACCTCCTCGTTGGACAGCACTGTGCCGAGGCCGGGGCACCAGTTGACCGGCGCCTCCTTGATGTAGGCCAGGCGATGATCGGCCAGGACGGTCTGCTGCTTCGTCGATCCCAGGTCGTTCCAGTCGACGTTGCCCGCGACTGTGCGGGCCCCGGAGGCGAACTCGCCGATCAGGTCGTCGATCGGGCGGGCGCGCTTCTGGTCGGCGTCGTAGTAGGAGTTGAACAGCTGCAGGAAGATCCACTGGGTCCACCGGTAGAACTCGACATCGGTGGTGGCCACGCTGCGACGCTGGTCGTGACCGAAACCCAGCCGGCGCAATTGCGTCCGGTAGCGGGCGACATTCGCCTCGGTGGTCGCCCGTGGGTGGGTGCCGGTCCGAACGGCGTATTGCTCGGCCGGCAGGCCGAACGAGTCGTACCCGATGGTGTGCAGCACATTCCGGCCGCGCATCCGCTCGAATCGGCCCAGCACGTCGGTGCCGATGTAGCCCAGCGGGTGACCGACGTGCAGTCCGGCGCCGGACGGGTAGGGAAACATGTCCAGCAGGTACAACTTGTCCGTCGGCAGTGGTGTGCCGTCAGCGGGAGCCAGCGGGCCACTGGGGTTGGGCGCCTGAAAGGTGCCGAGGGCGTCCCACCGGTCCTGCCACCGTGACTCGATCTCGGCGGCCAGCGCCGCGTTGTAGCGAAACGGCGGCGCCGAGTCGTCACCGCCGTGGGATTGCTCGCCAGGACTGGCCTCGGTGCGGGTCGAACCGTGCTGCTCGCTGCTCATGACGTCCATCTCTCCTCTGACCTGACGGTCTGCTCACTGCTATCACCCACCCCCCAACCTGCCCTCCGCCCGCGGCCGGTCGGGTGGGCGACCGCGGGCACAAAAAAACCCTCCCGGTCAGAGGAGGGAACGCCGCGCTGTCGCCGCCGGTCCGGTGCGAAACCGCAGGGACCGACCGATCAGCGCGGCCCGGGAAGGAGCAACGTCACTGCCATAGCTGCTGATGTTACTCCGCAGGTCGACGCAGAATTCACTGCGGTCTGGGCGGGTTCGCGCGCCATCGGCTCGGGCCAGGTTCGCGCCATCGGCTCGGGCCAGGTTCGCGCCATCGGCTCGGGCCAGGTTCGCGCCATCGGCTCGGGCCGGGTTCGCGCCATCGGCTCGGGCCGGGTTCGCGCCATCGGCTCGGGCCGGGTTCGCGACACCGGCTCGGGCCGGGTTCGCGCGAACCCGGCCGGGGTCCAGGCGGCCACGGCCGGAGGCGAGATTCAACTACCATCGCAGGGTGTCCAACGCACCTATCGCCTTCGTCCTGCCGGTCGCCGTCCTGCTGCTCATCCTCGCAGGATTCGGCGGGGTCACCGCAGCCCGCGGGTGGGCCGGCACTCTCGCCCGCACGGGTCGCCTGGGCGTCCACTCCCCGGCCGCGGTCTCCACCGACGACGCTTTTGCAGTGGCGAACAAGGTGGCGGCCCCGGTGGTCGGAGGCGCTTCCGTCATCGCCTTGGTGATGGCGTTGCTCGTCGTGCTGCTCCCCGTCCCGACGTCGACGACGGTGGTGGTGGGCGTGCTCGCCGTCATCGCCGTGCTGGTGCTGACCATCGCGGGCGGGGTGCTGGGCGAGAAGGCGGCCCGGACCCTTCCGGTGCCGGCTCGCAAGCCCGGTTCGAGCCCGGCTTGCGCCGGCTGCGCCTGCGGCAGCGGTGGATGCAGCGGCCTCACCCGCACTGCCGTGCCCCTCGACGCCGGCACCGTCTAACCCGCTGAGCCACCCAGCCACCTGACGCGGCTTACCGCCCCACCTACCGACTGCGCCGCCCAGGCCGGCCGCACCGCCCTACCGACTGCGCCGCCCTCGCCGGCCGCGCATCCTTCGCCGGCCGCGCATCCCTCGCCGGCCGCGCATACAGGAATGCTCATATTCGCAGCTCAGGGGCCCAGAGTAGGCACTCCTGTATGCGCCGGGGAGTCCTGTATGCGCAGTCGGTCAGCCACGGGCCTCCCAGCACATGTTGCTACGCAAGCAAGCTCAGGCGTCGACGAGGGCCTGGGTGGGAGTGGCGCGGGCAGCGCGTCGGCCGGGCAGGACCGAGGCGATCACCCCGGCCAGCACGGCTCCGACGAAGACCAGCGCGACCCGGCCGACCGGGATGCTGAGCACCACCGACTGCTCGGCCTGACCGAACGCCGCCCCGACGGCGGCCCAGCCGAAGAGCACCCCGAAGAACGTCCCCACCACCGCTGCCACCAGAGCCAGCAGCCCGGCCTCGATGGCGAGCATCGACCGCAATTGACCACGCCGGAGGCCCAGCGCCCGGAGCAGGGCCGACTCCCGGGTGCGCTCGACCACAGACAGGCCAAGGGTGTTCCCGATCCCGACCACGGCGATCACCACCGTCACCCCGAGCAGGGCCAGCGCGATCGTCACCAAGGTGTCGAGCAGGTCCGCGGTGGACGCCCGCAGCGGACCCGAGCCGGACACCGTGACCGCCGCGTACGGCGCCAACACCGGGTTGACCCGGCCGAGCACGTCGTTCGGGTCGGCGTCGGCCGCGAACTTTCCCCAGACCGCCCGCACCCCGGCTGACGGATCGAGTTGCCGCAGGTCCTCGCTGAGCATCACCAGCGCGCCGTCGTCGGAGATGGGCCGCGGCGCCACCGTCAGGCTCAGGGCGAAAGACCCCTTCCGCACCGTCACGGTCTCGCCGGGCTGCAACCCGCCGTTCCCCAGCAGGTAGCCGGGCACGGCGATCTCGCCCGGGGACAGTTCGCCGCCGTTGCGGACACTCTCGAACTGGGTCGCCGTCGGCCCGTACGCCAGGTAGTCGTTGCCATCGAGCTGCACCTGGGTGCCGGTCACCGCGACGGTGGTCGCCATGCCCTCGATCCGGCCGAGCCGCTCGGGCAGGGAGTTCGGTAGGTCGTCACGCGAGCCGACCTGCAAGTCCAGCGCGTATTTCGCACCGACCGCCTGGTCGGCCCCGGCCTGCGCCGAAGCGGACGCGACCAGCAGGGTGATGATCGCGCCAACCCCCATCACCAGTGCCGTGCAGGTGGCCGCCGACCGCCCGGGATTGCGCAGCAGGTTCTTGGTCGCCAGCCGACCGTGCGCCCCGAACAGACCGCCGAGCCCGGAGAACGCGGCCAGCACGAAGGGCAGGGCCCATGGCAGGAGCACGAGCACACCGATCGCGGTCAGGGCGCCGCCGGCGGTGGCGATCATCAGGTCACCCAGGTGGACGCCGCCGGCCAGCAGCCCGCCCCCGGCCACGACCAGCAGCACGCCGACGCCCAGTCGCACAGCGGAGACCTTGCGCACCCGTTCCTCCCCGTCCACCGGACGGAGGGCGGCCATCGGTGGGATCCGCGTGGCTCTGGCCACCGGGGCCAGCGCAGCGATCAGCGTCACCACCACCCCGATCACCCCGACCAGCCCCAGCTGACCGGCCGGCACCCGGAAGTCCGCGGCGTCGATGCCGGTGATCGCGCAGGCCAGCCGCCCGATGACGATGCCGACCACGACACCCACCACCGAACCGGTCACCGCGACGACGGCGACCTCGACCAGGGTGGACCGGCGCACCTGCTCACCGGTCGCGCCGACACAGCGCAGCAGTGCGATCTGCCGGCGGCGCTGGGTGATCAGGATGGTGAACGTGTTGGCCACGACCATCGCCGCGACCAGACCGGCCAGTGAGACGAAGGCCAGCAGGATCCCGACGATGACGGACGTGCCGTTGCCGGCATCACGGACCGCCTCCGCCGTCACATCGGACGAAGTCCGGGCCGAGAGCCTGCCGCCGGAGTCTGCAGTGATGGTGGCGGCCACCTGCTCGGGGGTGAAGCCAGGGGCCACCAGGAGGTAGGCCGTGTCTGCGGTCCCGACCTGCACGCCGTTCAGCGATGACAGCAGATCCGCTGTGCCGTAGGCGGTATCGGTAGCATCGGTGAGCGCGGAGATCCGGGTGTCCAGGATCGCGACGACCGTCACAGTCCGGGCGTCGGGGGCCTCGCCGAGCGTGATCGACGATCCGAGCGTCCAGGAGTTCCGCTTGGCGGTGCCTTGCGCGACCGCCAGCTCCGCGCCGCTCGCCGGCCAACGCCCGGATGCCAGCGAGTACCACCGGCGGTCCGGATCGACCGGGATGTTGGCCAGAGCGATGGCGCCCCGGCTCGTGGCCGAGGTGAATCCGGGATAGGCCCGCATCGCCGGTTCGGCGCTGAACACGCCCCTGGTGGCCCGAAGCTTGTCCAGGTCCGGAGTGACCTGATCGACGCTGCCCGGCTTGACGCTGCCTTGCACGGTACTGCCTTGCGCGCTGCCCCGATCAGCAGTGACCACGACGTCGACGCGGCTGACCTCGGCCGCCATCGACCGGCCGAGCGCAGAGTCGAAGCTGGAGGTGAAAACCACGGTGGCGGCGGCAAAACCGACTCCGAGGACGATGGCGAGGCCGACAGCGAGGAACCGCCCGGGATGGGCGCGAAGTTCGGCGAGAGCGGTGCGCAACATCAGGCCCCCAGGGTGCGCAGGGCGGCGAGTACGGAGTCGGCGGTGGGCTGGTGGAGTTCTCCGGCCAGCCGACCGTCGGCCAGCAGCACCACCCGGTCGGCGTAGGACGCCGCCATCGGATCGTGGGTCACCATCACCACGCTCTGCCCGCCCTCCCGGACGCACAGCCGCAGATACGCCAGCAGCGCGGCGCCGGTCCGGGAGTCCAGTGCACCGGTGGGTTCGTCGGCGAAAACCACGTCCGGCAAGGTGATCAGCGCGCGGGCGATCGCCACCCGCTGCTGCTGACCGCCGGAGAGTTCAGAGGGACGGTGGCCAAGACGGTCCGTCAGGCCCAGGGAGCCGACCAGCGCGTCGAACCGGGGCTCGTCGATATCGGCGCCGGCGAGATCCACTGGTAGCAGGATGTTCTGGCGGGCCGTCAGGGTCGGCAACAGGTTGAACGACTGGAAGACGAATCCGATCCGGTCGCGGCGCACCCGGGTCAATTCATTGTCGGTCAGGGTCGTCAGGTCGAGGTCGCCGATGAAAACCCGGCCGGCGCTGACGGAATCGAGTCCGGCAAGCGTATGCATCAGCGTCGACTTACCCGAACCGGATGCTCCCATGACCGCCGTGAAGGTACCGCGATCGAAGTCGACGGTGACATCGTCCAGGGCCCGCACCTCGTTGGCTCCTCTGCCGTAGACCTTCGACAGGCCAGCGGCTTTCGCCGCGTGTGGGCTGGTTGAGCCGGCCTCGCGGTTGTTTCCGGGGCGGATGCCCCCGGTGGTGTCGACCTGTGGTCGTGACGGCGCACTCACTGCTGTCCCCTTTGCTGTCCGGTTACCCGAGCACCCGGGTCGGGGCTCGGGAATGACCTGGGAATGACGTTAGAGAAACGGATCTCCGGGAACATCGGAGTGCAGGACCGAGCTGTGGCCGCTGGGGAGGCACCGCAGCAGGGGACCAGGTAGTCCCACGGGACTACCTGGCCCGTGACCACCGCGCCCCGGCTGTCGGGAGACGGTTGGCCGGGGCGCGGTTGGATCAGGGCGCGGTTGGTTCAGGGCACCGGTACATCAGGGCGTGGCTGGATCAGGGGCGCGGTTGGCCAGGGCGCGGTTGGCTCAGGGCACCGGTACATCAGGGCGTGGTTGGATCAGGGGCGTGGGACCAGACCGGCCCGAAAGGCGAGCAACACCAACGACACCCGGTCGCGGCATCCGAGCTTTGCCAGCAGGCTGCCGATGTGGGTCTTGACCGTCGACTCCGCCATGTACAGCGCCGCGGCGATCTCGGCGTTGGTCAGGCCGCCGGTTACCTCGACGAGCACCTCCCGCTCCCGGGCGGTGAGGAGGACCAGCAACGTATCCTGTTGTGGTGCAACAGAACTCGGTAGGCTGGAGGCCACGTGGGCGAGTAGCCGCCTGGTGGACGAGGGCGCCAGGACCGCGTCGCCGGCGGCCACCGACCGGATCGCGCCCAGCAGATCCTCCGGACGAGCATCCTTCAGCAGAAAGCCTGATGCGCCGGCAGCGAGTGCGGCGAAGACGTACTCATCGAGGTCGAAAGTGGTCAGCACCAACACTCTTGGTGCGTCGGTCCGGCCCTCGAGCAGGGCCCGGGTGGCGGCGACCCCGTCCATCACGGGCATCCGGATGTCCATGAGCACCACGTCGGCCGCGGTCCGTTCCAGCGCGACCAGCGCCGCCGCGCCGTCCGCGGCTTCGCCGACGACCAGGATGTCGTCCTGCGCCGACAGCAGCATCGCGAACCCGGACCGGACCAGCGCCTGGTCGTCGACCAGGAAGACGCGGATCATCGGCTCGCTCCGGACGCGTTGCCGGACGAGTAGCCGGACGCGTTGCCGGACGCGTTGCTCTGCAGCGGAAACGAGGCATGAACGCGGTAGCCGCCGCCCGTCCGCGGGCCGACCGCCAGGCGGCCGCCCTGCAGCCAGACCCGCTCACGCATGCCGAGCAGACCGTGCCCGAACCCCGGCTCGCTCGCTCCGCCGCGCCCATCGTCGGTCACCGAGATCTCGACCACTCCGGGTCGGTATTCGAGCGCGACGGACGCGGTTGCAACCGGTCCGGCGTGCTTGAGCACGTTGGTCAGTGCTTCCTGGACGAGCCGGTAGATGGTCAGCCCGAGTCCGGCCGGGAGTGCGATCCTGTCTCCGGACAACGTCATCGACACCGCGACGCCGGTCTGCCGCACCTGCTCGATCAGGGCCGGCAGGTCGGCGACGCCCTGGGCCGGGGCGTACCCGGTCGGGGCGGACCCCGGCACGTCACCGGCCCGGAGAACGCCGACCAGGCGGCGCATCTCGGCCAGCGCTTCGCGCCCGGTGTCGGCGATGGTGTGCAGAACGGAGACCGCCAGTTCGGGTCGGGCTGCAGCTGCCGCCGCCGCACCGTCGGCCTGCACGATGACCACGGACAGCGAGTGGGCCACGATATCGTGCAGCTCCCGGGCGATGCGGGTCCGCTCGGTCGAGGCCGCGATCCTGGCCCGCTGGTCCCGCTCGGCGGCGAGCATGGCAGAGCGCTCGTCGAGCACCCTGAGTTGCTCGGCCTGGAATTCCACCCGGTCCCGCTGGCGTTCCCCGATGACGAACGCGGCGATGACGACGACCGCACACAATCCGATCGCGATCGTCAGAGTGCCGTTGTCCGTGCTCCGGTAGCCCCACCGCAGCGGTGCTGCGACGGATCCCAGCAAACCAGCAGCCAGCGCGAACCGTCCCCAGAACCGACCGGACGTGTAGGCGACGGCCGCATGCACCATCAGCGGAGCCAGCACCACCGCGGCGGTCGCCTCGCCGACCAGCAGGACGTTGAGACCCAGCAGCGCGATGGCCATCGTCACGGCGGACCGGGTGGCGCTGCGGCGCAGGAACACCGGTCCCGCGCTCAGCACCAGCAGCGGGAACACCTCCGCATCGCTGTACCGCAGGTCCGCCCCGCTGAACACGAGCGCGACCAGCATCAGCACACCCAGGATCGCGTCACCGGCCCAGACGTGCTGCTCGAACCAGCGGTAGACGTGCTTGCGCATGCACCGAACGGTAGTGCGCTCCGGCCGAGGCCGGATCCCCCCACGGTGGGAGGGACCCCGCACCGGTCCGCTCCCGACACCAGTCGGCGGTGTGCTGGAGCAGTGGATGGAAGCCGCAGTACATGGACAGGGCGTGTGAGACTGCGAGAGCACAGCAGTCACGGCCAGTACAGGAGTCAGGCTTCATGATCGAGTACAAGTCCCCGGCGCAGATCGAGGCGATCGGGGTCGCGGGCGCATTGGTCCGCAGGACCCTGAACGCGGTGCGGGAGGCAGCCGGACCGGGCGTCCGCCTGAAGGAGTTGGACGATCTGGCCCAGCGGGTGATCGCCGACGGCGGCGGTGTCTCGGCCTACATCGGCTACCACCCGGTCTGGGCGCCGTCGCCGTATCCGCGGGTGCTGTGCGTCAGCGTCAACGACGTCATCGTGCACGCGATCCCGGACAGGAGCAGGCTGCGACCCGGCGATCTGGTGTCGGTGGATCTCGCGCTACTGGTCGACGGTTGGTGCGCCGACGCGGCCATCAGCTTCACCATCGGTGAGCCGAGCGCCGCCGACCGGCGCCTGATGGACGCGACCGAGGCGGCCCTGGCGGCCGGCATCGCCGCGGCCCGACCCGGTGGCCGGCTCGGCGACATCAGCGCGGCCATCGGGAAGGTCATCAGGGCGAGCGGGTTCGGACTGCTCGCCGATCACGGAGGTCACGGGATCGGCACCTCGATGCACCAGGAGCCGCACGTCGCCAACGAGGGGCGCGCGCGTAGAGGCCTGAAGCTCAGCCCGGGCCTGGTGATCGCCATCGAGCCGATGCTGCAGGCCGGGGGTCGGGACGACTACCAGCACTGCAAGGACGGGTGGGGCATCCGAACGGCGGACGGCAGCCGCGCGGCACACTTCGAGCACACCATCGCCATCACCGCCTCCGGCGTACGAATCCTGACCGCCTGAGCGAGGGAAGCATCGCGAACGGTAGCCCGCGCACCGGCCGGGATCCCGATCCGGTCGCCTCAGCCGCGCGCCCAGGGAACAGGCCCGTCACCCAACCCGACGAGCGAACCGTTCAGCTGACGGGTCTTCGAGATGACCACACAGGTCGCCGTGCCGAGTTCGTCCTGGGTGGACAACCCCGGCGCGAAGGTGCCGTCGCTGGCGCGGTGCACCGCCATGGCCGTGATCTGCAGCTGACCGGCCGCGGTCGGATCCGACATCCCGGTGGCCACGCCGATCACCGTCGCACACGTGGCCCCCAGGGACAGCTCGGTGGTGGAGGGGTGGTGCGTCAGGATCTGGCCGAAGGCCTCCACCGGATGCGGTTCGGCGCAATCGACGGGGTGTTGGACGAAGTAGCTCGTGGAGCTCAGACAGTCGGGGATGGCGTCGAGGGATGCGTCAGGGGCCAGACCGGACCGCAGGCTGTCGCGCACCGTCCCGGCGTAGTCGAGAACAGCACCGGTACGGCCGCCGACGAAAACCCCGCAGGCCACCCAGTTCTGCCCGAACCGCTGCTGCAGATCGGTCGGCTGCAGCAGCACGGACTCGAACACGATGCTCGACCGCCAGACGTCGACGCCCGCCGACCGGTCGAGGTAGCGCGCCATCGCCGTTGTGCACACCGCGCGGTTGGGATCCTCGAAGGAGAAGACCCCGTCGTCATCGGCGACCCGCACCGGCTTGGCCGAGAGTCCCTGCGGCAGAACGGCAACGACCTCGCCGAACCTCGATCCCGAGCACGGTCCGGTGCGCACGTTCTGGTAGAGGGCCTTGCCCTCGCCGCTCACCACCCCGTGGGTCGACGAAGGCGCGTCCAGTAGGCAGTCACCAATACCGGGAGCCCCAGGAATCGTTGCTGCGACTGGGGTTCCGAGCACCTGGCGGCCGACCAGCCGCGGCGCGACGACGGCGGCCACGAGCACGAGCAGGACGATCATCAGGCCTGCGCGGCGACGCCCCACGATCATCAGGCCTGCGCGGCGGCGATCCACGATCATCAGGCCTGCGTGGCGGCGATCCACGATCATCAGGCCTGCGCGGCGGCGATCCACCCTGACGACCGTACGCCCGAAGCCGGACCCGGCTGCCCCGAATGTTCGATACCGAAGGCCTGGGTCGTTCGACTACGAACGACTCCCACCTTCGGTATCGACCGATGCGGCGTCGGCGCTTGGGCTAGTTGCGTTCCATGTCGGAGGGCCGGTAGGCCTCCCAGGCCAGGGGGAATCCCTGGCGTTTGAGCGAGCGGAAGTAGAGGTCGACCATCGGACCGGTCAGTACGTCGTCATCGAGGGCCGGCACGACGAACCAGGAGCCCTCGGTGATCTCGGCCGCCAGCTGACCCTCGGACCAACCGGCGTGTCCGGCGAAGATCCGCACACCTCGCAGGGTCGCGGCGGCGACTGCCGGCTCGGTGTCGAGATCGACCAGCACCACCCGTCCGGCGACCCGCACCAGGCCCGACCCGTCACCCGGGAAATAGCCACCGCGGCTGACGCCGAGGCACATGGCGCCCGACGGCTGCACCGGTCCCCCGGAGTACACGGCCTGCGGCCGCGATACGTGCGTGGCCCAATCAGGCAGGACGGAGTGGACGGCCGTCTCGGTACGACGGTTCAGGACCAGGCCGGCCGACCCCTCCTCGCCGTGCGCAACCAGGTAGACGACCGTCCGGCGGAAGTGCGGATCCCGCAGATCGGAGGTGGCGATCAACAACATGCCAGCGGCCGGGCGGAACTCGCGGGGCGTGCGACGACGACCCAGGGGTCCCCCACGCGGCTCGCTCCGGGTCTCGTCTCCGGACGGCTCGGCCTGTCCGGTCTCCGGCGCCTGGTCGCGGTGCGGTTGCTGGTCTCGTTCGGTGACGGCGCGTTCCAGGGCGCACTGGCCGGCGC